>JAJFHO010000051.1 GCA_021775575.1 Hyphomicrobiales bacterium
CTCAAGGGCGAAGAAGCGCTCCGGCATGCGGAGCTTTATATCCAGATACCTGTGGTTTAAGCTTTTGGCCTCAACGGTAAAGGCCTTTCCGGCTATAGAAAAATCGCAACGGCCATAGCCGGTCATGGACTTTAACATGTAACACTCTCCGTATAATATAATCTTAATTCGTTATTCTAGCAAATTCGCGGGTGAAGTTAAACCACAACATCAACCAAGGGCATTAAAATACGCTCAGGGCGCTTATGGAGACGCGCTTGGAGAGCTCCGGGTTACTCCTACTTCTTCTTGAGGCCGCTCGACACGGCGGCCTTTAGTTCTTCCATCGTCACCGTGGCGGTACCGACCTTGCCGACGACTATCCCGGCGGCGAAGTTAGCCAGAACGGCCGCCTCCCTGAAGTCGGCCCCGGAGGCAAGCGCCAGCCCGAAGACGCCAATCACGGTGTCTCCTGCACCACTCACGTCGTATACCTCTTGAGCGACAGTGGGTATATGCGTTCGCTCTCCCTCCTTCTCAAAGAGGCTCATCCCGTGCTCGCCCCGCGTAATTAGAAGGGCCTCGGCATTGGTCCTCTTTAGAAGTGTTTCGCCTGCGAGGTGGAGGCTGTGATCGTCGGCGATCTCGACCCCGGAAGAACGCGAGGCCTCAAGGTTATTTGGCGTAATGACGGTGACGTCCTTGTAATAACCGAAGTGCTCTACCTTCGGGTCAACGGCCACGGGGACATTCGACTTTGCCGCAAGCGTTGTAATCTCCTCGACCAGCCCCGGCGAGATGAGCCCTTTTGCGTAGTCGGATATGATTATAAGATCCACTGTCTTTACCGAGCGTTTAATAAACTTCAGGACCTTCTCCAGGGTCGTCCCGTCTATCTTCTTCCTCTTCTCGCGGTCGAAGCGCACCACCTGTTGGCTGTGTGCGATGATTCTCGTCTTAATGGTGGTGGGCCTCCCGGGGTCCACTATGATGCCCCTCGTGGAAATTTTTTTCCCTGAAAGACTTTTTCTTAACCGTTTTCCGTCGCTATCGTCCCCGACGATGCCCGTTACGACGCAGTTTCCTCCGAGGCTGTGGATATTATTTACGACATTTGCGCTGCCGCCGAGGAGGATGCTCTCGCTCTTCACGTCGACTACCGGCACAGGGGCCTCGGGAGAAATGCGGCTCACGTCGCCCCATATAAAATGATCCATTATGAGGTCTCCGACAATGAGAACGCGAGCGCCCTTGAACTTGTCTATTATGTAGAGAGCCCTCTTCTGCTTAATTATATCCTTCAAATACTCTTCCTCCGACGGTATCTCAAACTCGGTAACACTATTAAATTTATAACGTGAAAATTTATTCTATCAAATATTTTTTTAAATGCACATAATAAATCTAGACGTCCATCCCCATCTTCCTTATCTGGCGAGCGACCTCCGGTGAGGGGCCGATAAACTTTTTCTTCCTCTTTACGGCTGACGAGACCCTGTATTTGAGGCGCGTTAGAAACTTCACCGCCGCACCGGTCTTGCGTGAAAAGACGGGGTATTTATTCCTGTCCTCCCCGGTAAAGACTATCCCCGGCGTGATGTCGCTATAGTCGAATAGCTCCGAGACGGTAGCGTCTGGGAATTTCGAGGCGTCGAAGAACTCTTCCTTAACGAAGATGGAGTTAGTCCTGGTGCAGCATACGAGCCTGAACCCCTTCTCCCTGCCGAGGGTTTCGAGCGCCGCAGCCGAACACTTCAGGTAGACCGAGCCTTCGGGGTCGTAGTACTCGATATCCGGCGGGATATTCTGATTATGCTCAACGACTACAACCTGCGGGTCAACAAAACCGGTATGCTTCCAGACGTGATAGTCGAATGAGTCTATATCTATCGACAGCACGCCAATGGCCGGATCAAAACCTTCGGATTTAAATATTCCGTCTAGAGAGTCCTTGCCTTGTATGGAGATGAAGCGCTCGATGGCGACCGCGTTAAACCCTTTTATATTCTCCCTCAACCCCGTTACCTTCTCCGGAGCTCCCTCTATTAGTATCGCCTTCCAGCCGTGATCGTGCCAGAGCGTATAGGCGTTCGAGGATACGATTCCGTCCCATGCGCCGAACTCGCATACGGTCCTGATGACGCTATCGCCTAGAGTCTCGATAATATAGGCGAGGATGCCGTCTTCGCCGTGCTGGCTTGTGACGTTTTTTGCGTATTTATTCAGTTTATTTGTCATAAATTTTATAGACCGGAAGCCCCGTTACGATACGGAGCACTTCTTTCTCTCCACCCTGGCCTCTTTTGAAATATCAAACTCGCGCTCCTCGGCGAGAAGGTCTTTATCGAATAGCTCGCTCATGCAAAGCGGCTCCCTGCAGGAATCAATAATGCAGTAAATGCCGTCGAGCCTTTTGTCCCTTAACGCCAGGACGGAGTTGCCGTAGTCGAGAATCGTCTCCGGCGAGGTCATGCTGAAGACCCCTACGGAGGGGATGCCGAGGAGGTCGGCCAGGTGAAGGGGGCCTGCGTCAACGCCGATAAAGAGCTCCGTGGTGTCGAGGAGCGAGAGGAACTCTTTACTCTTCTTCGCGGACTTACCGAAGGTAAAGCGCAAAACCCCTTCAGGGAGAGCCATGGTATCGCCCTCAAGGAGGGCGACCGTTATATCAGGGTCGCCGAAGCTTTTTCTGACCTCGCGGACGAGCTTCTCGACGAGCTCCGGGGCCATGCTCTTCAAGACATTCGACGACGACGGGGCTATAAGGACCCTTGTTACCTCTCCAAGCTTGAGCTTCTTATGAAGCCCCCCCTCACCCGCGCTCTTCATCTGCAGGTAGTCCCGTACTATCTTGTAGAGGTTCGTGGTAACGGTATACTCCTTCACCCCTCTGAACGGGTAGGAGTTCCTTGTAAGGCCAATGAAGTACTCGGAGTCCTCGCCAAGGCTGAAGGGGTTAAAGCCCATATCTATATCTTCAGCCTTAAGCCTCTTCTTTACCTTGAGGAGCCTTACCGGGTTCTTCTTCTTATTCAGGCCGAATATCTCCGCTCTGCCTCTAAATATCCTCTCGGCATAGGGGTGGAGCTGGTTCGATGTAACGATAAAAAACTTCTTACCGGGGTGAGAGTCGATAAACTCGCTTATCACCTTGAAGCTAAGGACGGCGTCGCCGTAACGCGAGAAGACGGAGAAGAGAATCTTTTCCGCCCGGATTATATCCTCCGGAGTAACACTCGGGCTTGAAGATTCACCTGAGGCCATGGCGCCCGCTCCCTTCTTTATATCCTTAAGCATAAACTACCTGGCCTTCTTTATACCCTTCTCATCAAGGATAAAATGGACGGCTTCGGCCACCTCTAAAACGCTAATAAGCCTCATACAGGTATCGTCCCCAAGCTCGCAGTCCTTTGAATGGCCGCACGGGCTGCACTCGATATCCTTTGCAAATACGAAATGCGCGTCCCCTACCGGGTGCCACCTCCTGAAGTCCGTAGGCCCGAAGAGCGCGATGGTGACGGTCTTCACGGTGTAGGAGATATGCATGGGGGCCGAGTCGTTACCCACGAAGAAGACCGCACCCTTTATGACAGCGGCAAGCTCCCTTATCGAAGTCCTCCCGGCGAGGTTAAGGGCCTTACCCTTCATGAGTGAAATGATCTTCGATGCATTTTCGATATCGTTCTCACCTCCGGCGATAACCACCTCCACACCGCTTTCGATTATCTCGTCGGCAAGCTCGGCGAAACGCTCCATGGGCCAGCTCTTGTACCAGCGCCTGGCCCCAGGATGTATAACAGCGTACGGCGAGCCCTTTATCTCCGAGGTAAGCTCACTACCCCTCAAAAGCTCGTCATCGGTCAGATTCAGCACCAGCTCATCGGTGAGCCTCCTTAACCCGAGCCTCTTGGCAATGAGGAGGTTTCTTTCCACCTCGTGAATAATATCTTCGGGGATATCGATCAGCATATTGTAGAGGTGTTTATTCCGAAACGACTTCGCCCCCTTTATGCCCACCCTGTCGTAAGCGCCCGAGAAGCGCGCTATCCACGCGCTCCTGTCCGAGTTGCTTAAGTCTATGACCGTCTGAAAATTCTTCTTCTTCAACCCGCGCGTGAAGGAGTACTGGGCGAGCTTGCCCATCTCCCGGTCGAAGGGGATCACCCCGTCTATATGCGGGTTATTTAAGAGCACGTCTTCTGTGCCCTTATTTACGACAACCTCTATATGCGCCCCCGGAAAGCCCTTCCTAAGGGCCCTTAGAAAGGGGGTGATAAGGAGCACGTCGCCGATATAGCGCATCTTCGCGACGAGTATCCTGTCTCTTCCGCTAAATCTCATCTACTTAACCTCCAGGTCCGGCACCTTACGTCCGGCAAGCATTCCACGGGCGGCTTTAAGCACGTCCTCCGCTGTCACGAGGGAAGCGAGCGCTCCCCTCTTAAGTGTTACGTTACCTTCTCCCCAGGGTCTCCAGGTAACGGTTGAAGTATCTCCGAATATCGCAAGCGTCGGCGTCCCGGCGGCGGCCCCGATATGCATGGAGCCGCCCTCGAGCGTAATAAGAAGATCCGAGAGGCTTAAAAACGCCGCAAAACCCTTTAGCGACGACGCCTCGAATACCCGGGGCCTCGTCTTTACCTTCTTTATGATCTCCGAAGCCGCCATATCGTCCTTCTTCATCCAGTTCATCACCAGATCGACTCCGGGCATGGCCATTAGCCCGTCCACGACCCTTACGTAGCTCTCAATAGGCCATTCCCGGTTATGCTCAGGACGTGAGGTGATATGGAGGGTTACGAGTTTATTTGAGCCTTTTTTTAAATTATTCTCCGCTATGAATGCGCCGGCCGATGAAAGCTCCTCAGGCGGAATATGCATGGACAAGCGCCTGCGCTTGATGTCGGCGCCGACCCTCCTTACGACGTTAAGGGAGCGCTCCACCTCGTGAAGCTCTTCGGTCTCGTCAGGGACGAATATATTGTAATAGCTCGAACTGACCGACCCGCAGCCGCCCGGCGGGATATGCCCGACCCTTTTAGGCGCGCCACTTGCAAATACTAGCCATGCGTGCGACTTGGTAAACCTTGAGCGAATGCCTATGGCCAGGTCAAAACGCTCACGCCTTACTTCGCCCATGACCTTGGCCTGCCGGTACCATGAGGCGAACTTACCGGACTTTGAGTGCTTGGCCTTCTCGTAGGAGTATACCCTGTCTATAAAGGGAAGCCCGGTAAGGGCCTCCTTCGTATAGTCGGCGACGAGAACGCCAATGAAGGCCTCCGGAAATGTCTCCCTCAGGGCGCGAAGCGCCGGCGTGGTACATATAACGTCGCCGAGGTTATCGTTTCTGACAACGAGTATCTTCTTTACGGAGCCTGCGTCAAAACCGGCGTCTTTGCCTCCGGCGGCGGCATTAATACTGGAAGCCATTGTAATTATTATCGGTATTGAATTCTGTCATTTAAAAATCCTTGCAGTCGATATTAACTACGACGGTTATAATAAATAAAATCTAAAACTGCACCGGTGGTGAACGAGACCATTAAAAACCCTTATAGTCGATGTCGATTGTGACGGTTATAATAAATAAAGTCTAAAACTGCACCGGTGGTGAACGAGACCATTAAAAACCCTTATAGTCTTTTCTCGCGCCCTTGATGCGCTGCCTCAGGTCGTTAATGGTGATGTTATCGTTCCAGACGGTTACGTCCCTGCCGTAGCTGGTGAGCATCACATTCACCTCGGCCTTTGTAATATCCTCAATGCTTTCTATGAAGCGCATGATGTCGTTTATGCGTTCCTTCTTCCCTACCTTCTTAGAGAAGCTCACATCTTCGAAATCGATAAGGTAGACGCGCTTCTCGTTGCCGCCGCCTTTAACGAGGAAATTGGTCGCCTTCATATCCCCGTGGACGCATCCAAGGTCGTGAACCTTCCTCATGATGCTTCCGGACTCGACGATGAGCGACTCCCTGTCGGTATGTTCCTTTACCGCGTCCCTAAGGAGAACGGCCCCCTCTATATACTCCATGAAGAAATACCCCTTCTTGAAGGCCCCCATGGAGCGTTTCTCTATATAGGCTATCGGCTCCGGGACGAGGACAAAGCCGTCGAGGAGCATATTCGCCGCCTCCCACCCTTTAAGCCCCCTCGAACGCTTAAAGGCGTATTTTACCGATTTGGAGGCCTTAAAGGAGCGTGTGAAGTCGTCCTGCTTGAGCATGAGCTTTCTCGGCCCGCCGTTAAAAGGCGCATCCACCGTCGTCACCATCCTGTCGGTGGGTGCCGCAAAATCCTTATAGTGGCGCGCCTCGACCTCTTTTACATGCTCGTCTATACCGGCGAGATATGTAAGGAAAGGCACTTGATCGTAACCACGCCTTACAAAACCCTTATAGCCGTTCTTATTATATTCTATTAAGTCTGTCGATGCCATCTAGTCTTCTATCCTTTTTTCATCATTTCGTGGCTATCATGCATAACGAGAGGAGGTCTTTAAAGAGTAGTCCCCTTGCTACCGTGCGCCTTATACCGTAAGGAAGCCATCCCAGGGGGAGCTCCAGGGCCAATATTAAAAACGCAGGTACTTGAAAATAAAAGCCGCCTATATGGCGAAGCGCCGAAACACCTGAGAACCCGGCCTTTTTAAGGATATCGTAGAGTTCGCCGTTCGTATACTCTTTAAGGTGCAGCCCCTTGGACTCGTCGTCGTAATAGCGTGAAATATCGTGCGGCCCCATATGCCTGTTGGGTGTAACACATATATACATGCCTCCCGGGGCAAGGACCCTGTAGATATTCTTCAGCTGTTCGAAGGCGTCATCCGGGTGGAGGTGCTCCATCAGCTGATTGCTATATGCTATATCCACGCTCCCCGGCGGGAGGTTCACGCCGACGCCGTCCGAGATTATATGCTCGAAATTCGAAGGGGCCTTTTCAGCGCGGGGCTGCTCGCTTGAGACATCGACGGCATAGACCTTCTTCACATGCTCGGCGACCGAATAGGCAAGGTGACAGTCCCCCGGCCCTATCTCAAGGTACACCTTCTCCTTACCGAGAAAGCCCCGGAGCCTTTTTAGCTGTTTTTCGGTCTTCTCCGACTGCCTCTTCTTATCTTTCGTCCTCTGCAGGAGCGGCTGGTGCGGTATTCTCCTGAAGAGTTCGTCATAGAGTACCGGGTAGAGCCCCTTTCGCTCCTCGGGGGTGGCGTTTTTAAGCCTGTCGGCGATCTCCCTCTCTATCTTGTAGTGTTCGTAGAGTTGATCGTCTGTCTGGTAGGCAGACTTTGGTCTCCCTTTCTTTGGTAACATAATCTCTATATCCAGTTATCCTGAAAAGACTTTGCCTATTTATTCAAGATGCGCCCAACCGTATCTATCACAAGGTCGGGTGAAAGCGACCTGATACATGAGATATGCTCACAGTTGTAGAATTTGCACGGGCGTTTAGCAACGCAGGCTTCAGGTTTTTGAAGGACCACGGCGTTATCCTCCACCGGTCCGGTCGTCTTCCAGTTGGTTGATCCTATAAGAGCTATAGTCGGCACTCTGAAGGCCTGAGCGATATGGAGCGGCCCGGAGTCCGTCGTTATCACCATCTTGCTCTTCTTTATAACGGCCGAGGCTATGCGGAGCCCAAGCCTGCCGCCCGTACAGAGCGGCTCGCTCTTCATCTCTGAAGCTATCCTTCGTATAGCCCCTGCCTCACTTGGCCCTCCTATAAGAACCGTCCTGAGGGAGAACCTGTCAAATAAAGCGTCGGCGAGCTCAGCGCAGTACTCCTCTGGCCACTGCTTATTCCTCTTACTGCCGAAGGGGTGTATCGATACGATATCCCCTGCGCCTTCCAGAAAGCGCTCCGCCTCACGCTCCTCCCCGGAGGTCAAAAACATCTCCATCCGTGTATCCGAGGCTTTTATGCCGATAGCAGTAAGGGCCTTTAGCTTCTCCCTTACAATGTGCCCTTCGATAGAAGAGGGCCTGTAATGGGTAAGAAGGTCAGGGAAATCCGTCCTCACGGTGCCGAGCCTTATGGGCGCGCCCGAGAGATAGGCTATCGGCACTGCGTCCGGGTCGTTACCGTAGAGGACGGCGGCGAGATCGAAACGCTCCCTCTTAAGGCGTTTTATTAAACCCGGAAATTTAAGAAGGTAGCCTATGTTCATCCTTCCGGGGTGATCTAGGAGCTCGTCAATATGAGGGTTATTTTCCAGAACTTCCCGCGCTGCACTACCCACGAGAGCGGTTATTGAGGCCTTTGGGAAGGCTTTTTTTATCGCCCTTATCGCAGGGGTGCATATAAGCGTATCCCCTATCGCCGTTGTGTTGATAACGAGTATCTTCTTTACATCCTTAAGCGCGCACGCCTCGCGCTCGTCCCTCATAAGACTTGCGGCCTTCAGATAGGCCTTTAAAAGCCCCCGTTTAATGGGTTTTAAAGACACCGGTTACCTGTTGTCCTTACGGGCCACGACCGACCACGAGTATACGTCCTTCTTGGCAAGAGGAGCGAGCAGGACCGCCAGTAGATATAGTACCATAGAGACCGGCCATGAAACGAGCACCACGAGAAAGAACCTCGGCGTGCGCGGTAGTATCATGAAGAGCTTATTTAAGGCGTTATAGAAGAACTCCCCGAACCTTGTAAATACATAGCTGAATATGCTGCCGATGGGTTCTATCCCATTCACCTTGAGGCCGCTTTTGGTGACGAGTTCGTTTAGGCCGTACTTCGTGAACCTGAAGAAATCATACGGCTCGTAGTGGAGGCACCAGAGCATGGGGGCGGTAATATATACGTGCCCGCCGGGGCGCATCACCCTCTCTATCTCCCTTAAGGCCAGAAGCGGGTCAGGGACGTGCTCAAGGACCTCGGTACAGAGGACCGAATCAAAGGAAGCATTCTTAAACGGGAGCGCAAGGCACGAGCCGAGCGCATCCGGCCCCCTTTTGGCGTTATAATCTATCGAGATTATCCTTACGTCGTCTCCCATGGCCTTATGGAATGGCCCCCTGCCGGAGCCTACATCCAAGACGTCGCCCTTCATGTGCGGGAGGCCGTGCTTTAAGAAACTCTTCTTATAGAGTTTTTTACTGATAAGGAACTTAAAGTAATTCGACCAGTCTGATATCTTCTTCTTGTCCACTCTTTATATCTTCTCCGGCCTAGGCCCTGCCACCGGCAATTTCCAAATATAGTTTTGTAAGGGAACGCACCATGGCCCCTGCTGAGAAGACCTCTTCTGCGCGAATCTTACCGCGCGCGCCGAAGGCGCGCGCCCTGTCCTTATCCAAAAGAAGCTTGCTTATGGAGTCGGCGAGAGAGGCCTCGTCCCCGGGCTTTACGACGTACCCGGTCCTGTCGTCTTCGACGACCTCAACCAGGCCCCCTGCTGATGAGACGACCACCGGAAGCCCGGATGCCATCGCCTCTATTACCGCTATGCCGAGCCCCTCCCATAGGGACGGGAGCACGTACAGGTCCAGAGCCCTTAATACCACGGGTATATCGCGCCTCTGGCCGAGAAAACACACCTTGCCGGCGAAAGATAGGCTTCTAACCTCTTCTTTCAGCTCTTCTGCGAGAGGGCCGTCGCCAACGATTACAAGTGTCGCCAGCGGCACCTCTTCCAAGACCGACTTGAAGGCACGGATTAAGTGCTTAACCCCCTTCTGCTCCGAAAGGCGGCAGACGCTCCCGACCACGGGGCCGTCATCGTCGATGCCGATGGTGCGCCTCGCCTCCAACTGCTCCATATCTATATCGAAACGCTCGGTTTCAATACCATTATATATCACTTCGAACTTCGAAGGGTCTATGGAGTCGCGCTCTGAAACGTAATCCATAACAGCCTTCGATACCGCTACGATGCGCGAAGTCTTCTTCGCCAGGAGCCGGTTTACGAGGCTCCTCTTGAGCTTATAACTGAGGTAGACGTTATGCTCAGTCGTAACCACCGGCACTCCGGCCACAAAGGCAGCCACCCTGCCGTACAGACAGGCATGGTAGAGGTGGGTGTGCACCAGGTCTATCGAACGGGTCTTTATTATATCCTTTATGAGCCCCGGTATAGCAGTATCGAAGCTCTTCTTCACCATCCTGCCGAGGCTTATAACCTCGAAGCCCATGGCCTCAATCTCAGCACCGATAGCGCCCTTCTCGCCTATGCAGCAGACAGTCGGCCTGAAGGTTGAAAGATCGATATTTTTGAGGACCGTTCTTAAGTGCTCCTCGGCGCCGCCAACCGGAAGCGTAGCGAAGACATAAAGAATATTCAAATCCACTCCAGGATATAGATACCCTGTGGCTTGAAACTATAGCCACGCCTTCTAAGGATAATCCGATTATTGCTTATTTGAAGCGTAAAGAGAGAAAACCACTCTGATTCTTATAAATTTAAAGCCACAGGGTATTATATGAAATTATAAAAAAATAATCAAATCATAGATTTCGATGAGGCGGTTACTTGGATGTGAATGGAGGGTTAAAGCTTAGGCGCCCCTTGTTTATCTTTCGGGGAATATGTGTGGCGGGGGGGCTTCGTCAAAGATGACATTACCTCTCAAGTAGGCCTTTCTTCTTACGTTCCTCCCTTTTTTTGTACATCTTAACCGTATGCTCCGCTATTCGTTCAGTCTTCTTAAGCACTTTTGCGATAAAGGACCGGTCATCCTTTGTTATATCCCCCCCTCTATAGGTCTTAAAGAAGCGGAGCCTGTCGGCCCTCGTAAAAACTTCCTTCGGAGACGAATAATTAAGGGCCGCGATATCCTTAACGAGCCAGCGCCCCCTGAAACGGCTCCTCTCTTCGCATCTCTGGAGGTCTATGAGCTTAAGCGACCAAGAGCCTCCTAATAAACCCTCTCCCCCCGTTTCCCCGTCAGCGTCCCATCTGGCCATTATGTGTGTTAGATAGAGGTCGCGGTGGTTAAAACCCTCGTCGTGGAGCTTCTTTACGAGCCTGGCCGTCGCCTCTATAAGAGCCCTCTTCTTCATGATCATCATCTTCGATAGCGGCGGGGCAAAGTCGTGAACAAGGGTTTCGAGCTGCGTGAAGTCGTCAAGGGCGACGGTGACGAGAAAGGCCTCCTGCGTGGATTTGCTCGAAAAACGCTCACCGTAGGCCGCGGCTTCGAGCGCCGGCACTCCGGCCCTTTTAAACGCCTCTATCGCATCCCACTCTCTTTTCGCTTCACTTGAGGCGCGCCCCAGACGCGCCTTCCGGCGGTCGCCGAAACCGGCCTTCTGGGTGTGGCGCTTCAGGTAAAAACCCCGCTCCCCGCCTCCCGGAAGCGGGAGTGTAAACCTCGTTATGGAGCGAAGAGTGATGCGCTTTCTTACCTCGCCGCCTTCGAAGTCCATAAAGGAGTCGAATGAATCGAGGCCGTGCTCCCTGAAGATCTCCCTGAAATCGTCATTTATCTCCATCTCACCCGCCAACTCTCCCGGTGGAGATATTTACGACCTTCTCCTCTCCGGCAAGCCCCCTGCAAACTTCGAGCGTATGTGAGATATTCTTCTCTATCGTAAAGCCCGAGGCCTTCTTTGCGGCCTCCTCCGATACTGCGCCGTCTTCGGCATTCATCTCAAGGAGTGATCTTATCCTGTCGGCCATGATATGCGTACTTGACGGGTCTTCTATTACAAAACCGTCAACGCCTTCGGTTATCACTTCACTTGCGCCGTTCTTTCCCGTGGTTATGACGGGGAGCCCGCAGGCCATCGCCTCAAGGCAGGCATTCGCAAACGGGTCGTAGAGGGTCGGAAGGACGAATATATCCGCTGTGCCGTAGTACCTCTCCATATCGCCGACCCTGCCCGTAAAGATCACCTCGCCTCCGAGCCCCATTGAGGAGGCGAGCCTTCGGTATCTCTCTATATCCCCCCTGCCGCCGCTCCCTGTCACCATTAGCTTTACGAAGGTGCCATCATTTTTCAAGACCGACATGGCTTCCAGAAGATAGTCGAGTCCCTTTCTCTTGAAATCGTTTGCGCTAAAGAGAATTATCGGTTCGCTCCCGCTAATGGAGTATTCCCTTCTTACCTCATCTCTGTAGGCCCTCTTCTCCGGGTTGAACCTAGCCGAATCGTAGCCGTTATATATGACGTGCACCTTTGAGTCGTCTACATCGTATAGGCTAATAACGCGCTCCTTCAGCATTCTTGAGTTGGTTATTATCTTCCTGAAATTGCCGTTTGAGAAGAGACGTTTTTCCATACGGAGTATAAGCAGGTGCTTGGGATTTAAATACCTGAGGAACCTTCTTAAGGGGTTTGGGAATCTGGCGCGTAGAACGTCGGCGTGAAGCCCCTCGCCCACCCTGTAGATATCGAGAGGATAGAAGGGCGTAAGTCCGTACACCAGGTCGAAGGTGGTCTTCTTTAAGTGGCGGTTCAAGTTTCTTGGGAATGTTATGACCTTGAGGAGGGAAAGCCACTTGACGTAAGGCACGTAATGGAAGATCAGACCTGGCTCTTCGTCCCAGGCTGCGGCATAGACATGGACCTCGTGACCCGCGCGGGCGAGCCCCCTCGTAAGGTTCACGGCATATCTCTCAAGCCCGCCCTTTCCTTCCTGGTGCTCTTTTACGACGACGGCTATCTTCATACGATTACCGGCCTATTCAGACTTATACTCGCTCGCCTCTTCTATAAGCATCACCGGTATATCGTCCTCGACCGGATAGACGAGGGAGCAGGTAGCGCAGTATAAGCCAGACGCTTCTTCGGTGAGGGTCACCTCGCCCTTACACTTCGGACAGGCCAGTACGCTCAGCAAATCACTCGATATAGCCATTTATTCCTCCCGGTTGGAACTATTTCAGTATATTAAGATTGTACGGCTTCCTTTGTACCCTCGTCCATCTCCTTCTTTCCGCCGAGGCGCACATAAATGACGCCACCGACGAGACTGACCATAACGGTTACGAAGAAGAAGAGAAGAGAGAGGCCGAGGGCCTCTTCCTGCGCCACGCCTACCTTGGTGAACGTATATACGAAGACACCTTCCCTTACTCCAAGTCCCGCAAGGGATAGCGGGAGCATGGATATCACGGTAGCGAGTGGAACGAAGACGAAGAAATATGTCATCGAAATATCTATGCCGAGACCGCGTCCCAACATAAAATATATCACAATCACGCCCCCCTGCACAAAGAAAGAACAGAGGAAGGCCTTGAAGATAATCATCGGGCTAGACTTATAGCTCATGAGGACGGTATAGAATTTGTCTATCTTGTCGTTTATGCCGTAAAAATGTATGCGCGCCATTATATTCATGGCCCAGCGGTGAAGGAGATCCACCCATATCACAAGGCTTGCCGTTGTAAATCCGGCTATGATGAAGAGCAAGACGCTTGAAATACCCAGGCCGACGAGGAGACTCTGTCCGGTTACGACCGCGACAAAGGCGATCACCATAAGGGCCGCCAGCCCCGTGTACCTGTCCAGAAAGACCGAGGCTACTGCGAGCCCGCCCTTGCCCGAGGCCTTATAGAGGTAATAACCCTTTATGACGTCGCCGCCGACGATGGTCGGCAGGAAATTATTAAAGAACATACCGACGAGATAGATCCCCATGAGCTTTATATAAGGGATCTCGGCGTCCTTTTTAAGTATTATCGACCACCTGAGTATAGAGACGAACTGGATGCATATGAGTACTGCTATGGAAGCGAAGAAGAGCGTCTTATCCATCGACAGAATCGTATCCTTAAAGTCATTGAGGTCCATCCCCCTGAAGAGGATGATCATTATGGTGACGCTTATGCCTATTTTAATTATCGTAAAAAGGTGCTTTCTCACTTTTTCCCCAGTACTTTCTTTACCACAAAGATGGGTTTATCCTGCGATTCGTGGTACACCCTTGCTAACATCTCTCCAAGAAGGCCCAGGATAATCAACTGCACGCCGAGTATAATGCATAGTATGGATAAGAGCAGTAAGGGCCTTGCGCCGATGGAGGCCCCGGTAAATACCTTTAAATACGTAAGGTAGAGGCCCATAATGAACCCTACCGCCCCCAGGAACAGGCCCACCGGCCCGAAGGCGTGTATGGGGCGTGTCGAGAAGCTCTGTAAGAATTTAACGGTAATAAGGTCGAGGATTACCTTAAAGGTCCTCATGATACCGTATTTGGAGACGCCGTACTTCCTCGGATGGTGGTTCGTCTCCACCTCTATTATATCGGCACCAACCCAGCTAGCTATAGCCGGAATAAAACGGTGCATCTCCCCGTAGAGGCGGATGTTGTCTATGACCTCTTTTCTGTACGCCTTTAGCGTACAGCCGTAGTCGTGTAGCTTAACCCCCGTAACGCGCCCTATGAGCCAGTTTGCGATCTTAGAGGGGAGTTTCCTCGATAAGAACTTATCCTTCCTGTGCTTCCTCCAGCCGCTTACTATATCCGCATCCTTTATCTTCTCAATAAGGAGGGGAATGTCTGCCGGGTCGTTCTGGAGGTCCGCGTCCATCGTTATATAGACGTCTCCCCTGGCGTAATGGAAGCCCGCGGCCATCGCCGGCGTCTGGCCAAAGTTTCTCCTGAAGCTTACGACGACGACTTTCGAGTCTTTCTTCTGAATACCCTCAAGGACACCAAGGCTTCCATCCCTGCTGCCGTCGTCAACAAAGACGAACTCGTAGGGGTTTTTGACCTTCTTCATTGCGTCTTTAAGGGCCTTATATAGATGAGGAAGGCTCTCTTCCTCATTATAGACCGGAACTATTATGGATATGAACTCTGCCAATTAAGCCTCTATCTATATTTTGCCGTTATAAATGCCTTGCCCCATGTTATCAAACTGTAAGGCTCGGGGAAACGTCCCCGAAAGTGGCATTGTCGAATGATCTAAGCGTTAACTCTCGCGCCCTTACTCTCCCCCTCACCTCCGATTACCTCGCCGATGGCGTCGAGGACCTCTTCAGGGGTTATATCCAACATGCACTCGTTATCGGCCGGGCACACCCTCTTAAAGCACGGGCTGCACGAAAGGGGCTTTCTTATGACAACGTGATTATCTCCGTAGGGCCCCGTGCGCCACGGCGCGGTCGGGCCGAAGAGCGCCACCACGGGCGTACCGACAGCGGAGGCTATGTGCATTGGGCCGGTATCAACGGTCACGGCGAGGCGTGCGAGCCTCAGGAGAAGAGCGAGTTCCATAAGCCCCGTCTTGCCGGTAAGGTCCACAGCACCACTGCCGGCGGCCTTGATTATCCTACTCAGGTATTCTCTATCTTCAGGGGCACCTGCAAATACTGCCTTCACGGCGAATCTCTTCATAACGCCGCGCGTAACCTCTGAAAAGCCCTCTACCGTCCAGAGCTTCGTAGCCCACCTCGCCACTGGAAAGAGCATAACAAAGGACTCCCCCGGAGAGATGCCGGCCTCTTTTAAAAGAGTAGCGGCCCTCGCCTCGGCGGCACCGTCGATATGCACCGGAAAGACGACTTCCCCGCCGTAGCCCGAAACGTAGTTGGCAAGCGCCATATACCTGTCGACAGCATGCATATCCGGGTCGTAGGCCATAGGCTTCTCGTTAAGGAAGATCGGACTAAGCTCCCTCGCGTTCGAGAAGCCTATCTTCCTCTTCCCCCCGGAAAGGAGGACCCATAGAGCGCTCTTCAAGAGCCCCTGGAAGTCGATTACGATATCATAATTTTTATCTTTAAGATACCTTGAGATGGAGAGGTTATAGGCGAAGTTTTTTCTCCAGCCGCGCCTTGATACTATAACCTCGTCTATCAGCGGGTGCCCTTTTAATATCGAACTCGCCGCCTCTTCCACAAGCCAGTCAATACTTAGTTCTTCCGTAATGCCGCTCCGAAGCCCGTGGAGCACCGGAAGCGTATGCACGCAGTCGCCTATGGAAGAAAGCTTTATGATAAGAATCTTCATCCATGGCCCTTCTGGTAGTCCTCTTCTATCCAGCGGGCCGCACTAAGCAGGTCCGCGGCTATATGGTCCGGGGCGATGGTCAGCTCGTCTTTCGTCTTAGCACCTAAACCGGTGGTAACGAGGACCGAGACAGCCTTGATATTTCTGGCAAGCTCCATATCCGAGGCCTTGTCTCCAACGACATAGCTCTTCTCCATATCGAGGAAAAATTCGGAGGCGGCATCGCTCACCATGCCTGTGGCCGGCTTCCTGCATCCGCACCCCTCATCCGGCCTGTGCGGGCAGAAGTAGAGAGCGTCTACGAACGCCCCCCCCTCTTCAAGGAGTTCCGTCAGGCGGTCGTTTACGGCTCGAAGCGCCTCCTCGGTAAAATATCCCCTGCCGATGCCCGACTGGTTAGAGACTATGATAACGCGCATTCCGAGCGAGTTGAAGGTCTCTATCGCCTCGGCTGCGCCGTCAAAGAGCTTAACCTTCTCCGGGTCCGAGAGGTAGCCAGGATCAACGTTTATCGTACCGTCCCTGTCGAGGAAGACGACGGCGAGGCTTTGCCTAGAGAGAACCACTTGAGTCGCTCCCCACTGTCATCTCCCCTGATAGCTCGAGTGCCGCCTGGAGCACATCCTCCGGGGTCACGCCGCTGAAGCAGTCGTAAGTTCCAGTCATGCACTCCCTCTTGAAGCAAGGCACGCAGTGTATCTTTCTCTGTATAACCCTGACGGATGGGCCGATGGGGCCGGTCAGCTCAGGTGAAGTAGAGCCAAAGACCGCTACCGTCGGCACGCCAAGGGCCGCCCCTATATGCATCGGGCCGGAGTCGTTCGTAATAAATGCGTTAAGCCCGGAGGCTATTGCCATAAACTCCCTAAGATCGATCTTGCCGGTAAGGTTAAAGTGCTTTACCGAGAGTTCATCAGAGACGCTCGCCGAAGCCTCCGCGTCGTCCGGCCCGCCGAATAAGAGAGGCACGGCCCCGGTCTCCAAAGAATAGCCGTCGAGAACGGCAGCGAACTTCTCCGCCGGCCACATCTTCGCCGGGCCGTAGCTAGCCCCCGGAGAGGCGCCTATGAGCTTAGTACCCTCTCCGATGCCGAGTCCTCTCAGGTACTTATCGGCCTTCGATCGTTCTTCGGTTGATATCAATATTTTTGGAACCGGGTTATCGGTCGTCTCGCCGCCGAGTTCCTTAATGATATTAAGGTAGTAGAGGGACTGGTGGACTTCGAGAATTTCCGTGGAAGACGGTATGGCTTTCGTAAGGAACGGCGAGCGCAGGTCTCTGGCGTAGCCGACGCGCTCCGGCACCCTCGCAAGGAACGCGATGAGAGCCGCTTCAAAGGCGTTCTGGAAGAGGACGGCGAGGCTGAAATCCATCTTCTTAAGTTCACCGGCAAGCCGCATGCGCCCCTTAAAACCCTTATGGCGGCCGGAGGAGTCGTACTCAACGGTGCCCGATACGGCCGGATGCCCGGTAAAGACAGGGATGACGCGCCCCTTGGCGAGGACCGTTATCTCTGAGGCCGGATAAAGGGATTTAAGCGCATCAAGGGCCGGTAGCGTCATGACCGCGTCGCCTATCCAGTTCGGAACTCTCAAAAGAATCTTATCTGTTTTCACGAAAAACCCTTAAATTACGTTAAATTAATAACATCAAATCACTACCTTATAACGATATATTATAGTACGAACCCATACCCTCTTGTCAAGCAAACCAACCGAATCATATACATATCAAACCCCTAGCCGATGTGTACTCCTTTAACGTCCGCCTAAGTGCCGCCGTTCGCATTCGCCGAAGATATAGACCGGTTGCCATAAGAAATCGTTACGGCTTCGGCCAATTGACAAAAACAGATCGCGGTGCTATCTTCTAATAATGACTTTTACCTCCAGGATAGCGGTCACGACCCGTGGCTTCTCAGATGTCATAGATATCACCGAGAGCGTAGAGGCGATCATCGCTGAGTGCGGCATAATGGACGGCCTCGTTTGCGTCTTTGTCCCCGGCTCCACCGCCTCGATCACCACAATAGAGTACGAGGACGGGGCCATCCACGATCTTAAAGAAGCGATCGAAGAGATCGCGCCCTATGACAAACCCTACAGACATGACAAGCGGTGGGGAGACGGAAACGGATTCTCCCACGTCCGGGCCGCCCTCTTAAAACCCGGCATCACGGTCCCTCTCCTGAAGGGCAAGATGACGCTCGGAGCCTGGCAGCAGATAATCCTCATAGACTTCGATAACAACAAAAGGAAGAGGAGCATCGTCGTTCAAATTCTCGGAGAGTAACCCTAAGCGCCTTCCCCTCGCAGGGTTTTCAATTAAAACCATGAATAAAACCATAACCGGCCTCGGACAGGCCTCCTACGACTATATCGCCATTACGGACTCATACCCGCCGGAAGATACGAAGCAGGAAATTCTCGAATGGACCGAATGCGGGGGCGGCCCCGTGGCGACGGCGCTCGTCTCCTTAAGCCGCCTTGGCGTAAAGACACGCTTTATGGGGCGCGTCTCTAACGACCGCTCCGGGAGGCTTATCCGCGCGGGGCTAAGGCATGAAGGCGTAGATACCCGTGGGCTTAAGACCTTAAAGGGGGGAAAGAGCCAGACGGCATTTATAGTGGTCAGCCAGAAGACCGGCGGGAAGAGGACGATATTCTGGCAACGGCCTACGGTAGCCCCTCTCGGCCCGGATGAAATAAGTGCAGCTAAGATAAAAACAAGCGACATGCTTTTACTGGACGGCTTGATGAAGGAGGCCTCCATAAGGGCGGCATGTACTGCGAAGGAGGCCGGGGTGCCCGTCGTCTTCGACGCTGGCACTGTGCGTGACGGCACACTTGAGCTCCTGGGACTTTCTGACTACATCGTAGCGTCTGAGAAGTTCGCCCGCTCCTTTGCCGGAGGGCCGAAGAAGGCTTTAAAGAAATTCAGAAGCTTTAACCCAAAGGCCGCTACAGTAACGCTCGGCGCTAAAGGCTCTGTAACATCGGCCGGAGGCGGGACCTTCGCCACACCTGCCTTTAAGGTCGCGGCCGTTGACACCACCGGAGCAGGGGACGTATTTCACGGCGGGTATATCTACGGGCTCATCTCCGGCTTCGATATACGCCGCACAGTGGAGTTCGCCTCGGCCTTCGCAGCGCTAAAATGCCTTAAGCCCGGCGGAAGGGACGGCATCCCGACACTCGGCGAAACCCTTAAACTTATGAAGGACGGAAAGAAGAGATGAGCGGATTTGATGAGACGAAATGGAATGATAAGGATTTCTCAAAAGAATTCAGGGACGCGGCCGACGCCTTCATCCCCGAAAGAAAGAGACATCTGGAGACTGCCGTCTCTTACTATAAATATTTCCTTCAGGGTAATGCCGGGAAAAACATTCTGGACCTCGGCTGCGGAGACGGCTCTCTAACCGCCGCACTCATGGAGGAGGAGAGCGCGATTACTGCGACGCTCACAGACGCATCCGCCGATATGCTAACAGCCGCAAAGGAGAGGTTTTCAGATCATAAAGGAATTGAATTCATAAACGCCACCTTCGAGGATATGGTCAAGGAGGAGTTACTCGGAGACAGGAGATTCGACTTCGCGGTCTCGTCGCTTGCGATCCATCACATGTCGTTTGAAGGTAAAAAGGCGCTATTCAGCTACGTCTTCGATCATATAAATACAGGCGGGGCTTTCTACCTGATAGACGTAGTCCTCCCCCCCACCGAACGCTTAGAAGAGTGGTACCTCCACATGTGGACCGAATGGCTTAAGACCAAGCCCGCAGGCGATAAGGGTAAGGAGAGTATAACCTTCGACGCCTCGAAGAAATATAAAGACAACCCCGGCAACACCCCCGACACACTCCAGGCCCAGCTCTCGGCCCTAGAAGAGATCGGCTTTACAGAGGTGGACTGTTTTTATAAGTCCGGGATATTTACGGCGTTCGGGGGAAGGAAGTAAGTGGCACATGAGAAGGTATAATTCTCAAGAACTCAATATAAAACATGCACTTTCTCCTAGAGACTGGAGAATTCTTGAAATATTTAAGCGAAGAGTTCATATGTATCATGAATATTGGAACGACCTTGAATTAGGTGAAATAATAGTGGCAAAGTTCAACAGAGTAACGAATGGTAAAACTTCTGGTAAAATTACTGGTCTCCCAAACTTCAACAGACTAAAAGGATTATATGTAGATTTCAGACCTTTCTTTCAGACAAGTGATCCAACTTCTTTCATAAAAATAGCAACTATGATTAACGAAAGGGTGGAGAGTCCTTTATACTGTAAATTTATAGAATTTATTGAAAAACAATGGAATGATAATTTATCTATCCCTGGTAGCTTTAAATGGAATGACAAACCGCTGATTGTGTCTGAAGTTTTGAATATTTTCTTTAATGGCTATATTTTCCATTCAGATAATGAGAAATATAATAAACTTCTCGACTTACTAAATTCTTTTGAAGAGGAAACCATACAATCTCTCCTTTTTTGTGCAGTACAAGGTTGTTTTATGGCAGTTAATAACCTTTACCGCTCCATCAGTGAATTAACACCTGAAAATCTAAAAGTAACTTTTCCTCTTGAATTTATAGATTAGTTCAATGCGATATTCCCCTTCTATCTAGGGAAGGGAGTTTCTTATATTTTGTCTTTGTCCTTCATAAACAAGGGTGCGGGGTCAGCGACCATAAGACGGGGTCAATTTACGGAGCGGAGTTTTACCCCGCGACTAAATTGAGGTTTTTGGGGAGAAGGGAGCTGCACCCCTCACCCAAAAGCGCCACAAGCGCAAGGTTCGTCGCCGTTAAGAAAGGCAAAACTTCCGTCCGTAAGGACGGCCCGTAACTTCTACCAATAAGGGATTGTCGCGTCGCGATGCTCATCGCAAAGACAACGACTTCCGGGCGTAAGCGCGGCCCAAAGCGATATTGTGGAAACGAAGAAGATAGCTTCCATCCTCCCCATTACCCCCTCCCGCCAATGGAAGATGGAGTTTCTTATATTTTGTCCTTGTCCTTAATAAACAAGGGTGCGGGGTCAGCGACCATAAGATGGGATCAATTTACGGAGCGGAGTTTTACCCCGCGACTAAATTGAGGTATTTGGGGAGAAGGGAGCTGCACCTCGCACCCAAAAGCGCCACAAGCGCAAGGTTCGTCGCCGTTAAGAAATGCAAAACTTCAGGACGTAAGGACGGCCTCAGCAAAAGCACTTTTTTCTTATTTAAACAAAAAAAAGCCCCCCATCTTTCGATAGGGGGCTTTTTAGTTTTTTTAGCGATTTTACTTAGGGAATACGTTTGAAGCCTGAGCGCCCTTGGGGCCCTGGGTTACTTCGAACTCTACAGCCTGGCCGTCGCTTAAAGTCTTAAAGCCCTCGCCCTGAATTTCGGCGTAATGAACAAAGACGTCTTCACCGGATTCCTGCTCGATAAAGCCATAGCCCTTGGACTCGTTGAACCACTTTACTGTTCCTGTTGCCATAATATCAATCTCCTTTCTACAAATTTTTCATAAGAGATTGCGGCTTTGTCCAATCATATAAAGATGGTCCGTAAGGCTGGGCCTGATCTTCAAATACTGCTTCCTTCTTATTATCTATACATACTAAAGTAAAATATAGAATATGTCAACTATTTTATTCATTACACTGAAAAAAGATTAAATGGTAGTCGCTACTAATAGACTACTATACACATACATAGTAGAGCAGTACAAGCGTCATCATAAGTATGTGTCTTTAAATACGCCTACGCGCCATAAGCGCAAGACTCACTTCGTTAGACACTGCAAAATTCCGATCGTCAGAGCTGAGCACAGCGAAATCAGTTCATATCATAGGATTAGGAGATGGGCAACACCCACTACTTCACCACCTCGCCATTACAGCTCGACCCACGGCCCGCTGTGCAGCCGTAGCAGTGTGCGCCGGTAGCGATGGTACGCAAGTCTTCAAGCTCAATGTCGAAGTCCTGGATATAGGCCCCCTTTCTGCCGGAGCACGAGAGGCCGATGACCTGGTTAAAGTCGCAGTCGAATAGAGCGCCGTCCCACCTGACGGAGAGCGTCTCTCTGCACATGACACTCTTTGCGGCGTCTGTGTTGAATGCAGACTGAAGGAGGGCCATATATTCTTCAAAGCCGCCTTCTTCCAAGAGCCTTTTCTTAAATCTCCCGATAGGCATATTGGTGATCGTAAAGAGCCTTGTAAAACTTATGCCGTACTTCTCCATGAGCTCCTTCTTGTAGGCCGGCTCAAGCTCCTCCTCAGGAGGAGGCAGTGTCGGACCCGAAGGGTTATAGACGAGAAAAAGGTCCAGGCCTGTATGCTCTTTGCCGTAGCCTACGGCGTTAAGCCTCTTTAACGCTTCGATGGAAGCCTCAAATACGCCCTCGCCCCTCTGGGCGTCCACCGTCTCCTCGGTATAACAGGGCAGTGATGCCACTACCTGCACGCCCATCTCCGCCAGGAACTCCGGGAGGTCCGTATAGCCCTCGTCCAAGAGTACGGTGAGATTTGTGCGCGTCATTACCTTAACGCCAAGGTCCGTAATCTCTTCGACGAACCACCTGTAGCTAGGATTCATCTCCGGGGCCCCTCCGGTGATATCGACGGTACCGATGCCTGAGGACCTCACCACATCGAGGCACGCCTCCATGGTGGAGCGCTCCATGGCAGTCTCGTTATCCGGCGCGCCCTCCACGTGGCAATGCGCGCAAGTCTGGTTACAGAGGTAGCCGAGATTAACCTGCAAAATATTTATGCTACTTGAGGTCAGGGGCTTTAGCCCCTTCGCTTCAAGGGTATTATCGAATGGAGCTATCTTATCCGGCATTAGGGGAACTCCTCTTTTGTTAAGGGAATTTCATATGGAAATGATGTGTCTTGATATGTAATTTTAACACGTTTTGCCGGTCCAGCGAGTAAAAAATCCGACAGGGAGAGGTATGGGGTGAGGGAGCTTCAGAGTAAGGGAAAAGCGCGCCCTAGTCGCCTTTAAAGAGCGTACGCCTGACCTGGCAGAGCCACTCCTCGATATTAGCGCACCTTACCTGGTTAAAGTACTCTCTACACTCGAGCGGGCCGTCCGTAAAGAACGTATCCCCGTTTGTAGCAGGCGCTTTCGGGCTTAAGAAGAGACGGCCCCGTAAAGAGGGTTAATTGCAGAGTTACCGTCAGAGCATATGGGCTTGAGCTTCATTTGCACTGTATAGAAAAGACTGGTAACGGCTAAGGCCGGGCGCATTAAAAGAGAGACAGCCCCGGGTCG
Organism: Hyphomicrobiales bacterium; assembly: GCA_021775575.1. Taxonomy (GTDB): domain Bacteria; phylum Pseudomonadota; class Alphaproteobacteria; order Rhizobiales; family Methyloligellaceae; genus JAJFHO01. Next base: position 23,155 of record JAJFHO010000051.1, read on the forward strand.
CGCTCATCCTCTCCGCCGTCGCCCCGGTTTGTTTCTTCGGCATCGGAGGCCGGTGGGGCTTCGGAGGCGGGTTCCTCCGCTGAAAGTTCTTCGCCCGGAGGGAAGCCTTTAAATATATAGCGCTCCAACATCCTATTATAGGCGGTCCAGTTGCCTTCGTTTAGATCGTTTTCAAGTAAGGTTTGAACGGCCTTTACCTTGGCGTCTACATCGTCGATAAAAGATAAGAGTATCGCCTCTACCGTCTTCGGACGTTTTGGGGAGCCGTACTCGTAGATGCCGTGGTGGCTAAGGACTAAGTGTTTTACGAGTATGGACTTCTCTCTCGGGAAGTGGCCAAGCGCGCGTACCGCCTCTTCTATCATCTCGACACCTATCGTAATATGCCCGATAAGCTTACCCCTGTCGGTATAGTCTATGCCGCGTTTGTAGGATAGCTCGTAGATCTTTCCGATATCGTGGAGCATGACGCCCGCCAGCAGCATGTCTCCGTCCACGCCCTCGTAGTGGGTGCTAACGAAACGCGCAAGCCCGCATACGGAGAGGACGTGCTCTATAAGCCCGCCGAGATACGGGTGGTGCATGGCCTTGGCAGCCGGGGCAAGCTTATATAGCTCCCTTATCTCGCCTCCTTCTTTAAACATCTCCTGGAGGAGGGCTTTTATATCCTTATCCGTCATAGAGGCGATTATGGAGTCTAATTCCTTAATCATCTCCTCGGGGTCGCGCTCGGAAGACGGTAGAAAGTCGCGGAGATCGTAACGCCCCTCGGGTATGGAGGCAATTTGAGAGACGTTTATCTGGAGCTTCCCCTGGTATGATACGACGAAACCCTTTACGCGGCAGACGTCGCTCTTAGCAAAGCCTTCGGATAGAATGTCGGCGTTATCCCATCCCCTGGCCTCGACCTCACCTGTAGAGTCCATTAGCCGTAACGCCAGGTATGGTTTACCGGTCTTTCCTACGGCAAGATCTTTCTTGGTGACGAGAAAGTTACCCTCTACCGGGCGTTTCTCCTGAAGTTCGTTTATCTTAAGCACTTCTTTCCTCTCTCTTTAAAAACCACTCGACGTAGCGGGCTATACCCTCTTCTATGCGGACCTTCGGCTCGAAACCAAGGAGCCTCTTCGCCTTTGATACGTCGGCGTATGTTATGGGTACGTCGCCTGGAGCGGCGTCAAGATACTTTATTTTAGCTTTCTTACCAAGAACCCCCTCGATCACCTCTATGAGGTAACCCACCTCCACGGTCCTGGAGCCTCCTATATTTATTATCTCATAATCAAATGGCGTGTAGACGGACTTAATTACGCCGTCTATTATATCGCCTACGTAGGTGAAATCCCTGAGGGCCCTTCCGTCTCCGTAGACCTCTATCTCTTTACCGTCGTAGATAAGGCGCGTAAACTTCCCTACTGCCATCTCCGGCCTTCCGGCCTCCCCGTAGACGGTAAAGAAACGGAGGCTCGTAACCGGAATGTTATAGAGGTGCGAATAGGTATAGCACTGGAGCTCGCAAGCCCTCTTCGTAGAGGCGTACGGGGATATCGGTTTGGTTATGGGGTCGTCTTCCGAAAAGGGGACCTTGCTGTTTAAGCCGTATACAGATGACGACCCGGCGAAGACGAAGTTCTTTAGATTCGCTCCCCTTGAGGCTTCGAGCATATTGAGGGTCCCAAGGGAATTTACCTCCTCATAGAGGATAGGCTCTTCGATCGAAGGCCTTACGCCCGCTCTTGCTGCGAGGTGGCATACGACATCAGGCTCGACCTCGCCAAAGATCCTCTTTATGGCCGCGCCGTCCCTGATATCCTCTTCATAGAGCGAAAAGTTGCCGTCGCCCGCGAAGGCTGCGACATTCTCCCTCTTCAAGGCAGGGTCGTAAAAGTCGTTAAAGTCGTCTATTACCGCGACCTTCTCGCCGCGTTCAAGGAGGGCCCGGGTAAGATTGGACCCTATAAATCCGGCTCCGCCGGTTACAATTATATTCATGCGGATAACCTAACATGTATAAAGAAAGAAGGTCAAGGTCTAAGAGACCTGCTTCAGAAGAGGATAGAATATAATAAAACGAGGCACGCGGCGGCGGGGAAAGGTTGTTCCAATTACCTTAAAAAAATCCATGCGCAAGCTTTACAAGGAATAATATTGTAATAATAACTAAAGATGCTACAATAATATATGACATACAGATATCTTGAACATATGGCCGATATGGGCATTGAATCCGAGGGTGATAGCCTCTGCTCTGCCATCGAAGACGGCGCCCTTGCCGTACTGAATCTCTTCTTTGATCTGAATACCATTACGGAAAAATCGAGCATAACCGTAAGGGCGAGAGCCGGGAGCATTGAGGCGCTCTTCGTCGAAGTCTTAAATGAACTCATATCCTTACGGGATAGGGACCAGATGGCGTTAAAACGGCTTATAACCACTGAATTTACGGAGGAGGAAGGTTCTTTCAGCTACCGCGGAGAGGCTTACGGCGAGCCCTTCGACATGGAGAATCACGCAGTCAAAAGCGAGGTAAAGGCAGCTACATACTCCGGACTCAGATACGAAGAGGTTAACGGCAGACATATCCTAAGGTGCCTCCTTGATATGTAAGGCGCACAGACTAAACGGATAAGCAACGATGAATACGGAGTTCAAGAAAATCAGCGATTCGCTATGGGAGCTCCCCCGCACGGGGGATATGGTCGTCCCGGCGCGCATATACTGCGACGAAAATATGCTCAAGGGGCTTAAGCGCGACAGGGATGAGATGAAGAAAGGCTCCTTCACCCCGGCGCTCGACCAGGTGATAAACGTAGCGAGCCTCCCCGGAATAGTAAACGCTTCGCTCGCCATGGCCGATATCCACCCCGGCTACGGCTTCCCGATAGGCGGGGTCGGGGCCTTTGATATGGACTCCGGTGTAATAAGTGTAGCCGGAGTCGGCTTCGACATCAACTGCGGGGTAAGGGTACTTAGAACTCCTCTAAAGAGAGAAGAAGTGGAGGGGCGGAAGGATCTCTTCGCGGATACGCTATTTAGAAACGTTCCCGCCGGTGTGGGCTCCACGGGAAAGCTTGTGCTGAGCGTAAGCGAGATAGATAAACTCCTCACCCGGGGCGCCAGGTACGTAATTGAGAAGGGCTACGGGCTGCCCGAGGATCTGGAGTATATGGAAGAGGGCGGCGCCATAGGAGGGGCCGACCCGGGGGCGGTAAGCCTGAGGGCAAAAGAGCGTCAGGCCAGACAGGTAGGCACTCTCGGTTCGGGAAACCATTACCTTGAGGTGCAGTACGTCGAAAAGATCTACGACCGGGACGCAGCCCTGGCCTTTGGCATAGAAAAAGGCGACGTGATGGTCGCCATTCACTGCGGCAGCAGGGCAATGGGGCACCAGATAGGCACAGACTACCTGAAGACCCTTGAGGAAGCCAGCAGAAAATACGGCATACCGATACTGGACCGTGAGCTCGTCTGCGCCCCGATAAGGAGCAAGGAAGGGCGCGAGTACCTCTCTGCCGTAAACGCCGCGATAAACTGCGCCTTTGCTAACCGCGAGGTCATAACACACCTTCTTCGCCAGAGTACAAAGGAGGTCTTCGGTATAAGCCCCCGTGACATAGAGCTCCTGTACGATGTCGGTCACAATACCTGCAAGATCGAGGAACACGTCGTTGACGGCACTTTAAAAAGCCTGCTAGTCCACAGGAAAGGCTCAACGCGCGCCTTCGGGCCGGGAAGAAAAGAAGTGCCGGAGCGCTACAGGAAGATCGGCCAGCCGCTCCTCGTCGGAGGCTCCATGGGCACGGCATCCTATATACTAAGCGGAACGGAACTTGGCATGGAAGAGAGTTTCGGGTCGGCGATACACGGCGCTGGAAGGCTTTTATCCAGGATGAAGGCAAAGAAGCTCTGGCGCGGAAAGAAGATCATAAGCGACCTCGGGAAGGAAGGAATAAGCATCCGTTCAAGGAGTATGAGCGGAATCGCCGAAGAGGCTCCGGGGGCGTATAAGGATATAGACGCCGTGGTGGATATAATGGCGAGGGCCGGAGTAAACAGGAAGGTAGCTCGCCTTAAACCGCTTGCCTGCATCAAGGGATAATCAGTAGCCCCGGATAACGCCACACAGGATAAAAGCCCCGCTCTTTCATTCAGAATATAAGTAAGCGGGAAGAGTGTAAAAGCGTATCGCTCTTAACCGTAATCCTCGTCAAGGTAGAAGTCGTCGCGGTCCCACGCGTCGCTCTTCTTCTTTAGCTTTAAAGAGGCGAGGCAGCAGGCACAGAAGAGTTCATCGCCTATCTTATCTTCCTGTGATACGGGCACATCCGCATCGCAGAGCGGACACTCAAGGTAACCTTCGAACATATCTCGCTCCGGTAAGTATAGATAAATACGCCTGGCGGCTAATAAACTTCTATGGAGTGACACATTAAAACAAACCGTAACAATCTCAGATAAGAGAAGCTCCGTCCATCTCTTCGGGCTTCTCTATCTCCATGATCTTCAAAATCGTTGGGGCTATATCCTTTAGCCCGCCGTCGTCCCTGAGCTTTACACCGGCCATCTTATCGTCAACGAGAATGAAAGGCACGGGCCGTATGCTATGCGCGGTGACGGCCTCATCCCGCTCGTTTATCATCTCCTCGGCATTGCCGTGGTCGGCTGTTATAAGCACTGCATAACCCTTCTCGCGGGCGGCGCTTGCGACAATCCCTACGGCCTCGTCAACCGCCTCGCACGACTCCACCGCGGCCTTGAGGTTACCGGTATGGCCGACCATGTCTCCGTTTGCGAAGTTAAGCATTACAAAACCGAAGCCGCCTTCTTTTATCTTCTCTTCGGCGCCCCTGGCTATCTCAATGGCGCGCATGCGGGGGGCGAGGTCGTATGTGGGCACATCCCTTACGGAGTCGATGAGCTCGCGCTCCTCGCCCGGGAAAGGCTCCTCGCGTCCGCCGTTAAAGAAGAATGTCACATGGGCGTACTTCTCTGTCTCGGTTATGCGAAACTGCCTTATACCACGTTCGCTAAGCACCTCCGCGAGAATCCTGCGGGGCATATCTTTATGAAAGAGGAGCGGAAGTTGAAGTGCCTTATCGTACTCGGTCATGCAGACGAAGCTTTTAAGCTCCGGCCTCGGGCTCCTATCAAAACCGTCGAAGCTCTCTTTGGTAAATACCGATGCAATCTCTCTAGCGCGGTCGGCCCGGAAGTTAAAGAAGATGACCGAGTCGCCGGTTGAGAGTGCGCCTTCACCCTCCGGGCCTATCATCGTAGGGAGGACGAACTCGTCGTTCTCGCCGCGTTCGTATGATTCGGTGACGGCGTCAGTGGCGGTAGCCGCTCTTAGCCCGCCCCTGGCGGTGATGGCCAGGTAAGCCTTTTCCACCCTGTCCCATCGCTTATCCCTGTCCATTGCGTAGTAGCGGCCGCTTACCGTAGCTATCCTGCCCACGCCGATCTCTTTAATTGCCGCCTCAAGGTCTTTAATGTAGCCGAGTCCGCTCTTCGGAGGGGTATCCCTGCCGTCAAGGAAGGCGTGGACAAATACCCTGGTAAGCCCTTCTTTCGCGGCGGCCTTTATAAGGGCCGTAAGGTGATCGAGATGGCTGTGAACGCCGCCGTCGGAGACGAGCCCCATCAGGTGAAGAGCGCCGCCGGATTCCTTAATGGCTCCCAGGGTCGCGGTAAGGAGAGTGTTAGCGAAGAAAGAGCCGTCGTCGATGGCCCTCGATATCCTCGAAAGCTCCTGGTATACTACCCTTCCGGCCCCTATCGTCAGGTGTCCGACCTCGCTATTACCCATCTGCCCCTCGGGGAGACCGACGCTCATGCCGCTGGGTATGAGCGATGTCGTGGGGTACGAGGCTTTTAACGCGTCGAGCTTCGGGGTAGCGGCAATGGCCGTGGCGTTACCGTCGAACGCTTCATTAACGCCCCAGCCGTCCATTATAATCAGGCAAACGGGTCTCATGGTTTCATACCAGCGCCAGGTTTGGTTGCGGCTGCTCCGCCTTTGGTCCCGGAGCAAGGCGGTTAAGCTTCATGGTATTCCACTTCCGGCACTCCCGGCACCTTCCGGACCACCCAGAGGCTGTAACACCGCAGCTTGAACAGATATAAGGCGGCGGGAGGTCGCGCACTATGCCAAGGGCCTTACTGAATATTTCGGAAGCGCTGTCGGTTCTCCCCCTCCTCAGATAGGCCTCGCCGAGGAGCAGGTCGAGGTAGTAGTTCTCCTCGACATTATTCTTCACCCTCTCAAGCTCTTCAATCGCATCGTCCACCATCTCTATCCTGAGATAAAAACGCCCGAGGAGGAGCGCAAGCTCAACGTCCTGGGGCCTGTCCATAGCGGCCTGCCTGTACTCGTCCAGGATCTTCTCCGGCTCGGACTTCTTTAGCCACGCGTCTTCGAGCTTTACGAAAAATACCGGGTCCGGGTGCGCCTCGAAGGCCCTCCGCCAGATACGTATCGCGCTATCGATATCACCACTTGCCTCGTATATCTCACCGAGGAGGATGCTTGCCGGGATAAAGGAGTCCGAAAGCTTAAGTATCTCCTTTATAGCGGAGGTAGCCCCGTCGCTGTCTTCGGCTTCGGAGCAGAAGACGGCTTTCTCGTAGAGGAGCCCCTTAAGCAGCTCCCCTTCACTGGCGAGGAGTTCCGTATTGTCCACTCCCCTCGTGCCCTTGATGGTAGCGATAAGCTTCTTTTGAAGCTCCAGGGCTTCGCTTAAATCCCCGGAGCTGACTTTGAAATCCCTGAGGCGCGCCAGGGCGTAGCGGTTACCTGAGTCGAACTTAATGATATCCCTCCATGCCTTCTCCGCTCTGGAGTTATCACCGGCGTCAGCCGATAAGTCGGCGAGCTTCAAGAGAAGCTCCATCGAAGCCGGGATCTTCATGAGGCCGCGCTCCAGTATCTCGACTGCGGCCTGAAGCTCTCCGGCGGCCTTATGAGCGTCGGCCAGGCGAAGATAAATATCAAGGTCCACGGGGTCGTACTCAAGGGCTTTAGTAAAGTAAGAGAGAGCCTTCGTTGGGTTACCCTGATGGAGGGCGGATACCCCGGAACGGTAATTTATCACCGCCGACTCGCGCCTCTTCCGCTCACGCGACACCCCGAGGTCCTTAATGAACCTTCTGATATCCGCGACGAGAGAGTTTAAGACCGAGAGGATTATGCCCAGGACGAAGCCTGCGATTAGCAGATAGGTTGCCGGGACGTTATAGCGGTAGGTCTCGTTAAATATGAGATCCACATTCGCCGGATTAAGGGTATGGAGGTAGAAGAAGGCGCCGGCTATGGCGATTATAAGGACCAGGAGAATCTTATAGTGCATATCGTCCCCGTAAGAGATTAACCTGCGTGATAAGATACGGCACGGGGCTCAAAGCCCCGCAGCCACGAAAAGACTTATGGAGATTCAGTGTGAGTAGGGCTCGCCCTTCATGATGGTAAAGGCCCTGTAGACCTGTTCAGCGCATACGAGTCTCGCCAACTCGTGCGGAAGCGTCATCGGCGAGAGCGACCAGACGAGGTCGGCCCTCTTCTTTACGTCCCCAGAGAGGCCAAAAGCCCCTCCGATTATAAAAACAATCCTGCTCTTCTCGCCAGACAAGGCCCCTTCAAAGACATTTGCGAATGGATGCGAGGCGAAGGTAGTGCCCTCTTCGGAGAGAGCTATGACATAATCGCCGCCTCCAAGGGGTTTAAGAAGCTTCTCCGCCTCCTTCTCCATCACTGCGGTCGGGGTGGCCTTCCCCCCTCTCCCCCCGGCGGAGCCGTCCTTTACCTCTACTATATCAACCGATGCGTAACGGCCTATCCTCTTTAGATATTCTTCTACGGCATCCTTAAAGTACGGCCTTTTGATGCGTCCGACGAAGATGAAGAGGATCTTCACTTAAGGCACACTTCAGCCTAAACCCCGGCCTTCCCTGCGGAGGAGCCAACGCCTTCGAACGGAACCCTCGGAGCGTCTGCCCAAAGGCCTTCGATATCGAAGTTCTCGCGTACGGGCTCGTGGAATACATGGACGACTACGTCGCCGTAGTCTATAAGTACCCAGCGGGCCGTCTCCATGCCTTCCACCCCAAGCGGCCTTGCGTCCATGCCCTTCATCTCGTCAATGATGAAGTCGGCAGTGGCCTTTACCTGCCTGTCGGATGCGCCGTCACAGACGACAATGTAGTCGGCGACGGAAGATAATGCCCCTATATATATTACCGTAACGTTACCGGCGTGCTTCTCATCGGCAAAGGCCGCGGCTGAAAGCGCCCTCGCCTTTGAGCCGTCCGGGCTCTCCTTGCCGGTGGTCTTACCCAAACCCTCTTCCACTAGATTCTCTTCAGTCATCACTCGGTCTATTCAAACCTCTTCGGCGGCGTAGAGCCGCTCATTTAAGATTATATCAATAACGCCATGCGGGACGATATAGCCGAGGCTCCTCCCGGCGCAAGCCATCTTCCTTATGGCAGTTGATGATATGTCAAGCAGCGTTGAATCCAGAAAAATCAATTTCTTTCCGCTTGAATTCGTATAATAACCCTTTACCAAATCATAACAAAAGTCGTCCGCTAATTCAACAGGAAGGGCCTCTCCCGGCTCCTTTGCGGGCACGCCCGGCCTCTTAAATACAGCTATAGACGCTATGGAGACTATCTCCTTTATCTTAAACCAGCTTCTAAGCTCGTTAAAAGAATCGCTCCCTATGATGAGCGTCAGCTCAGCTGCCTCCCCGTGGAGCGCCATTAACTCCCTTAGCGTATCTATCGTATAGGAGCGCCCCCCGCGCTTTATCTCTATATCCGAGACATCAAAGAGGGGGTTCCTCTTGACCGCCTCCCCGAGCATCCTTAGCCTCGCTCCGGCCGGGGCCAGCGCGCCAGGCGTTTTATGGGGCGGAAGGGCCGTTGGAATAAAGAGGACTTTATCCGCCGAGAGCTCTTCGCGCGCCTCTTCTGCACCCCTCAGGTGGCCGTAGTGTACGGGGTTGAATGTCCCTCCGAGAATAGCTATATGCATAAAAAATCCTTTAAATCATTTACAAAACAACATGTTGCAGGCTGGAGAGCGTATAAGAGCCGAGCCTCCGGATATCTAAGCTTATTACAGCACACCTGGGGTGTCAACGCCTATATTGGTTGTCATTTTGATACCCATATAGTAAAATTTCCTCCATGGAGCTATTCGACGACATAAAAGGGAACCCGAAGAGGCCGGAAGGTCCGCTTGCCGACAGGATGCGGCCGAATTCGATAGATGAGGTGGTCGGGCAGGAGCACCTCCTGAGCGGCGACAGGTTCCTTAGCCGTTCGCTAAAAGGCGGCTCGCTCCCCTCTCTCATTCTCTGGGGACCTCCGGGGAGCGGCAAGACGACGCTCGGTAAGATCCTCGCCGAAAGCTCGGGGGCGGATTTCGTAACCTTCTCCGCCGTGCTATCGGGCGTTAAGGAGGTTCGCGAGGTAATAAAATCCGCCAGGCAGGCGGAGAGGCTGGGTAAGAAGACGCTCCTCTTCGTTGACGAGATCCACCGCTTCAACAAGGCCCAGCAGGACGCCTTCCTGCACCACGTGGAGGACGGCACCATAACCCTCATCGGCGCCACCACGGAGAACCCCTCTTTCGAGGTAAACGCCCCGCTCCTTTCAAGGTGCAGCGTGCTGGTGCTGGAAAAGCTAGGCCCAAGCGACATAACAAAGCTCCTTAAGCGAGCGCTTGCCGATAGCGAACGGGGACTTGGAGAGTCTGGAGCGGTACTGGAAGACGGAGTCCTCGAATTCCTCGCCGAGAGCTCGGACGGGGACGCGAGACACGCGCTAAACACCCTGGAGACGGCCGTAATGATGACCGCTCCGGGCGAGGACGGTAAGAGGCATATATGCCTTAAGGACGCGGAAGAGGCGCTCCAGAAGAAGGCTATCATATACGACAAGGGCGGCGAAGAGCACTACAATATCATCTCCGCCTTTATTAAATCCATGCGCGGGAGCGACCCGGACGCGGCCCTTTACTGGCTTGCGCGCATGGTCGAGGCCGGTGAGGACGCGCTCTTTATCGCGAGGAGGATGGTAATATTCGCATCCGAAGATATCGGGAACGCCGACCCGAGGGCCATAACCGTTGCCCTTGGCGTTAAGGACGCCGTTCACTTCGTCGGCATGCCCGAGGGGTTTATCCCGCTTGCCCAGGGGGCAACGTTTCTCGCTACCGCGCCCAAGAGCAATGCCTCGTACGCAGGGTACAAAAGGGCCTTAAAGGACGTTAAAAAAAAGGGTGCGCTCCCGGTGCCCTTACATATAAGGAACGCGCCGACGAAACTTATGAAAGATCTCGGATACGGAAAAGACTACCAATATCCGCATAACTACGAGGACGCGGTCGTTACCGCCGACTACCTGCCTGACGAACTTACAAATAGAAGATACTATGAACCCACCGGGAGGGGTTACGAGAAACGGATCAAGGAATTTATGCTGGATAAGAAGAAAGGGACGAGGGATAAGCCATGAGGGCTAGTATATGTCGTTAAATACGCTAAGGATATGCGGCACTACCTGCTTTTTTCTGGATATTACATTTTTTAGCTCAAAGACGTTATCCTCAAGCATTGGGTAGCCGAGCTGGTAGATGACCTTCTTTTCTCCGGTGGCGAGCAGAAGGGACGTTCCGTGGACGATATCGGTAATGAGGACAGCCGACAATTCAAGTCTCTTCTCTTTCTTGACGGTTAAGAGTTCGGCGGTGAGTCCGTCCTTCTCCTCATAGAACTCGTTAAAACCTATCGTCTCCACCTGCCCTATTCCGAATTTTTTACCCTTTATCTCGAATACCTTGTGGTCCCCGCCGACAACCTTCTTCGGCCCCCTCTTCTTTATGCTCGAAGTCGCGGCGAATATCTCCTCACCGAATTTTCTGTGCGAAAGCCCGCTCTTCTCTTCAAGCCATGAGACAATATCCCTATCCCGGTCCGTCGTCGTCGGGCTCTTGAGTATAACCGTGTCGGATAGTACACCGCCGAGGAGCAGGCCTGCGGTCTTCTTACTTACGGGCTTCCCGCTATTCTTATAGAGTTCGCTAACGAGGGTGCTCGTGGCGCCTACCGGGTCGCAGATAAAGGGTATCGCTTGGGCCGAGTTGAAGTTGCCGATCCTGTGATGGTCCACAACCCCTACGATGCTTACGTCTTCGGCGCCGTCCACGGCCTGCGAGAGCTCGTTATGGTCGACGAGGATCAGCCTGGTCTTCGACGGCTTAAGGAGATTGCTCTTGGTAATTATACCGAGTATACGGCCGTCGTCGTCGAGGATGAGCATGCCGTTAGAGTTTGTGAGCCTGTAGCTAAGGTCTTCTACGAGCTCGTCCGGCTCTGCCCGGTTAAAGCTCTGGCAGGATACCCTGTGCGCCGGGGTGCTAAGCCTTACGAGGAGCGCCGTGGTGGCCGAGTCGAATGGCGAGACGATGAGGCTTACCTTATTCTTCCGGGCGATCTCTATTATCTCGTCGTCCACCTCGAAGCCGCCCGAGATAATAAGGAGCGCTATCCCGTCTTCGGCGGCCTTCTTTTGAATCGCCCTTCTGTCTCCGACTATGACCGCGCTCTCTGCGGGCTCCGAAGCGCCGAGTATCTTCGAGAAGGAATCCTTACTCATAGCCCCGACGTAAATGCCGAGCCTGCGCTCCTCATCGCCCAGGAAATCGAGTTTAACCTTCGCTCCAAGCGTCTCTCTTATGCCGTCGATCGTCGCGTAGACATCCCTTGCCCACCCGTCCTCGACAGCCGCCATGTAACGTTTGGCGAGGTCCATGAGCGTTAGTACGCCCTTAAAGGCGCCACCTTCGTTTACCACAGGCACAAAACGTATCTTATTGGAGCGCATAAGGTCCATGACCTTAATAAGAGGGGTATCTCCGGTGACCGAGAGGATATCCCTCGTCATTATATCCCTTGCCCTCGGAAATACATTGGAGAGGTAGCGCGGAGGCTCCATATCGAAGTAGCCGAGTATAAAGGCCGTTTGCGGGTTAATATCGCCGGCCCTCGCCGGAAAGACATTCTCGTGTCCCTCGGCGCTCCTCAATTCGGCAAGCGCGATAGCCGAGCATATGGAGTCCGTATCCGGGTTCTTGTGGCCTATTACGTATGTTATCTCGCTACTCATCAGAATCTGAAAAAATACCTCATATAAGCCCGAATAGAGGGCTAGTTGCCGTGCTTGCCTAACTTACGGTACTTGTAAAAGAAGGCCATCGAAATAATGGGTATGGCGAATGTGAGATACAAGGCGCCGGACTGGCCGTCCCTGAAGGCCGGGGACCATATCGAAGAGACCGAGACTATATTTAGCGCGAGCTTACCGCTAGTCCAGTTCAGGCTGATGTTTCCTATGCCAGGAATCATGGCAACGAGCCAGACCCACTTCATATGCCAGGTAGAGTTATAACAGAGGTATAATGTATAGAGGACGAAGAGCGGTATACCGATAACAAAGATGAGCATGGCGTAGTGGCGGATGGTTTTCCCCTTTAACGTAAAGGCGTTGATCTCGCTTAGCGGGCCGGGAATCGGTTCGATGTACATCCCCTGGATCACCATCTTGCCCATTTCGCTCCCCACGGCTATATTCGACACGTAATAGCCCGTACCGGCCTTTATCTCGTAGGTGAACTGCGCCTTTATATTCTCGCCGATAATGGACTTTACCCGGCTGTGCCGTACGAGATGTACCTCATCGACTCCGGCGGCCTTAAGCTGTGCGGATACATCTACGAACTTCTCGTGGAGTTGCTTATTTAAGGGCACCATCGGGTCCATGAGATCTTCGGCGGCCTCTACCTCGCCCTTCTGTAATTTTAAGATGAAATCCCTGGCAAACCGCTCCAGGGTTTCGGGCACCGATTTATCAAAGTAGGTCTCCGGGCTGCAGCCGCCTATCGCCGTAAGCATGCCGAGCGCCAGAATAAAGACGAAGAATCTTTTAATTCTCATTATCTCTCCAGAAATCTTTTTATTTTAAAACAGTAAAAAAACTTAATCGAGCTTCGCCCCGCACTTCTTGCAGTATACGGCGTCCACGTCATGGTGTTCCGCAAGGCACTCGAAACACACCTGCGTGGAGACCCTCTCCTGCCTCATGACATTCGCCACCTCGGCGGTAACGATGCCGGTCGGCACGGCTATGATACCGTAACCTAGTATCATGACAACCGAGGCGAGCATCCTGCCAAATACAGTCTGCGGAAGGATATCTCCGTAACCGACGGTCGTGAGGGTTACGACAGCCCAGTAGATACTATCGGGGATGCTCTTAAAACCGTTCTCATCGCCCTCTATCAGGTACATCAGGGAACCAAGTATAACCACCAGAGCGGAAACTGTAAAGAGAAATACGGTAATCTTCCTGCGGCTCGCCTTTAGAGCCCTGGTGAGCATATCGGCTTCATTCAGGTACTTGACGAACTTGAGTATCCTGAATACCCGTAGTACCCTTATGATCCTTACGACGATGAGGAACTGGCTCCCGGGCATAAAGAGGCTCAGATATGTTGGAACTATAGCCAGAAGGTCTACCACGCCGAAAAAACTTGTCATGTACTTATAGGCGCGGGCCACACTTATGAGCCTAAGGACGTACTCCACCGTAAAGACAATGGTAAAGAACCACTCTACAATGTGGAGTTCGTCTTCGTAATCGGCCCTTATGCCCGCGACGCTTTCGAGCATGACGGCGAGTACGCTAAGGAGGATACAGACTATAAGGAGCTCGTCGAAGAGCTTGCCCATAGGGGTATCCGCCTCGAAGATGACCTTATGTATCTTCACCCTCAAGCTGTTGCCGTTATCAGGTTTTGAATTCCAATTGTCCTTCATCTAAAGCCTTTATTCTCGTCCACCTGAAGGAGGTGGGTCAAGTAGCAGGTGAACTCATGAGATAGGCCTCTATGAAACCGTTTATGTCTCCGTCCAGAACCGCGTCGACGTTACCTGTCTCAACACTTGTCCTGTGGTCCTTCACCATCCTGTACGGATGGAGCACGTAAGAGCGTATCTGGCTACCCCAGGCGATCTCGCGGTTTTCCTTGCGCATCTCCTGCATCTTCTCGTCCTCCTCCTTGAGTTTTTGCTCGTAGAGGCGGCTCTTAAGGACCTTCATGGCCGTAGCCTTATTCTTGTGCTGGCTCCGTTCATTCTGACACTGAACGACTATGCCGGTCGGGAGGTGTGTTATCCTGACGGCCGAGTCGGTCTTATTGACGTGCTGGCCGCCGGCTCCGCCCGCCCTGTAGGTATCTATCTTAAGGTCACCTTCATTAATCTCTATATCGACGTCTTCGACGACCTCCGGGTAGACAAATACCGACGCAAACGAAGTGTGACGCCTCTTACTGGCATCGTAGGGAGAGATTCTAACGAGCCGGTGCACACCGACCTCGGCCTTCAGGAGGCCGTATGCGAATGTCCCCTTCACGAGGAATGTCGCCCCCTTGAGCCCCGCCTCCTCGCCGTCCTGGTAGTCGAGTATTTCAGTATCAAAGCCCTTCTTCTCGGCGAAGCGGAGATACATCCGAAAAAGCATATCGGCCCAGTCCTGGGCCTCGGTGCCCCCGGCACCCGGGTTAAGCGAGACGATTGCGTTTAGCCTGTCGTTTCTCCCGCCAAGCATCCTCTGTACCTCGGCGGTCGTTATCGCTTCGGTAGCCGTAGCAAGCATTTCGCCAGCTTCAGCCGCAACCTCTTCGTCCAATTCCTCAAGGGCCATCTGGAGGAGTATCTCCGCCTCTTCCAGAGGGGTCTCGATATTCTTTGATATCGACACTTCGGCGATAAGCTCGCTCTTCCTCTGCATAAGGGCCTTGGCGCGCTCCTGGTCCTCCCAGAGAGAGGGGTCGGCGGCCTCTATCTCTATAATTCCTAATTCATTTATTCTGCTCTCCGGGTCAAAGATAACCTCTGAGTGCGTTATACCTCTCTCTTACTGCCTTTACCTCTTCTCTAAGCTCGTCAAACATTACTACCTCCGACTTTAATGAATCAGGCTCTACGCCTCATGAATACGTAACACAAAACTACAGCGGAAAAAACAATGGTAACCGCCGGAAGCGGCCACGGATAACGCGTATAAAATGTAAGCGGCCCCTCTCTTATGCCTACCTTCGCCGTTATGACATCTTCAGTAAAGAGGGCGGTCTTCCGGGTTACCCTCCCAAGCGGGTCGATCACGCCGCTTATCCCGGTATTGGCGCTCCTCAGCACGTAAACCCTGCCCTCAACGGCCCTCAAGACGGCCTTATCGAAGTGCTGGTACGGGGCGCTGGTTCGGCCGAACCAGCCGTCGTTCGTAATCACCGCTAAAAGGCCGGCGCCGCTTCTGATCGACGCCCCGGCTATATCCGGAAATACCGACTCGAAGCATATAAGCACCCCTATGGACCCGCCGTTAAAGTCGATCGGACTGGGGCCCGGGCCTGGCGTAAAGTCGCCGATGCCGACGGTGAGTTTTTTTATGAAGAAGAGAATCTTATTTAGAGGCACGTATTCTCCGAAGGGTACAAGTTTTATCTTATCATATCTGCCGCTTATAGTTCCAGAGGTGGATATGAGAAAAGCGCTGTTAAAATATAGTGGAGTAGTGCCGTCAAACTCGTAGTGCGGGCTCCCCGTAAGGATGCTCGCTCCGGCCTCCGTGGCCGCTCCGAGGACCCTGGGGGAAAGGAGCCTGTCCTTTGCCAGATAGAATGGGACCGATGTCTCGGGCCAGATGATAAGTTCCACTTCACTGCCTTCAACGGCCTTCAGGCTAAGCCTCCTGTAGATATCGACCGTCTTCTCCGCGTACGACGGATCCCACTTTACGGACTGGTTTATATTACCCTGCGCGACGGCCGCCTCAATCTTCTTCCACCCCGAAACCCTCTCCCCTACAGAGCCTAAAGTAACTACACCGTATATAATTGTAAACCCGAGAAGCAGGGCCGAAACAAAAACCGGCGTTACAGGAGTTGCTCCGGCTTCCGTGCCTTCTTCCTGCACGGCAAACCTGGAACGAAGCGCCAGGTAGATGGCGGTATTTACGCTTAGTATGGTAAAGCCAATACCGTAGACTCCGAAGAGATCGGCGGTCTGAATAAGAAGGGGGTGATTTGCCTGAGAGTAACCGGCGAGCACCCACGGAAATCCGGTGAAGAGATAACCCCTTAACCACTCAAGGGCCACCCACAGCGAGGGGATGAAGAATATCCTGAGTACCGGGCTAAGCGCGCGTGTGAAGCAAAACCCCACGGCGAAGAGCGCCGGGTAGACGGAGAGGTAGAGGACCATTAAAAGCATCACTCCGATGCTTACGACTATCGGCACTCCGCCGAAGTTGTACATGGAGTTCACCACCCAGTAGACGGTAAGCAGGAAGAAGGTCATACCGAAGGCCAGGCCCGTAACGACTACGCGCTTAAGGGCTCCCCCGGTACCATGCAAAACCCTCTCAAGGGAGATGAAGAGAGGGACGAAGGCTATCCAGGCGAGTATTGAGAGCCCGACGGGCGCAAACGACGCCGCAAGCATCACTGCGGAGACTATGGCCGGGAGCATGGAGGTAACGGAAAATCTATTCATCATCAAAGGAACGTATAATAAATGGAATATAGATAGAAAGCCAAGAAGGTAAAGCCGGCGCCGAGGAGCGCTCCGAGGAAGATCTCGAATGTCGTATGGATATTCCCGATAAGGCGCGAGTGGCTTACGAGTATCGCCATTGCGAGCGTCATGAGCACCACCTTCGGGTCAAGGGATATGAGGCTCACAGATGTCCAGAGCGAAAAAGATACCGCCGCGTGGCCGCTCGGGAGACCGCCGTGGAGGGGCTTACCCTTGCCGTAGAAGGCCTTCACCACCACGACGAGTATAAGGACGAGAAGGAGCGAGATGAATGCCAGGTGCCCGGTATGCTCACTGGCCTCGATGAGAAGTTTTGCGAATGGTTCGTAGAGGTATTTACTCATAATCATATAGGCCATTATTATGACGCCCAAGGAGGATATCAGCACCGCGCCTGCGCTTATATCCTTGGCGTTCTTCGCAAACTCGCTATAGGTGTCGCCGACGACGAGGTTCACCACCTCTTCAAGGGCCGTATTTACCATCTCGGCGAATAGAAGTATCACAACCGATATGGCGAAGAGCGCGAACTCGACCGTCGGAAGCTTCAGGAGAAGGCTCAGTATCAACGCCCCGGCCGCGATGATGAAATGATACCTTATATGCTTCTCATGTTTGAAGGCGTAGATTATACCTTCGACACAAAAGTTAAGGCTATCGAGCGAGCCCTTGGGCTTGGGTATCTCTCTATCGTCATCAGACATCCAGAACCTTCCACTCGTTGGGTCCGCTTACCGTCTCACTCCACTGAGTTTGCCGGTCTATTGATTCTTTTCGGATTAAAGCATAATCGTGAATTTAAATCTCTTAAAAAAACCCCTCTTCCTTAAGGAGGGCCATAAGCTCCGTTTCTCTTCTCTTCATCTTCGCGGCCTGGCGGCCGCCGTTTACGTGGTCGTAGCCAAGGAGATGGAGTATGCCGTGCACGAGCAATCTTGAAAGCTCTTCATCCCGCGTTACCCCGTAGCTCCCGGCCTGGGCGGCGGTCGTCTCAAGGGATATTACCACGTCGCCCATCAGCACCGGGTCGTCCATCGGAAAGCTAAGGACGTCGGTCGGGCGGTCTTTACCCCTGTAGTTTGCGTTAAGCTCGCGAATGGTATCGTTATCCGTTAAGAGGAGGCTGAGTTCTACCTCACCGCACCCCAAGCCTTTTAAGAGCCTCGCGGCTATCCGCCTTACCTTCCCCCTCGCCCCCTTCCAGGGAGCCATCGCCTCCTTCAGGCCCTTCTCCTCTATCAGAACCTTCGTCATCTGAGTCCTTCTTTCGCGTTATATAGGCGGGCTCCGGGTAATCGATCCTCTGGTGGAATATGCCCTCAAATACCTTATTGAAGCTCTGTGAGATAAGGTGCAGGTCCTTGAGGGTAAGCTCGCACTCGTCGAGCTGGCCGTCTGTAAAAAACCTGTTTACGACCGTCTGCGTCATGCCCTGTATCTTATCCGGCGTCGGGTCGGGTATGGTTTTACTCGCGGCCTCGAGCGCGTCGGCGAGCATTACAAGCCCTGCCTCGCGTGTCTGAGGCTTCGGCCCGGGGTAACGGAAATCGCTCTCCTTAACCTCTGCGCCGCCGTTCTCCGCCTCCTGGGCCTTGGCCTTCTCATAGAAGAATTTAATGAGCGAGGTGCCGTGGTGCTCCTGGATAATATCGGTTATTTCGCGCCCGAGACCGTGCGAAGCCGCCATCTCGACGCCTTCCTTAACGTGGTTGGAGATGATAAGCGCGCTCATCGAGGGCTGGAGCGTATCGTGCTTGTTAACGTCCCGGTTATTCTCGACGAAATACCTCGGCTTCGAAGCCTTCCCAACATCGTGATAATAGGCGGCGACGCGCGCAAGGAGGGGGTCTGCGTCTATGGCGACGGCGGCGCTCTCCACGAGTGAACCGATGGAGATGGAGTGATGATAAGTTCCGGGGGCCTCCTCGGCGAGGAGCTTTAGAAGCGGATGGTCGAGCCTCGATAGCTCAAGGAGTTTGATGCTCGTCGTATACTTGAAGAGGCTTTCGATTACGGGGCCAAGCCCTACGGCGAGGATCGCAGTTATGACGCCGTTTAGAAGGCCGGAGATTACAAGGAGGATCAGGGCGGAGATAGCCACCTCGCCCCCGCTGTTCATCGCAGTAAGCGAGAGGAGGGCCAGGGCGTTCACGACACCGAGCACCAGGCCGGCCTTAATGACCGTAGCGCGCTGCGAACAGTACCTTACGCCCATGGCAGCCGCGACCGAGCCGATAAAAAAGTAGGCCGTAGCGTCGAGCCTGCCACCGAGTATCAGCCCCGCCACTATGGAGGCCACTGCTGCGTAGACAAATGCGATATCAGACCTGAGGAAAAGTGTCACGAGTATCGGCCCGAGGGCGAGCGGGACCATAAAGATATAGAAAGAGTCGGGGACGGCCGGGAATACAGACTCCAAACCCCTTGAGGCGATGGCGATAAAAGCCGTTGCAAGAACGCCGCTGATAAATAAAATTGCGACGAGGAGGAGGTCCTTATGCCTCACCGCAGAGGCTTTTTTGGTATTTGCGGTGGCAAAAATGTATGTAATCGTCGTTAGCATCAGGGTGAAAAAGAAGATACCGAAAGCGCTAATCCTCAGCCTCTTCGCCGAGAGTTCGGATCTTATGACGGCGAACTTCGCGATATGGGGGGCGGTAGCGGGCTCACCCGCCTTGATGATAAGCTCACCCTTCGAAACCCCTGCGTCGGCGCCGACTACCTCGGCGGAGACGTTTACCGGGGAGACGATATCCTCAAAGGCAATCTCTCCAGCCTTCATATCAAAGCCCGTCACCGCCGAAAGACCGGGGCTAAAGACCGTGGCCGTAACAACGGATATGACCAGAAGTGCGAAGAGACGCTTGAAATCGAGTCCGCTCCTCCTTATCAATCCGAATGCCGTATTTACTTCGCCGACTATGGTAGCCACGGGGCCGCCTCCCTATTACCTGGAGCAGAGCCAACATTAAGCTTTGAAATTATAAGATTCATATCTCCTCTATTATTGGCACGGCTTTCCTACGCTCGGCCTTCTCGAAGGCCTTTATGACCTCCTGAACGAGCGGGTGCCTCACCACATCCACATCGCTAAAATTAATAAAGCACAGGCTCTTTACATTCCTGAGAATATTTTGAGATGCTACGAGCCCCGAAGGTTTGGCCAGCGGCAGGTCTATCTGGGTTATATCCCCAGTAACAACCGCCTTGGAGCCGAAGCCGAGCCTCGTTAGAAACATCTTCATCTGCTCTATCGTCGTATTCTGGGCCTCATCGAGAATCACAAAGGAATCGTCGAGCGTCCTGCCCCTCATAAAGGCGAGCGGGGCGACCTCAATGGTCCCCCTCTCCATTAGCCTCTGGACCTGCTCGGGGTCCATCATTACGTTAAGGGCGTCAAAGAGGGGCCTCAGGTACGGATCGACCTTCGCTACCAGGTCGCCCGGGAGAAAGCCTAACTTCTCGCCAGCCTCCACGGCGGGGCGCGTAAGTATTATCCTGTCCACCTCTTTCGCCGAAAGGGCCGCAACCGCGCTCGCTATCGCAAGATACGTCTTCCCGGTGCCGGCTGGGCCTATGCCGAATACGACGTCGTACTTCTTGATAGAATCAAGGTACTTCTTCTGCATAACGCTCTTAGGCGAAATGTTTTTGTTTTTGTAGGAGGTATATACGGCATCCATAAAGATCTTGGATAGTTCGGTCTCAGGGTTCGCCGAGAGTATGCTTGCGGCGTAATTCAAGTCCTGCGCCGTAAGGGGGTAACCCTTCTCAAGCAGAGAGTAAAGCTCTGTCAGGAGGCGTTCTGCAAAGGCGACCTTACCCTCACTGCCCTGGAGAATAACGACCGAGCCCCTGGTATCGGCTTTAACGCCGGTGAGAGCCTCTATCTTCTTGATATTCTCGCTGCCTTTACCAAAAAGGCGGCTCGCTAAAGCGTTATCGGCAAGCGACAGTTGTCTTATACTCTCGGGACTCTCCAAATAAAGATCCGTATTATTAGCTGGTTAATTTAAAGAAACCTATTCAAAAATCTTACCATAGTGAGGGAGTATTAGCAATTTATTGTTACAGAATACCTGGTTGAGGGAGTATCGATAAGTGCGGAGAGAGGGGCCTAGGCCAAGTGTTAAGCGCACGGATGGTGAATAAAAAAAGAGCGCTTGATACGTACCGTATCAAGCGCTCTTGAAGATCAAAAACAATTATTTCATATAGCTATGCCGTAACAGCGCCACCGACATAGGCAGGTACGCCCGGCTTTACAACATAGACCGAACCACCCTTCTTACGCCCGGTCGTCGAGAACTCGAAGCGCCCCTGGCTCTTTAAGAGCTTTACGGCTAGGCGATGATTCATGTTGTGCCCGGAACGGTAGGCCTCGAAACGCCCGATAATATGATGGCCGAGGAGCGCGATATCACCCATGAAATCCAGCACTTTGTGACGGACAAACTCATCGGGGAATCTCAAACCCTCTTCGTTAAGGATATCGTCGTCGCCTATGACGACGGCGTTATTTAGGCCGCCACCCCTGGCAAGACCGTTCGCCTTAAGCATCTCGACATCCTTCAGGAAGCCGAATGTCCTCGCCCTTACTACTTCGCGTCTGAAGACATCCTTAGAGAAAGGACTTGAAAAAGACTGTTTGGCGAGGAAGGGATGAGCGAAATCAATCCTGTAGTCTATGCTCATCTCCATATTCTCAGACGGGTAGAGATATATATGCTTATCACCCTCGGAGACCTTGATGGGCTTCTTTATGACAATATATTTCCTTGCGGCGTCTAGCTTACGTATACCGACATCGTCGATTAGTTCAGTGAAGGCGACAGCGCTTCCGTCAAGAATGGGTATTTCGGGACCGTTTACCATGACTACGGCGTTGTCCACACCCATTCCGTAAAGGGCTGCCATTAGATGCTCGACGGTCGCAACCGTTACCCCGTCCACCCCGAGAGTAGTCGCGTAGCTCGTTGCTACGACACTTGATGTAAGGGCCGGAATATGCGGGCTACCCGCAATATCAGAGCGAATAAATACTATGCCGGTATCCTCGCCTGAGGGTTTAACAGTGACCGTAGTATCGAGACCCGAGTGGAGCGCTATGCCTGAAATCGAAAAGCTTTTATTTATCGTAGTTTGTTTCATAACGACACTAAGCTAGTGCAACATACATGCCAAAAAATAAAGCTCTATAAATCAACAACTTACAGGCATGGCCGTTATAATTTCTGTATCATTTTCGCGAATACAACAGTCTTTTTCGCACTTTTGCAACACTTTTCATAGCAGGTAGGAAGGCTTCGGCTTAGATAAGGAGACCGGCAACAGTGGCGGTCATAAACCCGGCCATGACACCGGCGAGCAGGGCTTTTAAGCTAAGGCGCGCGACCTCCTTCTTACGCTCCGGGGCTATGCCGCCTATCCCGCCTATGAGAATGGCGATGGAGCCGAAGTTCGCAAAGCTACAAAGCGCGTAAGTGGCTATCACCACGGAGCGTGGGCTAAGAGAGCCCGAGTCCACCAGCCCCTTTAGCTTGCCGTACGAGATGAACTCGTTAAAGATGACCTTTATCCCGAGTAGCTTCCCGACCTCATGGCAGTCGGCCCACGGCACGCCCATGATAAACGCCACGGGGCTCATCACATAACCGGAGAGCCCCTCAAAAGAGCTTCCGGTGAATTTCAGAAGGTAGTCGGCCATCCCGATAAGGGCCACGAATGCCAGGAGCATAGCCCCGATGGTCGCAGCCAGCCTCATCCCCTGGTAGGCCCCGTTCGCTGCGGCCTCGATGATATTTACGTCATCGCTCTTAAAGGCCTCCTTGACGTCAGGGACTTCGGCCTCGTCTCCGTTACCATTCGTCCCGCCGGACGGCACCATTATCTTCGATATCACGATGGCGGCGGGGGCGCTCATTACGGAGGCGGCGAGGAGGTGGCCGGCGCTCGCGCCAAAACTCACATAGGCGGCCATAACGCTCCCGGCTATAGTTGACATAAAGCACGTCATAAGGGTAAAGAGCTCGCTCCTGCTCATGCGTTTTATGTACTCTCCGACGGCCGTTACCGCCTCTATACCCATAAAGACGAATGAGGCAGAAAGAAAAGCCTCGGCCCCTGAGACCTTCATGGAGCGCTCCATAACGAAGCCAATAGCCTTCACTATCCTCTGAATAATACCAAGGTAGAAGAGGATGCTCATAAGTGAAGATACAAATATTATAGTCGGGAGTACCTTGAAGGCGATTATAGCGCCTACGGAGAAGTCCGTAGCAAGTGTGCCGAAGATAAATGTCGCGCCGAACTCGGTAAAATCCAGAAGGCGCGTCATTACGACACGAGCGGCGTCGAAGACGAGCTTACCGGGGGCTGTCTTTAGTATAAGTACGGCGAATATGAACTGAAGCGCCAACCCCCATATGACCACCCTTGGGCTTATGCGTTTCCTATCCTCGGATATCGCCAAAGCGATACCCATAAAGATAAGAAGACCCAGCAGGCCTATAAGCTTTTCCATCTATTCCTCTTCCGGTTTTATTGTTATTCTCTAAATATTCGGCAAGACAGACTTTAACACAAGTTCCGGGCGGGGGTCAATCCGCTGCGGAGCTACTATTTCATTGCATTAACTTCTATTATATTCGGTGCGGGGGGGGGTGGGGTGGGTTAGGCGAGGTTTTTCAGGAGGCCTTCTCCGTACCGGTTGGCGTACTTATGAGTATGGACTTGCCGGCCTCATAGACCCTTAAGAAGGCGTCCACTACCTCCGGGTCGAATTGACCGCCCGAGCATCTCATAAGCTCCGATATAACGGCTTCCGAGGGCATACCCGGCCTGTAGGGCCTATCGGCCACCATTGAGTCGATGGTATCTGCGACGGCTATTATACGCGCGTAGAAAGGTATCTCACTACCGCTAAGCCCATCGGGGTATCCGGTGCCGTCGTAACTCTCCTGATGTGCCCTTATGGAAGGAAGTACGTCCTCTAATTGCTTGATATGCGCGAGTATCTCAGCGCCCTTTACTGCATGGAGGCGCATTATCTTAAATTCATCGTCCGTTAGCTTCTCCGGCTTATTCAGTATGGATTCGTAAGTGCCAATCTTACCGATATCGTGCAGGTGTGCCGCTATCTCAAGGCGCTTAAGGCTCTCTCTACCTAACCCCATCTCCTCGCCGATGGACTTGGCGGTAAGGGTAACGCGCTTGGAATGCCCGGCGGTCCACTTGCACTTTGCATCTATGACCTCGGTTAGCGAGCTTATGGTGCCAATGAAGAGATCTTCAAGATCCTTAAGGAGCCTCGCGTTCTCAAGACCTATGGCCATCTGACCGGCGAGCTTCTCAAGGGTGTAAAGGTCGTCCGATGTATATGCTGCTGCCCTTTTTGCTCCAACGCTCAAAAACCCTATCGGCTCTCCTTTTAAAATGAGCGGCACCCTTACAAACGAGAGAATGCCGCTGTCGAGAAACGCGCGTTCGAGCGGGAGGAGCGTACTAACCTCCCTCAGGTCGGCTACGAACTCCGGCTTGGCGGAGCTAAGTACATCTAAAGCCGTGGTATCAGCTAATGAGATCTCCTCACCTTTGACGATGCCCTCCACGCCAAAACCTGCGGCATAGGTAAAGCTCTTCGTCTCCTTACCGGAGAGGCCGACGACAACGCAATCCGAGGGGACGAGCCTTACCGCCATCCTTGAAGCCGTCTCCAGAATATCGTTTATATCAAGACTTGAAAGAATCGCCCTGTCTATTTCGTAGAGTACCTGGATCGTTTCAATCCTGCGGCTAAGCTCCATTGAGTTACCGAGAGACTCCCTGTAGAGACGAGCCTCGCTTAGTGCAACGGATATCTGTGATGCCATACCGTCCATGAGAAGTATCTCGCGCGGTTTAAAACTCCTCTCCTTTAGAAAACCTATGACATTTATCCCCAACCGCTTGTCCATTGATACGAGTGGTATGATGGCAAAAGTCTTAATCTCCGGGAACTCGTTAAAGACCCCCTCCCCGTGCCGTATTACAGCCTCGCTTGAGAGCCCGTCCAGCATATGGTCGTCTCCGGTGAGCACTGTCGAACGGAATAAGGGCTGGTGCCGTGCTGGCAGGCCGTAAGCCTGCGCCGGGGTATATGCCTGTCTCTCGGTGTCCCACAGGTAGATTAAAGAATAATCCGATGCCATGATATTCGATGAACACTCGGCCACCCTGGAGAGGAGCCTATCCATGTCGGTGGTTACGAAAGAGGCCCTTGAAAGGGTCAGGAGATTCTCCGTAAGCTCCGTCTCTTCCTTGACCCTCTTCTCGGAGTCGTTGATATCGCTTAGGAATTGAGAATTTCTGATTGCAGAGGAGACGTGGTTTGTAAAACTTTTCAGGAAGTCTATATCGCTCGCCGGGAAGTCGTCACTGGAGTTGAAGACGACGAGTACGCCGATAGCATCGTCGAAGTCCATCATCGGTAATGCCGCAAGCGAATGGCAACCCTTACCTTCCGGGGCCTTTCGCCACGACTCTACCCCGGAGTGAGTGTTAAGGTCATTAACCACTACGACTTCTTTCGTGCAGACGGCCCTGGCGGCCGGTCCAAGGCTTGGCATAGCCCCAACCTCCGGGAGAATGCCGCCATCCCGACAAAAGTGCGCCCTTACTAATATGCCATTGTCATTACCGTCGAGTGAACCGGCCCATGCCATAGTATAACCGAGCTTTACGGCATACTTGCATGCCGCCATGAATCTAAAATCAAGGTTCATATTGGCGCTGAGTCTTCGGTTTAATTCCAGGAGCGCGCTTGTTCTATCATAAGCAAGGCTTTGATCGGTTATATCCTCCAGGATATGAACGGTACTAACTCCGGCGCCGTCTTCGGCGGCCAGCGGGAAGCACCTGACCTTAAAGACCTTCTCCATCTCCGGGACGGATATCACAGTCTCATCCACGATATCCAAAGTGACACCTTCGTCGCTACAGCTATTTAACGCTCCATCCATGACCGGGAAGATATTGTAGAAATATCTCCCGATGATCCTGGAAAACGGCAGACCCGCAGCCTCAATATAGGCCCGGTTTACCCTGAGGAGCCTCCTCTCGCTGTCGCTTATGAATATCGGGTCGGAGATGGCATTGAATGTAGTCTCCCACTGCCTCCTGCTTCTATCTATCGCCACGGTCGTCACGTTAAGGTCTTCCGGCATATCGCGCCCATCCAAACGATTAGCCTCGGAGTACTTCTCGCCGAGCTCCTTATCCCTGAGCTCATCCCTAAGGCGCGTTATCTCGCCCTCAAGCGCCGATATGTAACTATCCTTATCTTCCATATATTTACCTCAATATATTTAACAGAAGAGCGCCCGGCTTGCAGCCATCCGGACTTCACTCTTCGGTGTACGGCTTTATAGCTCATTCGGCAAAAACTTCCGTATCTTCTGTAATCTATTAAGAGCATTAATAGTTAACGCAAAAGTGGTGCCACTATAGCCCTGAAACCATATCAAGTAAGGAGTTATCTATAAGTATTACCCGAAAAGATATCAGGTAAGAAGACCCTATACCGTATTTAGAGAGAAGTCGGGGTAGAGCGAGAAGAATGGATTATTTGGTGTGGGGCGTATGAGGGCGGTAAACGTTAATAAGGGATTTATCAACCTGTAAGTCCGGGGCGCCGATTAGATCCATGCAGTCGGTAACTGCGGGGAAGACGGCGTCGAGAGATTCGGCGATGGCCGCAGGCTTTCCCGGTAGGTTTATTATAAGTGTCGAGCCGCGAAGCCCGGCGGTCTGGCGTGATAGTATAGCGGTCGGAACCTTCTGTAGACCAACGGCGCGCATCAGCTCGCCGAAGCCCGGAAGCTCCTTTTCGATTACATTCTTTGTGGCGTCTACGGTTATGTCGCGCGGTGCAGGGCCGGTGCCTCCTGTAGTGATAACAATAGAGGCGCCTTCTTCGTCGCAGAGTGAACGAAGCACCTCTTCAAGCCCCTCCCTCTCGTCGGGCACCACTCGCGTGAGCACCTCCCACTCAGAGGTAATTATATTTTCGAGCCACTCCCTTATGGCGGGGCCGCCCCGGTCCTCGTACTCGCCTCTACTTGCCCTATCCGAGACGGTTACTATGCCTATGCGAAGTATTTCTTCAGACATCACTCCCCCTTAAAGCCGGGCTCGCTCTGGTAAAATATATCATTTAGCGGCTGAACGGTGACAACTTCTCCCTCTTCAAGGCTTGCGCGCGAAGCGGGTACGACCATCAGGGCGTCGGCCTCGACCATGCTCATGAGTATGCCGCTCCCCTGAGAACCGGTGCTCCTTACGACCCTTCCCTCGGGCGTATTCTCCACCTTCACCCTCATGAAATGGAGCCGCCCCTCTCTGTCCTTTACCGAAGCTCCGAGGCGGGCCTCAAATGTACCTCTGTAAAGATTACCCTTACCCATCATCTTCCTTAAGGCCGGTACGATGAACTGGACGCAGCAGACCATGCTGGAGACCGGGTTACCGGGGAGGCCGAAGACGAGCGTAGAGTTCTCTCCTTCTCCAGCTCCAAAAGCAAAGGGGTGTCCGGGCCTCAAGGCCACTCTCCAGAAGAGCATTCTTATGCCAAGCTCTTCTAGGCATGGCCTGACAAAATCGTGGTGTCCGACGGAGACGCCCCCCGAGACGATGAGCACGTCATACTCCATGCCCTCTCTTAGCTTCTCTGCCAACTCTTCTCTGGTGTCTCTCGCTATACCAAGGAGCGTTGCGTCTATGCCAAGGGCTTTTAGTTCAGCCATTACAGTGTAGCTATTGGCGTCCGGGATCTTCGTCTCGTCGAAGGGTTCGCCGAGGGCCTCAAGCTCGTCGCCTGTCGAAAGTATTGCAACGGTTGGCCTTCTAAAGACCGGCACCTCTGCGTACTTTACCATTGCGAGCGTACCGAGGGCTGCTGGAGTTATCTCGGTTCCGGCTTTGAGGAGCTTATCGTCTACCTTTAAGTTTTCACCGAGGAGTCTTATGTTAGCCCCTTCCCCGGAAGGGACGAGTATCTTTACATTCTCACCGGAGCCGGATGTATCCTCGACTCGTATTACGGTGTCTGCCCCGTCCGGTACCGGGGCCCCTGTCATTATGCGGGAGGCTTCTCCACTACCGACCGAAACACTTGGCATAGTACCGGCCCTTATGTCGTCAACGACCTTTAGTATTACCGGCTCGTCTCTCGTTGCGCCGTCGATGTCGGCGAACTTTAACGCGTAGCCGTCCATCGCCGAAATATCGTAGGGCGGGTGATTACGGTTCGAATGGACATCTTCGGCAAGGACGCGTCCAAGCGACTCTGTTACCGGCACCTGCTCAACTACCGAGAGATCGATTCTGTCAAGTATAATATCCTGCGCTTCTATTACAGTCTTCATTACGGCTTACTTCTCCTTAATAAATTTTTCGACACCAAGGAGATCTTCCGGGGTGTCGATATCAGTAAAACTAAGTAGTCCCGGGTCGGCCTTCTTAAGCTCCTCCCCGTCTGCGTAGCGAATATTTAGCCCTTTGGCCTCAGCCTCCTTAAGGAAGTAGGAGAGCCCCCTCTTTCCTTCGAGCACGCTCTCCTTTAAGGGCGTAAGGAGGGT
>JAJFHO010000052.1 GCA_021775575.1 Hyphomicrobiales bacterium
GCATGCGGCGCCATGATGCCCAAACAATTGGGGCCAATGAGACGAAGCAGGTGCGGACGGGCGGCTTCCAGCATGGCCTTCTTCAATTCCCGGCCTTGCTGCCCGCCGTCAGAAAAACCTGCGGAGATTACGACAGCTGCCTTCGTGCCCTTTGCGCCAAGTTCCTTGATGATATTGGGAATGGTCTTCGGCGGCGTGGCGATGACGGCGAGATCGGGAGTTTGAGGAAGTCCGGTGACGTCGCGATAGGCGGGCAGGGTGAAAACATGTTCCCGCTTCGGATTGACGGCAAACACGGGTGCGTCAAGATTGCCGCGCACCAGATTGCGGACCAGAACGGAACCGACCGAACCTGCCTGACTGCTGGCTCCGATGAGGGCCACGGACCGAGGGTCAAAAAAGAAACTCAGATTGCGCGTGGTCATTCGCTGCGCTCCTGCCGGCAGATACTCATGATTGGCCCTCGAGATGCGGAAAAGCGACTATCCGAAGATCACTCCTGCAGCACGTAGGAACCCGGTGCATCACCGTCGGGCGCGTACCCCGACTTCGATGCGCCTGTTGGTGGTGGCGCAACCGGTTCTCCAGAGTGCTCCTTTAGCCAGGCCAGCCATTCGGGCCACCAAGACCCTTCTTTGGTCGGTGTATCGCGCACCCATGTTTCCGGATCGACGTAGAATTCCGCCTCTGGCTTGGTTCGCATCTGGTAACTGCGCCGCGGATGTCCCGGCTCGGACACGATACCGGCATTATGTCCGCCGCTGGTCAGGAGGAATGTGACCTCTGTATCGGCAAGCAAATGGATCTTGTAGACCGAACGCCAGGGAGCCACATGGTCCTTGAGCGTGCCGACGGTGAAAACCGGCGCGCGTATGTCCGAGATTGTCACGGGTCGCCCGTCGACCACGTAGCGCCCCTCCGATAGATCGTTATTCAGGAACAGCTGGTGCAGATATTGCGAATGCATGGCATAGGGCATCCGTGTCGCATCGGCATTCCAGGCCATGAGATTGTTCATGGGACGCCGTTCGCCCATCAGATAGTCGTGGATCAGGCGTGACCAGATCAGGTCATTGGAGCGAAGCAGCTGGAAGGCCCCGGCCATCTGCTTGGTGTCGAGGAAACCTTGCTCCCACATCATGTCTTCCAGGAAGCGAAGCTGGCTCTCATTTATGAAAAGCTCAAGTTCACCGGGTTCCTCAAAATCGACCTGTGTGGCAAAAAAGCTGAGCGACTTGAAACGATTGCCGCTGTTGCGTGCCAGCGCCGCCGCCTCGATCGAAAGCAGGGTGCCACCCAGGCAATAGCCGACGCCGTGGACATCCTGATCGGGTGCGATGGCGGCAATCGCCTTCAGCGCCGCGCCAATGCCCAGGCTGCGATAGTCGTCCATGGTCAAGTCACGATCCTCGGGCCCCGGGTTTTTCCAGGAAATCATGAAGACAGTGAAGCCGCTGTCGACCAGATATTTGACCAGGGAATTCTCTGGCGAGAGATCGAGGATGTAATATTTCATGATCCACGCCGGCACGACGAGCAGGGGCTCAGGCCGCACCTGTTCGGTTGTCGGCGTGTATTGAATGAGTTCGATCAGCCGGTTTCGGTAGACGACTTTGCCGGGTGTAACGGCCACACTGTCGCCGGGCACAAATTGCTCGGCGCCGATCGGCTTCTTGCCGCTCACGGCGCGTTCCCAATCCTCAAGGAGATTCTGGAAGCCGCGCACCAGGTTCATGCCGCCTTCCGATTGGGTCTTCTCCAGCACCTCCGGGTTGGCCGCGAGAAAATTCGACGGCGCAAAGACATCCAATAGCTGGCGGGCCGCGAACTCCAGCTCGCGCTCATGCTGTTGCGTGACGCCGGGCACGCCGGTGGTCGCGTTGTGCCACCATTGTTGTTGAAACAGGAATGACTGATAGAGGATGTTAAATGGCCAGTTCTGCCAGGCATCGCCCTCAAAGCGCTTGTCTTGCGGAAGTGGGTCTATGCAACGTCCCGCATCGGCCGGATCGGTGGCGCAACGGCCTGCATAGGTGGCCAGCCGGACCCATTTGCGCCAGGCCTTTTCGCCAAGTTGCAGCTGCTTGCCCGGGGCTGATGTCAGATGGATCAGCCAGTCAAAATAAGCCCCCGCCAACGCCGCAGGTGACAATCCCATGGTGAAACGCGCCATGGCTGCATGGGTGGAACGATTGAGTATTTCAGCCAGCGCCGTGGCGGCATATGAATCCTGCTCCCATAAAGAAGGCGGCAGCGGGACGGGTTGAAGTTCTGCTTTCGCTTTCGGCTTGGCGAGCGTGCCGCCCGCGCGCGCTTTGCCAACGGATTTCTTATCTTTGGGTTCACGGCTCGCTGCATGCCGCGCTTTGCCGCGTTGTGACTTTGCTCTTCGCTTGTCCATGACCTGATCCCACTAACGTGCCGCCTACGCCGGTCCTGATCACGGACGGATAGGCAAGCGTTGAAGCGGTTCACGGGCTCGCACACCGTCCGCATTTGGTGTGCCTTTGGTCGCCCGGCCTGTGGTTTAGGCGGTTATGCCGCAATGCAGCATTGACTTCCGTCAAGGCCGGCCGGCAACTTTTGCGGCATTTCACTCCGCCCGCATTTCAACAGTGCAGTGTGGTATGCCTGGCAGGCAAGAAGAATAAACCGATGGTGAGCACGTAGCCCGGTCGTCTGATCGAACAGAGCGTATCTTGATGAAAACACGAACATGGATTGCTATCGCCGTCGTAATCGTTGCAGCTGCTTCTGCCGGCTATTTCTACTGGCAGGATCAGCTCAATTCGCGGTTGCCCAATGGCATCGCTTTCGGCAACGGCCGGATCGAGGCCGTCCAGGTCGATATTTCCACCAAAATCGCGGGCCGCGTTCAGGAGGTCTTCGCCAACGAGGGGGACCTTGTGCAGCCCGGCCAAAAGGTCGCGACAATAGATACGGCGCAGCTCGTGGCGCAGTATTTGAAGGCGCAGGCCGACATCGCCAGCGCGGAGAGTCAGGTTGCCGCGGCTGAAGCGTTCATCGCCCAGGCCAAGGCGCAGCTGAGATTGGCGCAACAAGAGCTCGAACGCGCCGACCGTCTCGTCAAACAGGGGCATACGAGCAAAGAGACCTATGATACGCGCGTTAGCAGTCGCGACGTTGCGAAGGCAAGCCTGGCGGCGGCTGAAGCGGAGCTGGTTTCCAAACAACGCAGCGTCGATGCGGCTCGGGCGATAGCACAGGAAATCGAGACGCAAATCGACGATAGCCTTCTCGTATCACCGATGATCGGAAGGGTGTTGTACCGCCTGGCAGAACCAGGCGAGGTCCTTGGCAGTGGCGGCAAGGTGCTGACGCTCATCAATCTCGGTGACATCTATATGGAGATATTCCTGCCGTCGGCACAGGCGCATCGCATCAGCATCGGCAGTGAAGCCCGCATAAAACTCGACATTCTCGATTTCGCCATACCGGCAAAGGTGAGCTTCGTATCGCCGGAGTCGCAGTTTACGCCAAAGCAGGTCGAGACCCCGAGCGAACGCGAAAAACTGATGTTCCGCGTCAAGGTCCGCGTGCCGCAGGAATTGGTGCTCAAACATATCGACAGGGTCAAAACCGGCGTTCGAGGTGTCGCTTACGTTTGGCTCGATGGCACGGCGAAGCCGGAATGGCCGGCTTTCCTGCAAAAACTGCCGCCAGACGTACCGCAATCAGCCAGCGGCAAATAGCGCAAAGCCGGACCGATGCACGATCTCCCTCAGCCTGTCGCACGCGTGGGGAACCTGACGCACCTCTACAAGAAAGTTCGGGCGCTGCAGAGCGTCTCGCTGGATATTCCAGCAGGGCAGATGGTTGGGCTACTGGGACCCGACGGGGTCGGCAAGTCCACGCTGCTCGGACTGCTGGCCGGCGCGCGAAAACTGCAGCAGGGCTCGCTTGAAGTGCTCGGCGGTGACATGGCATTGACGCGTCACCGCAAGAGTGTCGGGCCCCGTATCGCCTATATGCCGCAAGGGCTCGGCAAAAACCTCTACCAAGAGCTGAGCGTTGCCGAAAATCTGGACTTTTTCGGCAAACTGTTTGGCCAGGGCCGCGCGGAGCGCAGGGCGCGTATCGACCGCCTGACAAAGGCGACCGGACTGAACTCATTTCTAGATCGGCCGGCAGGGAAACTGTCAGGCGGGATGAAGCAGAAGCTGGGACTGTGCTGTGCGCTCATCCATGACCCGGACTTTCTGATCCTCGATGAGCCGACGACCGGCGTCGACCCCTTGTCGCGGCGGCAGTTCTGGGAGCTGATTGACGCCATCAGGGCGGAACGGCCCGGAATGAGCGTGCTTGTGTCCACGGCCTATATGGACGAGGCAGAGCGGTTTGATTGGCTGGTCGCGATGGATGATGGCCGCGTTCTGGCCAGCGGCACGCCGAAGGATTTGAAGCGGAAGACCGGAGCAGACGATATTGAGGCTGCGTTCGTCAACTTGTTGCCGGAGGACAAGCGCGACGGGCGGGGCGTGTTGACAATTCCGCCCCTAAAGAAAGCTGACGGCGCACCGGCGATTGTGGCCAAGGGTCTGACTCGCCGGTTCGGCGATTTCACCGCCGTCGACCGCGTGAGCTTCGAGATTCAGAAAGGCGAGATATTCGGCTTTCTCGGCTCTAACGGCTGCGGCAAGACCACGACCATGAAGATGCTCACCGGTCTCCTGCCCGCATCGGAAGGCGAAGCGTTCCTGTTTGGCAATCCTGCGGACGCAAACGATCTGGAAACACGCAAGAGAGTCGGCTTCATGTCGCAGGGATTCTCGCTCTATGGCGAACTGACGGTGGCGCAGAATCTGAAGCTTCATGCGCGGCTGTTCCACCTTACCCCGGAAAAGACCGGGAACCGGATTGATGAACTCGTCGAGCGGTTCGGTTTGCGCGCAGATATGGATGCCCTGGCATCGGCCTTGCCGCTTGGCATGCGCCAGCGCCTGTCTCTTGCGGTGGCGATTATCCATGAGCCGGAAATGCTTATTCTTGACGAGCCGACATCCGGTGTCGATCCGGTGGCAAGAGATGAGTTCTGGGAGCTGCTGATCGCGCTGTCGCGTGAGGAGGGCGTCACGATCTTCATCTCGACGCACTTCATGAATGAGGCGATGCGCTGCGACCGGATCTCCCTTATGCACGCAGGCAAGGTTCTGGTTTATGACGAGCCGCAGCATCTCATTGAGTCCAAAGAGGCAGCCAGTCTCGAAGAAGCCTTTATCGGCTATATCGAAGAAGCGATGGGCGAACAGGGCGGCGCACAGACAGATGCATCCGTTGCGCTACAGGACGCGTCGAACAATCTGACCGGCCGCGAAGACCGTCCCCAGAAGGCGCGTTGGGGGTTCAGTCCCGCCCGTGCCCTTGCATACAGCTATCGCGAGATGATGGAGATCATGCGCGATCCCGTACGCCTCGCTTTCGCGTTCGTCGGCAGCTTGGTCCTGCTCATCATTATGTCCTATGGAATCTCGCAGGATGTCGATGACCTGACCTACGCGGCACTTGATTTCGACCGGACGCCGCAGAGCCGTGCATATCTGCTCAACTTCTCCGGCTCCCGGTATTTTGTCGAGCGGCCGGAAATCAGAAGCAAGGACGAACTCGAGAGCCGTCTGAAATCAGGTGACATCACATTGGCGATCGAAATCCCGCCGGGCTTCGGACGCGACATCAAGAAGCGTGGCGGGCCGCAGGTCTCGGCCTGGATCGATGGTGCGAACGCAATAAGAGCAGGGACGATCGAGGGATATGTTTCTGGCGGCCACAACCTGTTCCTCAGGCAGATAGCCCGGGATATTGGCCAGGATTCCGAGGCCGGACGGTACGCAACAATCGAACCGCGCTATCGCTACAATCCTTCCTTCGAGAGCATATATGCGATGGGGCCGTCTGTTCCTGCGCTGCTTCTGTTGTTGTTCCCGGCCATTCTCATGGCGGTAAGCGTGGCCCGCGAAAAGGAAATCGGCACGATCACGAATTTCTATGTGACGCCGACAACCCGGCTCGAGTTTCTGCTTGGCAAGCAACTGCCTTACATCGCCATTGGCATGGTCAATTTCGTCGCTCTGACGTTGCTCGTGGTGTTCCTCATGCAGGTGCCGCTCAAGGGCAGTCTGTTCGCGCTGACATTGGGGGCGCTGCTCTATCTCGCGGCCTCCACCGGCTATGGCCTGGTGATTTCGACACTCACGAAAAGTCAGGTCGCGGCCGTTTTCGCCGGAGCAATCCTCTCCATGCTGCCGACAATACAGTTCTCCGGCATGATCCAGCCGGTGTCGACTTTGGAAGGCGGAGCCCGCGTCATGGGCACGCTATGGCCGACCACCTATTACATGCATCTGAGCGTCGGCGCCTTCACCAAAGGCCTTGGCATCCGCGATCTGGCCCCCGATCTCCTTGCGCTTGCTGTCTTTATTCCGGCGTTCATCGCGATTGCAGCAGCGCTGCTTCCGAAGCAGGAGGCATAACGGATGAGAACCTGGGCGAATATCTTCTGGCTTGGCACCAAGGAAATGCGCAGTGTCTTTAGCGACACGATCATGGTGGTTTTCATTGTTTGGTCGTTCACCGTCTCGATCACCGAGCGATCGCGGGGTCTGGGCGAGACCGTGAACAACGCCTCGATCGCGATCGTCGACGAGGACCGTTCCGCATTGTCCAGGCAACTGCGCAATGCGTTTTATCCGCCTTACTTCAAACTGCCGGAGGTGATCAAAGCCAACGAAGTCGACAACGCCATGGACCAGAACCGGTACATGTTCGTTGTGTCGATCCCGCCAAATTTCGAAGCCGACGTGAAGCGAGGACGTCGCCCGGCAGTTCAGGTCAATATCGATGCGACGGCCGTCAATCAGGCGGCGCTCGGCGCCGGTTACATCCAGAGTATTTTACTCGGCGAAGTGAACCGCTTTGCGCGGCGTTCGGACGCTCAAGCCATCGAGCCGGTAAAATTGGTTGTCCGCCGCGCCTTTAATCCCAATGGTACCCAGCAGTGGTTTGCGGCAATTGGCGCATTGCTCGACCAGCTCTCATTGCTGACGATTGTGCTAACCGGCGCGGCGCTTATACGCGAGCGCGAGCATGGCACTATCGAGCATCTTCTGGTGATGCCGCTAACATCGTTTCAGATCGCCATGGCGAAGGTCTGGGCCAACGGTCTGCTCATCCTCATCTCTTTTTCGTTATCGATGATTTTTATCGTTCAGGGCGTGCTCGGTGTTCCGATCGCCGGATCCCGGCTGCTCCTGTTCTCAGGCACGATAATTTACCTGTTTGCCGCCGCCGCAATCGGTATTTTTCTGGGCACCATCGCCAGAACCATGGCGCAGTTTGCATTGCTGATGTTGATGACCATCATGCCGATGATGATGCTGTCGGGGAGCATAAGCCCGATCGAAAGCCAACCCGAGATCATTCAGCCTATTACCTGGCTGCTGCCCTCACGCCACTATATGTCCTTCGCCCAGGCCATTGTCTTTCGCGGAGCCGGATTTGATATCGTCTGGCCACAATTCCTGACTGTCGCCGGGCTTGGGTCGGTTTTCTTTCTCTCAAGTCTGATGATGTTCCGCCGCTCGATCACCGTGAGCAGATAGGGTCTGTGCGATGGCGCCATCCAGTCCAGCTTTGAATCCAGCAAAAGACAGCACTCTCCTTCTGGCCCCGTTGACCGAACAAGGGTAAAACTGGACCCATGACATGGCTAGTGATCGGCCTGCTTCTTTGGAGCGGTTTGCATTTCGTCCCCGGTCTCGCCCGGGGATTTCGTGGTGCGCTAATCGACCGCGTGGGTGAGAAAACCTACAGTGGCGTTTTTGCCGTGGGCGTCGTTGTTTCCATCGTGCTCATGGTCGTGGGTTGGCGTTCGGCGGTCCAATGGAATGTCTATGAACCGCCGCTGTGGGGCCGCCCCGTCGGCATACTTTTCATATTGATTGCATTTCTGCTTTTCGGTTTTGCGAAAGCCAAGACGAATGTGAAGCGGTTTATCCGCCACCCCCAGTTGACGGGGCTGATCGCCTGGGCCGTTGGTCACCTGCTTGCCAATGGCGACAATCTCTCCCTTTTGCTGTTTGGCGGCCTCGGCCTGTGGGCGCTCATCGAGATGCCCCTCATCAACCGCCGCGAAGGCGCATGGCAAAAGCCTGACCGGGTCCCGGTCGCCGCGGAGATTCGTCCCATCCTCATTGGCGTCGCGATTTTTGCAGCCTTCTTTGCGGCCCATTCGTACCTCTTTGGCGTTTCGCCAATTCCATGACGATGACGTGCCGGAAACAACGGAATCGACATGAGCTGAATTCGCGTTGCGAACATCAGTATGCGTGCTGATGTGACACCTTGGCCTTCCGGTATCGCAGTCAATTTGTCGCCGAAGCCGTGCGCGCTATCGATGTCGGCTTTCGGCACTTGGCTGAAGATCAAACACGGAACAGACAGATTTGTAACTGGTACGTAACCCGGCGTCAGGTCATCCGCGCCTGGCATGGATTACGTTTCTGTGCGTCAGCACACTGTCCGAATATGAACCTCAGGTGAAGGTAGGCTTCAGTTCCAGTTCAGGCCGACAATGTCAGCCTGTACGTCCATGAATGCGTGACACGGGTTTGCGCAGCCGGGCGATTGGAAAACAACCCGCAATCTGGACAGCGGTGCGCGTGCTTCCAGCGCCTGCCGAATTTCTGTTTGATAACGACGGAGAATATGAACATGAAATATCTGATGGGCGCTGGTTTGATGTCACTGTTGCTCGGAAGCACAGCGGTATTTGCCGCCGAGCAGACCGTTGTCGCTGCACTTACCGCTGCGACGGCCGATGCCGACTTTCCATCTGCGGTCGTAACCGAAACGGCCCCGGCGGATGCGGCGGCTGCCAAGGAAGACGCCACTCCGGAGAAGACGGCTGCCGCCGAAACCGATGATAAAGCGCCAACTGTCGCGCCGCCCCCGACGCACCGGTCGGTTGCCGGGGAAGACGCCACTCCGGAGCAGACGGCTGCCGCCGAAACCGATGATAAAACGCCAACTGTCGCGCCGCCCCCGGCGGACCGGTCGGTTGCCAAGGAGGAAACTGCTCCGGCCAGCAAGACAGCGGTTGCGCCGGCCCAGACGGACAAGGCTGAAACCAAGGAGGAAACTGCCCCGGCCAGTAAGACCGCGGTTGCGTCGGACGAAAAGACGCCCGCTCCCACGTCGGCTGAGCCCGCATATGAGCATGTTAGCGAAGGCTACGGGCCTGGGCCTGGATATGGTTATCATCCTTCAGGGGGTTACCGGGACTACAGCTACAATGGCGGCTACCAGACCTACCAGAACTACGGCTACGGCTCCAACTGCCACTGAGGCATTCGACGTCTGCGGCAAAGAGGTCAGACAGAGTGAAGGGGCCAGCGCAAAGCCGGCCCCTTCAGCATGAAACAATTCAAGGTCGCGGTCAGGCCGCTTGGCGGCTCAGAGTTCCCATTGCCATGTCGCCGGCACCCAGCGGTACGCCGCGGCGTTGCGTGCGACGTGGCCCAAACCTGGAAAGGAGACATGATAGACGAGCGTCAGATGCTTGTCGGTTGCGGCCATCTCAAGCATCTTGCGGCGCGATTTCTCCGCCATCTCGCTGTCGAGGTCCGTGCGCGGCCACCAACCGGGATGCTCGAAGGAGATGAAAGGGTGGGTCATTGTGTCGGCGGTCACCAGCAGGCTCTCTCCGTTCGACTCGACGATCACCGAAATGTGCCCGGACGTGTGGCCCGGCGTATCGAGCGACACGATGCCGGGAATGATCTCCTCGCCTGGTTTGATGCGGCGGGTTTTTTC
>JAJFHO010000053.1 GCA_021775575.1 Hyphomicrobiales bacterium
GATGACCACGGCGCAACGGCGACCGATGCCTCGCACAGCGAAGATTCGCATGGGGCTGCCGGGGAGGAGCACGACGAACATGTCGAACTGATGGTTCCCTTCACGGGCACGCTTTACACGCTTGCCCGTTTCGGCGACCTGGAGCTGTCGATCAGCTATTACATCGACACGCTCACCCTGGTGATGTTCGTGATGGTGACGTTCATTGCCACGCTGATTCACATCTATTCGACGGGTTACATGCACGACGAACTGGAGGTGTTCGTCGATCCGGAAGTGCAGACCGCCCTTGGGCGAGAGCGTGACGGTCGACTGAATCTTGGCCGGAACCTCGCCGACATATTCCGGTTCGAAACGCCGCAGCAGGGTCACCAGCGCCAGCGTGTTTTCGATCTGCGAAAGCGCGCCGCCGATGCAGGAGCGTTTGCCGGCGGCGAAGGGCATGTAGGAATATTTCACGCGCTTTTTCATGCGCTCGCGCGAAAAGCGTTCGGGCTCGAATTTCTCCGGGTCGCTCCAGTATTTCGGGCTGTGATGGGCGATATAGGTGCACATCACGACCTTGTCGCCCTTGTGGACTTCATGGCCATCGATAACGTCGTCGCCGGCCGCCACGCGGATCAGCGCCCAGATCGGCGGATAAAGACGCATGGTCTCCTGAATGCACTGGCGCGTGTAAGTGAGCTGCGCCACTTCATCCCAGCGGGGCTCGCGGTCGCCGCAAATCTCGTCTGCCTCGGCGCGGATGCGGTCGGCGGCCCCCGGGTTTTGCGACAGCAGATAGAGGCACCAGGCCAGCGTCAGCGCCGTCGTTTCGGTTCCCGCCCACAGATATTGCTTCATCTCGTCGACCACCTGCTGGTGATCGAATTCCGGGAAGTCCGGGTCGGCTTCGGCTGCGAGGATCATCTTCAGGAGCGTCTTTTCGCGGTCGTCGATGATCGGTGAGCCGAGAACGGCGTCGGGGACCGCCCCCCAATGCTCCATCGCCTTGGCGGGATCGGCTTCCGACACCTCCGTCAGTTCGCCGCTGGCCTTCTTCAGGCGGAGTTCCTTGTGGTTCATCACGTCGGTGTAGGTCTTGACCATGCCGAAGACGAAATGCGGGTTGAACGGCATCTCGCGGTCAAACAGCGCCTTGCACACCATGTCGGCGGCCAGTGTCCAGGTCTGTTCGACCATCTCAACCGTCTCGCCGCTTTTGGCATAATCCGCCCAAATCTCCGACTTGGTCCGGATCGCTTCCATCAGGAAGGGAAAATAATCCTCGAACATCTGCGGGTGGAAGGCGGCTTGCTGGGGTGTGCGAATTTTCTGCCACAGCGCGCCATCGATGGTGATCATGCTCTTGCCGAAGACCGGGCGCATGCCGTCGAAATATTTCGTGTAATTGTCGGCATTCTCAACCAGGACGCGCTTGAAATGCTCAACGTCCGACAGCAGCATGATGCGCTGATTCTTCAGTTTGACCGGGATCACCCCGCCATACTTTTCCGACAGGTTCATCAGAACCTGCATCGGATTCTCTTGCGACAGCAGCGGCGTCAGCTTGAACCAGATGCTTTGTTCTTCGCCAAGGCCGTGAGATGCGGAGTATGCTACCGACATGAATATCCCTCAACGGCTGGTCATAGGGCGCCCGAATTCGCGCGCCTGCGGATGCCACGAACGGCATTGTTGTATTGAATTACGTCGATTCTAGTACCATTTGGCCGTTCCCATTGTCCACAACGCCGCGCCGATAGGGCCAGCATTGTGCGCTGCGGCATGGCGACGCGCCATAACCGCCAATCACGGGCTTTCATTCAGGGGTGGAGAGAATAGCGGGGCGCTCTCCATGCCGTCTTTCGTGACTACAACCCATTCGCCCTCGATGTGTGCCGCTCCCGATGCAACAAGCGCCAGCGCGTGCGGGTAGAGCTTGTGCTCGGCTGCCAGCACGCGCGCGGCGAGCCGGTCGGGCGTGTCGCCGTCGAGCACCGGGACGGCGGCCTGCGCCACGATCGGTCCTGAGTCCATATCCGTGCGCACGAAATGGACCGTGCAGCCGGCCAGCTTTACACCGGCCGCTATCGCGCGTTCATGGGTATCGAGACCTTTGAAGGCGGGAAGCAGAGACGGGTGGATGTTGAGCTGTCGGTCGCGCCAGGCTTCGACGAAGCCTTCGGTGAGCAGGCGCATGAAGCCGGCATTGCATATGAGTTCGACATCGGCATCTCGCAGCGCCGCGTCGAGATCGGCTTCAAAGGCTTCACGGGAAGAAAATTTCTTATGGTCGACGATCGCGGTCTCAAGGCCGGCGCGGGCTGCTTTCTGCAGGCCCGCCGCGTTCGGCCTGTTGGAGATTACTGTAGCAATTTCAGCCGGGTAGTCAGGTTTTCTGCAAGCCTCTATGAGCGCTTCCATATTGCTGCCGCGCCCGGAGATGAGGATGCCGATGCGCATTTTTTCGGTCATCGCGCAAGGTCCAGCTCACCGGTAAATCGCACTGCGTCGCCACCGCCGTGCTCCTCCAGGGTACCGATCCGGCACGTCTTTTCCCCGGCACTCTGAAGACAGCGCTCGACGGCGCCGGCCTTATCGCAAGCGGCAACGACCACCATGCCCACGCCGCAATTGAAGGTCCGCAGCAGCTCGCTCTGCTCAATATTGCCCGTTCTTGCCAGCCAACCGAAGACGGGGTGCGGCGCGATGGCCGAGAGATCGATCCGCGCACCGACGCCGTTAGGTAGAATACGCGGCAGATTTTCAGGCAGTCCGCCGCCGGTAATATGCGCCAATGCCTTGATCGCGCCGGTTTCGCGTATCGCCGCGAGAACGGGTTTGACATAGAGCTTTGTCGGCGACAGAAGCGCCTCGCCGAGTGTGCGTTCGGAGTCGAAGGGTGCTGCACTCTCCCATGATAGCTCGTCGACCTCGGCCACTTTTCTCACCAGCGAAAAGCCGTTGGAATGAATACCGGAGGAGGCGAGGCCAATAAGGACGTCGCCGGCCTGCAAATCGCCGCGCGGCAGGATGGCATCGCGCTCGACCGCGCCGACGGCGAAGCCTGCAAGATCGTAATGGCCATCTTCATACATGCCCGGCATTTCTGCCGTTTCGCCTCCGGTGAGCGCCGCGCCGGCCTCGGCGCAGCCTGCGGCAATGCCGGAAACGACTTTCTCGGCGACGCCGGTATCGAGACTTCCGCACGCGAAATAGTCGAGAAAAAAGAGCGGCTCGGCGCCCTGGACAATCAGATCGTTGACGCACATGGCGACGAGGTCGATGCCGATCGTTTCGTGGAGTCCCGTCTCGATCGCGATCTTCAGCTTCGTGCCGACGCCATCGGTGGCTGAAACCAGCACCGGATCGTCAAATCCCGCCGCCTTGATGTCGAATAATCCGCCGAACCCGCCGAGCGCGCCCATGACGCCCGGGCGATTGGTGCTGGCGGCGAGCGGGCCGATCGCCTCGACCATTGCGTTGCCGGCATCGATATCGACGCCCGCGTCACGGTAGGTCAACGCGTTGCCGGCGTCGCGACCGGCAATACGGCGTTCAGCCGGTTTTTCAGGTTTCGACGACATGCGCAGGCGAGGGCGCCTTTCATGAAGAAACAGGAGGTTGGGAGATAACAGGCGGCGGTTTGTCTGTACAGTCAAGCCGCAACGTGGTGGTCATGCCCATAATATGGTCAAAGACTGCGTGAGATATCACTCCCTGACAGGCCTTCATCCAAGGCCGCGATCTGTTATTTTGGCAACCGCAATGAGATATGGGAATCAAAGCCAGGCCATGTTGACGCGGATAACAGCCGCTGCCCTGCTCGCGTTGATCTGCGCGCTGGCCCCTGCTTCCGTTCTGGCGGACGGCGTTTACACGGCCGCTAAAATTTCCGTCGATGTGAGCGCAAAGGACGCGGTCGCCGCGAAAAAGACCGCGCTTGCGCAAGCCAAGCAGAGCGCGCTGCGCACCGTTTTCAAACGCCTCGCGCCCTTTTCCGCCTATGACCGGCTGCCGACAGCGAAGGCCGTGCTGATAGACGACATGCTCGAGAATTTCACTGTCCGCCGCGAGCAGAACTCCGCGACCCGCTATCTCGCAACGCTTGATTTCGAATTCAACGCCGAGGCCATCCGCCGATTTCTCTCCGGCCACAATGTCCCCAATTCGGACATACAGGCGCCGCGCGCGACGGTTCTGCCGGTTTTTATTCAACAGGGAAAGATCGTCTCGACGGGCCGCGATCCCTGGCGGCGCGCCTGGCTCCGGCTTGATCTCGAGCATGCGGTGACACCGGTCAAGCCGGTCTCGCACGGTGCGTCTCTGACCAGCGAGGCGCTCAACGCCATCCTGACAGGCGATGACGGAGCGTATGCGGCCCTGAAGGAGAAATATAAAACCGAAAGCCTGGTGCTGGCGATTGCCGATGCCGCGGCTGACGGCGCCCAGATCAAAGTCAGGCTGTTCGGTATCGACGCGGCCGGCGCTATCGCGCTGGAGTATGGGCAGCGTTCTTATGGAGGCGATCTTCGCGAAACGGCCAAACGCGCCGCGCGGCTGTCGTTGCGCGTTCTGGAGGGCCGCTGGAAAGTTACCCAGACCATCGACGCGTCTGACGAGAGCGCCACCGCGCAGCACTCGGTTCTGCTGACGGTCGAGTTCTCCAGCCTGAGACAATGGCAGGATATCAGGTCCCGTCTGGGCAAAATTCCCGGCGTGCAGGCGCTGGAAGTGGCGTCTCTGTCGGCTCGCTCGGCCGATATCACCTTTCGTTTTCCAGGCGGCGCGCAGGGCCTCGCCGGCAAGCTCCATACCCACAATATGGCGCTGACCAATCTTGGCGGAGTCCTTGTGCTCAGAAGCAACTGAGACACGACATTCCTAACTATTTGATTTCCGACTATGCTAGTTGCAGAATCCCGGTTGGGGGCAGCAAGGGAGCATGGTTTGAATATTCCCAACATTATTACGGTTTTCCGGATTTTCCTGGTGCCGGTCATCATCTGGCTGATCATCGACGACGACATGAAGCTCGCTTTTTGTGTCTTCCTGCTGGCTGGCATTTCCGACGCGCTCGACGGGTTCCTCGCCAAACGGTTTCGCTGGCAAACGGAACTTGGCGCCTATCTCGATCCAATTGCCGACAAGGTTCTGCTTGTCAGCATTTACATCGTCCTCGGGCTTTTTTCCCATTTGCCGGTCTGGCTCGTAATCGCTGTCGTGACCCGCGACATTTTGATAGTCGGTGCATTCCTGTTGTCGCGGATGCTTGGTCGGGGCGTGGAAGTGCGCCCGCTGCTTGTCAGCAAGGCGAACACGACCTGTCAGATCATTTTGGCGGCACTGGTCCTGTGCGATCTTGGATTTTCGCTTGGTCTTGCGCCGGTGACGGGCATTGTCGTCTGGATCACCGGAGTTCTTACCGTGATGTCCGCCGGCGCATATCTCGTGACCTGGTTCCGGGACATGGCGTCCTACGAGCCGCCACGGCCCGAGCGGGTTCGCAACGCCTCTTCACGCAAGTCTGCCAGGGCGCGGCAAAACAGGCCGGCACACGGCTGATGAATGCGCAACGGCAGACCCTGTTCTGGCTTGGCGCCGCTCTGGCGGCCATTCTGCTTCTGGCATTGCTGCGCGACACCCTTCTGCCGTTCGTCCTCGGTGCGGCGGTTGCCTATTTCCTTGATCCGCTGGCCGACCGTCTGGAAAAGATCGGCATGCCCCGATTGTTGGCGACGATCGTCATCGTGGTTGCCTTCGGCGTTATTCTGGCGACCAGTCTTGTTTTCCTGCTGCCGCCCTTGCTCGAACAGCTGACCGGCCTCGCGGCCCGCCTGCCGAGCTATATTCAGTCCTTGAAAGACATTGTTCTGGGCTTTGGGGAGCGGTGGTTCGGCGATGTGTTGAAGAGCAGCGACAGCGGCATCGAGCAGGCGGCCGCCGAATTCATACAAAAAGCGACGGGTTGGTTCGGCCGGTTTCTCGGGTCGCTCTGGAGCGGCGGAATGGCGTTGGTCAACACGCTGGCGCTGTTCCTGATAACGCCGGTCGTTGCCTTTTACTTTCTGCTCGATTGGGACCGCATGGTCACCCAGGTCGATCGCTGGCTTCCGCGCGATCACGCGGAGACGATTCGCCGACTGGCGCGGGAAATCGACGCTGTGCTGTCCGGTTTTGTGCGCGGCCAGATAACCGTGCTGATTTTGCTGGGGACCATGTATGTGATCGGTCTGACGCTCATTGGGCTGAATTTCGGGTTGCTTATCGGTGTGACCGCCGGGGTGGTCAGCTTTGTTCCCTTCGTCGGTCCGCTGGTCGGGTTGCTGATCGGCGGGACGGTAGCGATTGTCCAGTTCGGTTCGGACTGGGTTCCCATCGCCGGGGTTTTCGGCGTATTTCTGGCGGGCCAGGCTATTGAGGGGAATCTGCTGTCGCCCATGATCGTGGGCGAGCGTGTCGGGCTCCACCCTGTCTGGTTGATGTTCGCATTGTTCGTTTTCGCATTTCTGTTCGGGTTCGTGGGCATGCTTCTGGCGGTTCCGGCCGCGGCCGCAATCGGCGTGCTGGTGCGTTTCGCGCTCCAAAAATATCTGGAAAGTCCGCTTTATTACGGAGCGGCGCATCGCGAAGCCGGGCAGGGGAAGACAAAGCAGTCCGGCCCCGGGAAAGAATAGCTTCGGCATCAGTGGTACCGGTATGAGTGAACAGCTTGTCTTCGATTTGCCACACCGGCC
This sequence comes from Hyphomicrobiales bacterium, assembly GCA_021775575.1. GTDB lineage: Bacteria > Pseudomonadota > Alphaproteobacteria > Rhizobiales > Methyloligellaceae > JAJFHO01. The sequence continues at coordinate 6,720 of JAJFHO010000053.1, forward strand.
GGCCTTTGGCGCGGAAGATTTTCTTGTCAGTGATTGCAACGAGGTGGCCGTTCGTCTTGTCGATGCCTGGCCCTCCTGGCCCAATGCCGTTCATGTCATCACTGGTCCGCCAGGGAGCGGTAAAAGCCATCTCGCCGATGTGTGGCGGCTAAACAGCGGTGCCCGGATGGTCGGGCCTGACGACCTGACTGCGGGCGCTCTTGATTCGCTGGTCGCCTCACCGTCTCTTGTCCTGGAGGATGCGGACCGTCGCCAAATCGATGACGCCGTGCTTTTTCACCTGCTCAACCTGTGCAAGGAAAAGAATGCATCTCTCCTGATGACCGCGCGCATATTTCCGGCGGAATGGCCAGCCGCGCTGCCTGATCTGACGTCGCGGTTGCGGTCGTTGCCTGTCGTGACAATCGGCCCGCCCGACGATGATTTGCTCCGCGCGGTATTGGTGAAGCACTTCGCTGACAGGCAGTTGCATGTTACGCCGCAGGTCATCGCTTATCTGGCCGCGCGTATGGAGCGCTCAATGGACTGTGCGGCCAGATTGCCCGCTCTGCTCGACAGGGCCGCACTGGAGGCCGGGCGCAATATCACGCGCCAGTTCGCCGGCGAGGTTCTGGCGGAGATGAGCAATGCCGATCCCGCGAAATGAGCGGCCGGCGGCTGGTTTCCGGGGCGCCGCGGTTTCCCCTGTGAGATCGGTTCGCACGCCAAGCTGTGTACGCCGTCAAGGATGTGAGTTGATAGAGGCGCCTTTCCGGACCATATCAGAGGTATAAGATTGTATTTTGATGTCAGGCGAATCGATTGTCCTTCTGCTCGTCCATCGATCGCGCCGGATTGCCATTACCGCAGGGTGCAAAAATGAACCTGATCAATCTTGCCGCCAAAGCGAAAGCGTCCAGGAACGCCGCGCCGGAATCGGTCAAAGTCCGGGACAATGCCGCTGACGGCGTTGCCGAACCCGCCGCGGTCGACATCGACAAACAGGACCCGGGCCGCTTCTACAACCGGGAACTTTCCTGGCTGACCTTCAACAGCCGGGTCCTCGAAGAGGCCGGAAACGAGAATCACCCATTGCTCGAACGGCTCCGGTTTCTTTCAATTTCCGCGTCCAATCTCGATGAGTTCTATATGGTTCGCGTAGCCGGTTTGAGGGGGCAGGTGCTGGCTGGAATCGAAACGCCCAGCCAGGACGGCCTGACGCCGTCCGAGCAGCTCGAACGGATCGGCGCGGCGGTAACGGATTTGTCTGCCCAGCAGCAGGAACTCTGGGTTTCGCTGAAGTCGCGGATGGCGGAGGAGGGACTGCATGTCATTGAATCCAATGACCTGACGGCGGACGAGAAGATATGGCTTGAAAAAAGGTTTCTGGACCATATCTTTCCGGTTCTGACGCCGCTCGCCGTCGATCCCGCGCACCCGTTTCCGTTTATTCCGACCGGTGGATTCACCCTCGGCCTCGAGCTGCTGCATGAGGCGGAGGCGCTTACGATGCATGCCTTGATGCCGATCCCCTCGCAGCTCAGCCGGTTTATTCGGCTGCCACAGCGCAAAGGCGATGGAAGCACCAGGCCGGACATCCGGTTTATCCGGCTGGAATCTGTCATCGGACTGTTTTTGTCCCGGCTTTTCCCCGGCTACCGCGCCAAGAGCCGCGGCGCATTCCGCCTGCTGCGTGACAGCGATATCGAAATACAGGAAGAGTCGGAAGACCTTACCAGGCTGTTTGAATCCGCACTGAAGCGCCGCCGGCGCGGATCGGTTATCCGCCTTGAGGTCGATGGCACGATGCCGCCGCGGCTGCAGCGTTTCGTGGTGCAGGAGTTGCATGTGGCCGAGCATGAAATATTCGTGCAGAAAGGCTTGATTGGTCTTGGCGATACCGAGCAGCTGATCGCCGCTGACCGGCCGGACCTTTTGTTCGAGCCGTTCAACATCCGCTTTCCCGAACGCGTGCGCGATCATGGCGGCGATTGCTTCGCCGCCATTGGCCAGAAGGACATCGTGGTCCATCACCCTTACGAATCCTTCGACGTGGTGCTGCAGTTCCTGAAACAGGCGGCCGCGGACCCGGAGGTTCTGGCGATCAAATGGTCGCTGTACCGGACCAGCAAGGGCTCGCCGATCATTCAGGCGCTCAAGGAGGCGGCGGAAGCCGGCAAGTCGGTCACGGCAATTATCGAATTGAGGGCGCGTTTCGACGAGGAAGCGAATATAAAATGGGCCCGCGACCTCGAAAGCGCCGGCGTCCATATCGTTTTCGGGTTCCTGGAGATGAAGACGCACGCCAAACTCGGCCAGATCGTGAGACGTGAAGACGGTGTTCTGAAGACATACTGTCATATTGGGACCGGCAACTATCACCCGGTCACCGCCAAGGTTTATACGGATCTGTCATTCTTTACCGCGGATCCGGCAATCGGGCGTGACGTCACGCGCATTTTCAATTTTGTCACCGGTTACGCGGAACCTGCCGATCTTGAGGTCTTGGCGGCGTCGCCGCACGGCCTCAGGAACCGGCTTCTGGATCATATCCGGGAGGAAACCTATCACGCGAAAGAGGGCCGCCCGGCTGCGATCTGGATGAAGACGAACTCGCTGGTCGATCCGGAAGTGATCGACGCGCTTTATGAGGCGAGCGGGGCGGGCGTCGATATCGACCTCGTTGTCCGCGGAATTTGTTGCCTGCGTCCTGGCGTCAAGCAGCTTTCGGAGAATATCAACGTCAAGAGCATTGTCGGCCGGTTTCTGGAGCATTCCAGGATTTTCTGTTTTGGCGCCGGGCACGGCCTTCCGCATAAGGACGCGGCGGTCTATATAAGCTCGGCCGACATAATGCCGCGCAATCTCGACCGGCGGGTCGAGGCCATGGCTCCGATTAACAATCCGACCGTGCGTGAGCAGATACTCGACCAGATCATGGTCGCCAATCTGAAGGACAATCAGCAGAGCTGGCGCGTCCTGCCCGATGGATCGTCGAAGCGCATCAAGCCCGAGGACGGCGATGAAATTTTTGGCGCCCAGGAGTATTTCATGAATAACCCAAGTCTTTCCGGGCGAGGCGAATCGCTCAAAGATAACGTGCCTCCGCGCTTCATGCGGTGGGAACCGGAGATGTAGGGACTCGTGTTCTTCGGCAAGAAATCAAACGGCCATTTCGCAAAATCCAGGCCGGTAGCCGTCATCGATATCGGGTCGAATTCCGTTCGCCTCGTCGTCTATGAAGCCGCGACGCGCTCTCCCGCACCGCTGTTCAACGAAAAGGTCCTGTGCGGTCTCGGCCGCACCCTTGCAACAACCGGACGGCTTGCCGACGACGGCGTGAATCGGGCGCTGCGGGCATTGCGCCGGTTCAAGGGCATAGCACGGCAATTGGGTGCGGACGGTCTCAATATAATAGCCACAGCGGCCGCGCGGGAGGCGGAGAACGGTCCAGAATTTATCGTGCGGGCCGAGGAGGTGTGCGGCGCGGAGATATCGGTTCTGTCGGGCCGGAAGGAAGCGAAACTCGCGGCGTCCGGCGTTATCGCCGGCAGCTACCATGCCGATGGTCTGGCGGCCGATCTTGGCGGTGGCAGCCTGGAAATCATCGATATCCGCAAACAGAATCTGGTTGGCGGCGTCACTCTGCCGCTCGGCGGATTGCGCCTGATCGATGAGTCGGGCGGCAGTCTCAAGAAGGCCTCGAAACTGATTGACGCATCCCTGAAAAAAGTCGATTGGCTCTCGCAGGGAGAAGGGCGTCCCTTCTATGCCGTCGGCGGAACGTGGCGTGCTTTCGCCCGGCTGCATATGGCCCAGACGGATTACCCGTTGAGTGTCGCGCATGGCTACACCATGTCGGTGAACGAGGCGCTGAAATTCGCCCGATTGCTTGACCATCTTTCTCCCACGTCGCTGGAGGGCGTGAACGAGATTCCCCGGGCTCGCCGTGAAACTGTGCCATATGGCGCGCTCGTTCTGGAACGGCTGCTGATGAAGATGCGTCCGTCGCAATTCGTCGCTTCCGCCTTTGGTGTCAGGGAGGGGTTGCTGTACACGCTTCTTCCCGAGGCCGAACGATGCTGCGACCCGCTGCTTTCGGCATGCGAGGAGTTGGCGGAACAGCGCTCGCGTTCGCCTGAACATGCGGTGGAATTGCTGGACTGGACCGACGCGCTGTTCACGCTGGGCAAGGTCGGAGAGACGGCCGAGCAGCGCAGATTGCGCCATGCCGCGTGTCTGCTGTCGGATATCGGGTGGCGCGCGCATACCGACTATCGGGGCGAGCAAAGTCTCAATTTCATTGCCCACGCCGCCTTCGCCGGTGTCGATCATCCGGGGCGCGCTTTTTTGGCCCTGACCGTGTTTTACCGGCATCAGGGATTGATCGACAAGGACCTCAGTCCCAGGCTCATTGAGCTGGTCGACAAGGAGACCTTGCGCAGGGCGAAAATACTGGGCGCGGCCATCCGGGTCGCCAATGTGATGTGCGCGTCGATGGCCGGAATTATTCCGCGCACGCCTCTGATCCACGACGGGGAAAAGCTGATCCTGGATATCCCCAAGGCACTTGCCGATCTCGATGGTGAACGGCTCGAAAACCGCCTCGCGACGCTTGCGCGGCAACTTGACCTTGAGCCTGAGATCCGCACTGGCGGCGCGATGGTCAAGCGGCGTGAAAAAGAGTCCGCATAACGGCGTCCAAAAAAAAGCCGCTACTGTGCCGCAACCTGGCGAATATCGCTTGCCGCGAGCACCGACACCTGGCCATCAATGACTGCCAGTGCCAGCTTGCCATGTTTGATCGCCAGCGCATCCTTGCCGAACAGATCGCGCCGCCAACCGTGCAGCGCGGGCACGTCGGCATTGTCGTCTCGGGCAATCTGTTCAAGATCGTCGACCGTCGCGATCAGTTTCGGAGCGACGCCGTGCCGCCCGGCGGCGGATTTCAGAAGCACGCGAAGCAGATCGAGGACAGCGATGGCTCCGGGCTGCAATGGCTTGTTGCGCTTGATCTCCGGCAGGGTGCCCGGGTCGCGTTCCAGTCCCCGCCCGACCGCCTCGATGACGCCGCGCCCGCGTGCCGAACGGGCAAAGCCTTGGTGTACCGAGCGAAGCGAGGAGAGTTCCTTCTCGCTTCTCGGCGCCTGCGCGGCGATGTCATAGATCGCCTCATCCTTCATGACCCGGCGGCGCGGCACATTGGAGCTTTGCGCCTCGCGTTCGCGCCATTCGGCAAGCTCCAGCATGATGGCGAGCGCCTTTTGCGTTTTGACCCGCATCTTCAGCCGCTTCCAGGCTTCCTCCGGATGCGCCTCATAGGTCGCCGGGTCGGTCAGGACCGCCATCTCCTCGTCCAGCCACCCGGCGCGGCCATTCTTGCGCAATTGCTCGCGCAGGCTGGGAAATAGCTCGCGCAGATAAGTCACGTCGCCCAGCGCATAGGTAAGCTGCTTGTCGCTCAGCGGGCGCCGGCTCCAGTCGGTGAAACGCGATGATTTGTCCAGATCCTGTTTCAGAATCTTCTTAACCAGCATCACGTAGCTGACCGATTCGCCGAAACCGCAGACCATTGCCGCAATCTGGGTGTCGAAGATGGGGTGAGGGATGATGCCGCCGAGATAGTGGATAATCTCCACATCCTGACGCGCGGCGTGAAACACCTTCAGTACATTCTCATTCGCCATGAGGTCGAAAAAGGGCTGCAAATCCAGCCCCTCGGCGAGCGTGTCGACAATGACCTCCTCGGGCCCGCCAGCCATCTGGATCAGACACAGATCCGGCCAGAAGGTCGTCTCGCGCATAAACTCGGTGTCTATGGTGACGAAATCGGCGCCCGCCAGGACGGCGCATGCCTCGGCAAGCAGGCCGGTATCGGAAATTACCTTCATTGGGTGCGTTATATAGCGCAGTAGCGCCCCTTTGTCCTGCTGTCGTCGGGAGTTTCTCTGCGGCGTTTAAGTTTATCGCTCACGGCTGCTCCCGCCGCGCCAAGGCTTGTTCACGTCACGAGAACAGATCCGTGCGGCGCATGTCAGCGATTTCATCGGGGCCGTAGCCGGCCTCTTCGAGAATTTGATCGGTGTGTTCGCCAAGGACTGCCGGCGGACGGTCTACCGAGCCGCCGCCATGGGCGAGCTTGAAGCCGGACCCGATCAGCTGCATCGGGCCGTAGGCGCTTTCGACTACCTGCAGCACATCGCGGTGGGCCAGTTGCGGGTGGCTGACGGCATCGTCGAGCGTGCGGATGCGCGACGCCGGCGCGCCGCCTTGCGCCAGTCTCGCTTCCCATGTCTCCGCGTCGTCGCTCTGAAACGCGGTCTCGATAACCGCGCGCAACGCCGGTTCATTGTCAATGCGCGCCTGCCAGTCGGCAAACCGGGGATCGTCGAGAATTTCCTCCCGGCCGATGACCTTGAGCAGGCTTTTAAACTGTGCCTCGGTGTTCACGGCAAGCAGGATATGACCGCCCTTGACGGCGAACAGATTGGCCGTCGGCAAGCGGCTGACGGCCTGATTGCCGAACCGGCCCTGTTTCACGCCCGCGATGGTGTATTCACAAAGCGTCGGCGACAGAAAGGTCAGCGTCGCATCCAGCATCGCCACATCGACGAGTTGTCCCTTGCCGGTCACGGCCCGTTGCGTCAGGGCGCTTGCCATGGCGAAGGCCGCCGTCATTCCGGTCAGGGCGTCGCAAACGGCAAAGCCCGCGCGGGTCGGCACGCTGTCCTCGTGACCGGTGATCGACATGATGCCCGAGGTTGCCTGGATGCGGCCGTCGTATGAGGGCGCGTCGCGTTCCGGCCCCTCCTGGCCAAAGCCGGTAAGCGCGCAGTAGATCAGCTTCGGATTGATCTGGCTGAGCGCCTCATAGCCGATGCCGAGGCGGTCCATCACGCCGGGGCGAAAATTCTCCGCCACGATGTCGGCCTTGGCGGCCAGCCGTTGCACGATCTCGATGGATTTCGGATCCTTCAAATCCATCGCGATATTGCGTTTGTTGGCGTTGACGGAACACCAGGTCGGCGCCATCGCCCGCTCCGCCCATTCCGGCGAGCCCGGCGAAAACCGCATATTCTCCCCGCCCTTGCGCTCGACCTTGATCACGTCGGCGCCAAGCAGGGCAAGCTGATAGGTTGCAAAGGGGCCCGCGAAGACCTGGGTAAAATCGAGAATACGGACGCCCTCGAACGGTTTGGTCATGAGGGTTATGCCCTCTGCGTGGCGGCGACGCCATCCTCGGCGCGGCGGCCATGGGCGATGTCCTTCTGGCGAAGGAACTCGGCTCTGCGGCCCTCGATCTCCTCGGGCGCGATACGCTCGACATTCGAATAGTCCAGCTTCCAGTCGGGATTGTCGCTCCACCGCAGCGGCGACTGGTGCGTCGACCGCGGGCCGGTTGCGCTTTCGAGCAAATCCAGCGCGAACGCCAGCGTCATTGTCTGCGACTCGATATCATTCGGGCGGCCAGCGGCATTTCCGAGCGGGAAGTCGCTGAACAGAAAGCGCGGCACGCCGCAATATTCGACAATGTCCTTGGCGCACCCCATGACCACGGTCGGAATGCCATTCGCCTCCAGGTGGCGCGCGACAAGGCTGATCGACTGGTGGCAGACCGGGCAATTGGCCACCAGGACAGCGGCGTCCACTTCAGCTGCGCGCAGCCGCTCCGCCATCTCCGGGCAATCCTGATTGATGGTGACGCGGTGGCTCCTGTTGGTTGGCGCTCCAAAGACCGATGGCGCCATGTCGCCGACGCGGCCCTCGCTCGCCGCGCGCTGCAACTGGCGCAGGGGCAGCCACGTGCCCTTGTCCTCCGCCGTCGTGTGCGCCCTGTCGATCCCGACATGCGAAATTCTCAAGTCCGGTTCCGGCTCGACCGGCACGGCATAGACCCGGTAGAATTTGGCGGCGGAATTGTAAGGCGCGCCGGGCCCCTGATCGCCCTTGTCCGGCTGATAGGGCGCCGCCGTCGTGATCAGTGCAATACGCGACGCGCTCAATGGCTTGGGAAGCGCTGTAAAGGGCACGTCGGCATACTGCGCCCAGCGGTAAGGGCGCTCATATCCTAGCGCCTGATAATAGGTGCGGGTCCGATACATATACGGCACGGAAGTGTCGTGCGGCAGCGCGAAACCCATATCCTGATCGAGCGTATCAGGAAGCGTATCATTCGCGATTTTGCCCATCGGTCAAATCTCCTCCGAGTTGCCTCGGCGCTTAAGAAAATGCCGATATCGGCCATCCGTTGGGCCACTATTTCCGGACCTGCCGGGTTCGCGCCACCTTAGAGACGCGGATCGTATTTCGGCAAGCCGCATTCCGCCAGCGCACTTATTTCTCTTGCCTTTGTCTCCGGCAGTCTCCATATGTTGGTCAACGGCGCGCCGAGACGTTGGATAGGCGTGCCCTCTCAAGTTATCAGGTTAGACGACTGCCGCTTATGGACCGCCGACCTTTCCCGACATCTTAGAGACCTTAGCAGGACGTGTGCCGTGCTCGGCCCGCGTCCTAACTTTTATCCAATGCAGACTGATGGGAAAGGATATCCCCATGGCCATTAATGGCACCGTAAAATTCTTTAATCACTCGCGCGGCTTTGGCTTTGTCACGCCGGAAGACGGCTCCAAGGACGTTTTTATCCACGCGACAGCCCTTGAGGCCGCTGGCATTCCGAGCATCGACGAAGGCGACAAGATCACCTTTGACGTCGAGGACGACCAGCGCGGCCGCGGCAAGCAGGCAACCAACGTTCAGCTTGCTCAATAACCTCCCCTGGAGGTAATCGAGATTTGAAGCCGCCGGGGCATGTCCCCGGCGGTTTTGATTCCAGCGATGCGCGTTCAGGTGCTCTGCCGCACCCGATTGAGCGCCTTTGCCAGACCGCTCAGCCCAGCCTTGACAAACCCGCCCCCTCATGCGCTTTTCCCGCGCGGTTCTTGAGGGCGAGCGCGTCTGCCGCTATACCCCCAGCAGCGCTTCGCGTTTTGACGCTTCACAATCGATGATTGGCCCCGCCCATGCACGCATACCGCACACACACCTGTGGTGAGTTGAAAAAACAAGATGTCGGCGCGCAGGTGCGCGTTTCGGGCTGGGTGCACCGGGTGCGCGATCATGGCGGATTGCTGTTCATCGACGTGCGCGACCATTACGGGCTGACCCAATGCGTGATCGAGCCGGAGAATGCCGAATTCGCCAAAGCCGAGGCCGCGCGCGCGGAATGGGTGGTCAGGGTCGACGGCCGGGTCGACGCGCGTTCCGGCGATACGGTGAACACAAACCTGCCGACCGGCGAGGTCGAGGTGCGCATCGCGTCGCTGGAGGTGCTTTCGCAAGCGCCCGAACTTCCGCTGCCGGTGTTCGGCGAGCCGGATTACCCGGAAGACATCCGCCTGACCTACCGCTTTCTCGACTTACGCCGCGAGACGCTGCACGCCAACATCATGAAGCGCGCCGACATTATCGCGTCGATCCGCCGCCGCATGACCGACGGCGGCTTCTTCGAATTCCAGACACCGATCCTGACCGCGTCGAGCCCGGAAGGCGCGCGCGATTTTCTGGTTCCCTCGCGCATGCATCCAGGCAAATTCTACGCGCTGCCGCAGGCGCCGCAGCAATTCAAGCAGCTGGTGATGATCGCGGGCTTCGACCGCTATTTCCAGATCGCGCCCTGTTTCCGCGACGAGGACGCACGCGCCGACCGCAGCCCCGGCGAATTCTATCAGCTCGACATCGAGATGAGCTTTGTCGAGCAGGAAGATGTGTTCAACGCGGTGGAGCCGGTGTTGCGGGGGCTGTTTGAGGAATTCGGCGGCGGCCACCCGGTGACGCAAGGCTTCCCGCGCATTCCCTATTGGCGCTCGATGCGGCTTTATGGATGCGACAAGCCGGATTTGCGCAACCCGATCGAAATGAGCGACGCCAGCCACCATTTCCGCGGGAGCGGCTTCAAGATTTTCGCCTCGCTTCTCGACAAGCATGACAAGGGCCGCGAATGGTTCGACAATGCCGAAGTCTGGGCGATCCCGGCCAAGGGCGGCGGCAGCCGCGCCTTCTGCGACCGCATGAACTCCTGGGCGCAAGGAGAAGGCCAGCCAGGCCTGGGCTATATCTTCTTCCGCGAAGGCGAGGGCGCCGGGCCGATTGCGAAGAATCTGGGCGAGACGGTGACCCAGCAATTGCGCCAGGAGCTGGATTTGCATGACGGCGACGCGGTGTTCTTCGTCGCCGGCGTGCCGAAGGATTTCGCCGAGTTCGCGGCGCGCGCGCGGGTCAAGATCGGCGAGGATCTGGAGCTGACCGCGACCGACCGGTTCGAATTCTGCTGGATCGTGGATTTCCCGATGTTCGAGTGGGACGAGGAGGAGAAAAAGGTCGAATTCTCCCACAATCCCTTCTCCATGCCGCAGGGGGGCCTCGAGGCGCTGGAGACCAAGGACCCGCTGGAGATACTCGCCTGGCAGTATGACATCGTCTGCAACGGCGTTGAGCTGTCGTCGGGCGCGATCCGGAACCATTTGCCGGAAATCATGAACAAGGCGTTCGAGATCGCCGGTTACGACAGAGCCGTGCTGGAGGAGAAATTCGGCGGCATGCTCCGCGCGCTTACTTTTGGCGCGCCGCCCCATGGCGGCATCGCGCCGGGCATCGACCGCATCGTCATGCTGCTGTGCGGGACGGAGAATATCCGCGAAGTCACCATGTTCCCGATGAACCAGCAGGCCGAAGATTTGCTGATGGGCGCACCGGGCGAGGTTTCGGCCAGGCAGCTCAGGGAGCTGCATGTGCGGCTGAATTTGCCGGCCTCTGAGAAGGAGTAGGGGTAGTGTTGCTCACGTAGATTCTGAATTTAGGCAATCAACTTCTTTGCAATACCTATTCTAATATTTGTCTCTCCTGGCTTGTCACGCGGTCTTTCCACTTTATATACAAAAACCTCTACTGCTTTTTCGATACTACCAGCATTTTTGAAAGAATTATATTTTTGAGCTTCATCAATTATAATTTGGATATTGTTTTCCGGGACTTTCAAAAATGCGACGCTTTTTCCGGTGCCCAACCCGCCTTGACGATTGCATTGGAACAAACCCACGCTGTCTTCTCCGCTTGCGTTGTGCGCGTTGGGATTGAGTTTGGATTCCCGTATTGCATTGGCGAGTGCCGCGATTTGCTGCAGAGGCCCGAATCCGGCTTGGGCAAACTTGGATACGATCAGTTTAGCAATGCCGATACGGTTTGCCGGGATCGGGCCAGCTTTGAAATCTACTCCGTCGGATTCAACGGGGGGATTGAGTGCTTTAAAACTCTGCCAGCGTATTGCCTTGACGCGCGATGCGCGAAAGCCCGAAATGCGGACCGAATCTTTCTGGTTGCCACCGAGCAGATAGACGAAGTCACCTTCACGCGATTGGAAGAATCCGACATGTCCGCTGGTGCCGGCGCCCTTGCCTGGCGACAAAACGACAACCGCTCCTTTTGGAATCTTTTTTTGTTTTAGATTTAGAGGCGTGTCGCCCCAAGTCAGCCAACTGGCAGCTCGCGCAGAACGCTTGACAATGCTGTCCTTCAACTCGTCGATGCCGGTTGTGCGACTGGCCTCGGAAAGACAATGCGCAACAAAAGCACCACACCAATGTTCGAGAGTAGTTATGCCGGAGTCAGTCGCGCGAAAATAGCTGATGATTTCCGCGTTGTGCGTTCCTTCTTTGACGCCGCGATTCTTGATTTCCTCGGCAACAGAAAACCAAGGAGCTGCTTCCCCGAAGGATTGCGGAATCGCCTCGGGAAAGTGCTCGCGAATTAGCGTATGCGCCCTTGAAAGTGCCTTGTCCAATACAGATTCTGTCGAGCCGACGAATTGCTCGATCGTGGCAATTTCTCCATTGATTTTCGTGAACCTGTTGCGGCGGGCAATTTTCTGATTTGTTTCGTCCGCTTGATAATGACGATTTAAAATCTCTTCAATCGTAAGATGCCCTTCCTCCGCTCGGATGGCCTTTATAACCGAATGGGTGGCGTCAGGGCCGATCAAGTGACAATGGAATACGTTTAGGAAATCCGAAACATATGGCCCGTCGGGTTGGTCGCCCACGTCAGCTTGATGCAATGCCGCGATCTTTTTTTGCCTGTCGTGCGCCAAGTCGGACGCGGCTATGATTTGTTGATAGGGATTTTCGATCAGCCATCCGACATCGTTCGCTGCATGCAAATTCAAAGCCCGAAACTTTGCCCAATCGGACTGAGACAGTTGGAAGGGTCCGATGTACGTGGTTCCATTGATGTCGGAACGCTTGTTGGCGATCTGGGTTTCGATCACCGCCAATGCGATCAGATAGTCCGCGACAATCGGGAATTCGCCATAAATCTCACTCGAAATGCTCTCGATCTCGTGCTGAACACACGACCTTACGAAAGTGCGTTGATCTACTTCAATAAGAGGGTGCTGATCGTCTGAGGGCTGCAGTTTCGAAGCATCCACCCAGCCGTCTGACAACTGTACTCCGTCAACGATATAGGAAACGCTTTTCCATTGTTCATCATCGTTAGTCGCCGAACTCCCCGGCGAAAGGAGTGCCCCCTTTTTCACCATCGGGAAGTCAACATCGGCGGTATGACTCTTATCCTCATATATATCGATTTCAGCGGTTGTCTTCCACATTGAGCGCTCCGGATCGATCAAGTCTCCACAAAAACATCGTTCATATGCAAATTCAGCCAAATTTCTAGCGGCCCAGTTTCAAGGCATTCACGTAAAAAGTACGAGTAATAGTGTCAGAACGTATTTGTGGGTGCTTATTCATTCCTTCTACAGTGTTTGCGGTAATTATAGAATTTCGGAATCGTTCGCTTTCAATTTTCATATTGACGTCAAGATTTGCGCTAGGAACCAATATATTTAATGCAGCAACTATTTTTTGCTTAAAATCTGGATTTCGAGATATAATGAGTTCAAACCTACTATTAAATGAAGTGTAGTTGCATACTGAGGGGATATATCCATTTATTGACTGCAACTCAGTATTATTGAGAAATCCATCAAATTTCGATACGTCTCCTGAGTATATCAAGTCTTCTACGGCGTAAATTGCTTCCTTTGTGCCAGGCCCGACAATGCCGTCAGGTTTTGCACATATTCGGCGTTGCATGTCTTCGACGTCGGCCCGGAAAAACCCTTTTGGGAACCGGAAGATTTTTTTCGCCTCTTCATCCGTGGACGTTGCTCTACCGGGCGGGACAAAGCGGCTGCGTGACGTAAAGCGTGTCGTTGCAGAGATAAGTGGCTTTGTTTCAGAATCCGGAGCGCGTTTGTCGACGGTAATTGTATTGTTGATTTCGGTCTCGATCGTATGAGGCAGGCAGATATTTAGATACGATCGTATGGCGTGATAGGCGTCCGGTTTGCTAGCGAAATCAATGCTGTTTATTTCGCTACGCAGGCGTGCTCTTTCGCGGAAGACTACGGCTTGAACCGTCGAACCCTCCATCTCCAGAAGCAGGCGCGAATGATAGTTGCCGACCGTGTCCGTCAACAGGCCGAAGGCTAGGCCCACGACATCCATTGGTGTGGTGCCTGAGCCGGTGAAGCTCATGATGGCGACTGTCGCCGTGCGTATGTCGGTTATTTGTCTGAGCTTGGATTCTCTTGACCGCCGCTTGTCATCGAGCCAGGCAAGATAGGCGTCGCACCGGCGGTCGACGTCGTTCATTCCCTGTACGACGAACACATTCCAGTATGCGGTGCTATCAGCGAACTTCGCATAATTGCACTTTGGGATCCCGTCCGCATCATTTCCAATGGTGAGCCCAGCCTGGGCGCATATATGGCCGAAATAAATTTGAAGTATGCGGGTCTGTTCGCCTAGATCGCTTGTATTTAGATCAGTCCCAATGCCGTGCAGGAATTTCCTGTTGTCCGCAATACGCCCACAACCCGCCAGCAACACCACCGCCGCCAATACTGCCGCAAAGACTCGCAGATAACGCGACATAACACCCCCGCATACCCCAATACTTACTGGTCAAAGTGTCGCAGATAACCAAGATGCAATCAATTATGATTGCTAGATAACGTCTATCGACGCAATAATATTACTATGTATGCGGAATGACACCTTATATAGCGTATGAATATTTTTTGTATTCTATATATTGTTATTTTTGCTACATCGTTATGCGTGTGTCGTTTGTATTCATCGATGCATAAATGTCACATAATTGAAATTATTCACATGATATAAGGTTGCTTCGCACAGGAAAGTCACGATCATTCATAGGTTGCTGTGCGGCAATTTGCCTGCATGGTCGGTATATGATGAAAAGCTAAAAAAATAAGGCCGTATCTGCTATTACAATATTTTTGATAAGTAATATGACATATTTATTCTCTATGTCATTGCGGCAAAACGGAAACGTAATTCTCCGTGGATTGCGGGTCAAATACGGAAGGGTCGGCGAATGCTAACTTGCAGAGCGGGAAGTTGGGCCGAGAACCATGGTTATGCTTGCGGCGGCTGCGCAACGCGCGCTTCCGGTTCGATCTCCTGAAGGAATCCCGCCAAATCCGCCGGCGTGAGAGACGGGCGGCATTCATCGAGTCCATGGCCCAGCCGCCGCCGCGGCGGCGTAATGGCGGCTTCCGCATGTCAGTCCAACAGCGCCGCGAGTTGCATATCGGGGAGTGAATTTGCCGGTGCCGTGACTTGCATGGCTGTTGACGCACGGGGCGAACAACCAGCATCCTCTCAGGATATATGGAATCGGCGGCCTTTCAGTCCAGCGCCGGCCAGGGGAGAGGCACCATGAGCAGCGATATTTCCGAGGATCTGCGTTCCGGCGCGATCGTTTATCACAGCCAGCCGCGGCCCGGTAAGCTGGAGATCAAGGCGACCAAGCCGCTTGGAAACCAGCGCGATCTGGCGCTTGCCTATTCGCCGGGGGTGGCGGCGGCCTGCGATGCGATAGCCGGCGATCCGGGCGAGGCGGCCAATCTGACGATCCGCGGCAATCTTGTCGCCGTTATCACCAACGGAACGGCGGTGCTCGGTCTTGGCTCCATCGGCCCTCTGGCGTCGAAGCCGGTGATGGAAGGCAAGGCGGTTCTGTTCAAGAAATTCGCCGGCATCGATGTGTTCGACATCGAGGTCGACTCAACCGAGGTCGATCATTTCTGCACTGTCGTTGCCGCGCTCGAGCCGACTTTCGGCGGGATCAATCTGGAAGATATCAAGGCGCCTGAATGTTTCGAGATCGAGGACCGGCTCAAGGAACGTATGAATATTCCGGTCTTTCACGATGATCAGCACGGGACCGCGATCATCGTCGCCGCGGCGGTGCTGAACGGTCTTGGGTTCGCCGGCAAGCGGCTCGACAAGGTCAAGATCGTTACGTCGGGCGCCGGCGCCGCGGCGCTCGCCTGTCTGAACCTGCTGGTTATTCTGGGTGTGAAGAAGAGCAATATCTGGATCACCGACATAGAGGGTGTCGTTTATTCGGGCCGCACCGAACTGATGGACGAATGGAAAAGCCGGTTCGCCCAAAAGACCGATAAACGCGCCCTGGCGGAGGTTATCGAGGGCGCCGATGTTTTTCTGGGATTATCGGCCGGCGGCGTGCTGAAGCCCGAAATGGTCAAGACCATGGGCGACAAGCCGCTCATTATGGCGCTGGCCAACCCGGTGCCCGAAATCATGCCGGAAGAGGCGCGCGAAGCCCGCCCCGACGCCATGATCTGCACCGGCCGGTCCGAC
Organism: Hyphomicrobiales bacterium; assembly: GCA_021775575.1. Lineage (GTDB taxonomy): Bacteria > Pseudomonadota > Alphaproteobacteria > Rhizobiales > Methyloligellaceae > JAJFHO01. The sequence continues at coordinate 22,448 of JAJFHO010000053.1, forward strand.
TATTCCAACCAGGTGAACAATGTCCTGTGCTTTCCTTATATTTTCAGAGGCGCGCTCGATGTCGGCGCGACGGCTATCAACGACCATATGAAACGCGCGGCCGTCGACGCCATTGCGGCGCTGGCCCATGAAGCCTCCTCCGACGTCGCCGCGCAGGCTTATGGCGGCGCGACACAGATATTCGGTCCGGACTATCTGATCCCGTCGCCTTTCGATCCCAGGCTGATTTTGCGTATAGCGCCGGCGGTTGCCAAGGCGGCCATGGATTCAGGCGTCGCGACACGGCCGATTACCGACTTTGAGCGCTATGCAGAGGAACTCAACCGGTTCGTTTTCCGGTCGGGCACGATCATGAAGCCGGTCTTCGAACGGGCCCATATGGATCCGCGCCGCGTTGTTTACGCGGAGGGCGAGGATGAGCGGGTCCTGCGGGCGGCGCAAGTCGCGCTTGAGGATTCGATTGCGATACCGATCCTGGTTGGCCGTCCCGATGTCATCCGCAGCCGCATCGAGCGATACGGATTGTCGATAGAACCGGGCCGGGATTTCCAGGTCATCAATCCCGAGGACGACGCGCGCTACCGCGATTATGTCGATACCTATTACGACCTGACATGCCGGAAGGGCATTACGCCGGACGCGGCAAGCACGATTGTCAGAACCCGATCAAGTGTCATCGCGGCGCTTGCGGTACACCGCGGCGACGCCGATGCGATGCTCTGCGGGCTGCATGGCCGGTTCGACGGCCATCTCAAAACCGTCCGTGAGGTGATCGGTCTGGCCGAGGGCGTTCGCGATTTTTCAACTTTGAGTCTCGTTATCCTCGCGCGCGGAGCTTATTTCCTGGCCGATACTTATGTTTCGGTAAGCCCGAGCGCGGATGAAGTCGCGGAGATGGCGATGCTGACCGCGGCGCATGTGAACCGGTTCGGCATTACCCCGAAGATAGCGCTTCTGTCCCATTCGAATTTCGGCAGCAGTCAGTCCAAGACAGCCCGGAAAATGCGCGCTGCGGTCGAGATCCTCCGCGAAGCCGCCCCCGACCTCGAGGTTGACGGCGAAATGCATGGCGATGCCGCCCTCAATGTCGCCTACCGGGATCGGTTGTTCCCCGGATCGCGCCTGAAGGGCGAGGCCAATGTTCTGATCCTGCCGGACCTCGATGCCGCAAATATCTCCTACCAGCTTATCAAGGTGCTGGCCGACGCGCTGCCCGTCGGCCCCATTTTGCTCGGATCGGCGAAACCCGCCCATATTCTGACGCCATCCGTCACGGCACGCGGCGTTGTCAACATGACGGCGCTTTGTGTTGTGGATGCGCAACAGATCAGAGCAGCCAAAATACGACAATAAGAAATAATAAAAATAGTTGTTGTGTTTTAAAACACATGATTATGTGATATTTCTTACTTGGTCATGTTGTTTGTGAACTTCAAATTTATCAGAATCAATATTGCAGCAAACATCTGCGGGGCCGCAATAGGCTATTGCCATGAGTGACAATAATAGAAAAATGTCGCCTGAAAATATTAGAACGGCGGGAGATACGAAATCTAAGGATCTTGCGGATTTATCGCAAGCCGAGCGCATGTTGGCAGCCGAAGAGCTTGTTAAATCGGTCGGTGATCTAAGACTTAAGGCGGACCGGAACGGTTTTAAATTCGTTGCCTATCTTCTGGACCTGGCCGCGCTTGAAGCGTTGGATTGCAAAAGGTCCCTTGCCAAGGCTAAACAGAGAAACAACAGCAAACGGGCTTGAGTCGTTGGACTTGCCCTGATTGCCGGTCCTTGCGAGGGTGTCGCTGGCTTCATCCTGCGGACCGGCCCTGCGGACGTGGTGGAATTGGTAGACACACAGGACTTAAAATCCTGTGAGGGTAACCTCGTGCGGGTTCGAGTCCCGCCGTCCGCACCAGCCCGTTGGGAAAGACGCGACCCGGACGGTTGAAACTCTGCCCGATCGCGCCGCCGGAAGGGGCGTATGGAGAAACTTCGTTATGCCTGTTGGTCGGATCATCGGTTGCACCCGGACTGGCGTTATTCTCGCCAGCCTCCTCGCGGGCACGTCAATTCTCGGCGGCTGCGGCGGGGGGCCTGCGCGTGCGCCGGGTGCAGCTCTGGGCGATGGCGCGCGCCCGGTGCAGCTCGGTGGCGGGCTTCGGCCCGGTGCGGCGCGCGCGTCGGTATTGCGGCCGGTGAATGAGACACAAATCCGCCAGGCAATCGAAAATTACAGGATCAACAAGAAACGCGCCGCCGGCCCCGTCGAGATTGTCGGCGCGGATTTGAACGAAGACGGTTCGGTAGAGGCGATCGTGCTGTTCTCGGGCAAGGACTGGTGCACCAAGACAGGCTGTTCCCTGGCCGTATTCCGGCCGGGCCAGCATGGCTACCGCGTGATCTCACGCACCGTGCGCGTCAAGGCGCCGGTGGTGATCAGTGCCGATCAGAACAATGGCTGGCGGGATTTGCTGGTCTCCACCGGTGGCGGCGGAACCGCGCCCCTGCGCCGCGTAAGGCTGCGTTTTACCGGCGGCGGATATGCGCGCAACGCGATGCTTGAGGAAGAGATTCCACCCGACATTCCGCAAGTTGGAGATGTCGCGATACAAGCGGCCTCGGCGTCGCCCGGCTAGCCTTTAGGAAAGGCGAGGGCGTCGAAGCCGTATATCCAGTCAAACCGCGAAAGCAGCGCTTCGGCCGACCGCCGCCGCAGGGCAAAATTGCGCGCCCGGCGCGAAAGGCCGCGCATATGATAGATGTTGCCCATACGCCGAGACTCATAACGCATGCGCGCGGTACGCGCGATACGCTCATTTTCAAAGCGGATAAAGGCTTCCCTGGTGTCGTCTCGGTAGCGGGTGAGCATGCGCGCCAGAACCGCCGCGTCCTCGATCGCCAAAACCCCGCCTTGCGCCAGAAAGGGTTGAATCGGATGCGCCGCGTCGCCGATAAGCAGCGCCGTTCCCCTGGTCGCCCGCTGCAGCGGCGGCAGGTCGTAAAGCGACCACTTACGCCAATCCTTGCCCGCGGCGACGATATCCGCAACGCGTGGGTGCCAGCGTTCGAAGACGGGAAGAAGGGTCGCCGGGTCTGCCTCCTCACTCCAGCTTTTGCGCGCGAACCAGCGCTCTTCGATGACGGCAACAAGGTTGACCGCCTTGCCCGCCTGCACCGGATAATGCACCAGATGCGCATTGCCGGCCATCCAGAGGCCGGTCCACGGGCCCTGCAATTCGTCAGGCAGCGCGGCGGGGTCAATCAGCGTTCGCCATGCCGTCTTGCTGGTAAAAGCGGCCTGAGCGTTCTGGTCGATCTTGCTCCGCAGGTTCGACCAGATACCATCGGCGGCGATCAGCGCACGGCCGCGCATGGCGCTTTTGGAGGTTTTGACGACGATCTCCTCCTCGAACTGGTCAAAGTCCGTCACTTCCGCGCCGGTTGTGATCTGGATGGCCGGATAGGTTGTCGCGGCGTCAAGCAAGGCGTTGTGAAGATCGGCGCGGTGCACCAGCAGATAGGGCGCGCCAAAGCGCTGTTCGGCATAGTCGCCAAGCGGCACCTGCGCCAGCGCTTCGCCTGTTAGCCCGTCGCCGATGCCGATGCCTTCAGCGCGCACGGCCTGGGTCAGCAGCCGATCGAGCACGCCCCACTCGCGCAAGATGCGGGTCGCATTTGCGCCCAGCTGTATGCCGGCGCCGTCGACGGGAAAGGTCTCGCCGCGCTCAACCAGGCGAACGGTTTCATTCTCGCGGGCAAGGGCAATAGCCGCCGACAGACCGGCGATACCGCCGCCGGCGATGATGATGGAACCGTTATTTCGAGGCGTGGCCATGCGTTGCGCCCGCCGATTTTCAGGCGGCGACGTTTTCCTGGAATCGGCAATCGGCCGGGTCCGACTCAAGCGCGCTCAGCTTTGGGTCCAGCAGATAGACTGTCGAGCAATAAGGACAGATGATCTGGTCGTCTTCGCCCATGTCCAGGAAGACATGAGGGTGATCATAGGGAGGGGATGCTCCCATGCATTTCAATTCGCGGACACCGATGCGAATCCTGTCCACGCCCACGTCATTGCGGAAATGAGGAATAATCGGGTCTGCCATGCCGTCGCCCCAAGCCATTTTTCATCATGTGCAACCGCGGCGGAGCATACGCATTGCGGTGGGCAAAAGATAGAGGTAAGCCGGAGGTTGAGTGTGGGCCCGAACAGCAGGAAACATAATGCAGACATTCGATTCCGGCGGCGTTGAGATCGCCTTTCTCGACGAAGGCGCGGGCGATCCCGTTCTCCTGATTCACGGTTTTGCCTCCAACAGTTCCACCAATTGGGTCGACACCGGGTGGATGCGCATCCTCGCCCAGGCGGGCCGCCGCGTGATTGCGATTGACAATCGCGGTCATGGCGCCAGCGAGAAGCTCTACGAGACCGAAAAATATGGCGCGCCGCTGATGGCGGGCGACGCGCGGAACCTTCTCGACCATCTCGAAATTCCCCGGGCGGACGTTATGGGATATTCAATGGGTGCGCGGATCGCCGCTTTTTTGACATTGCGGAACCCCGAACGCGTCCGCGGCGCGATTTTCGCCGGGCTTGGCGCCAATATGGTGCGCGGCGTCGGCGGCGCGGGCCCGATCGCCAGAGCGCTCGAAGCGCCCAGCATAGACGACGTTGCCAATGAAACCGCGCGCACATTCCGCGCCTTTGCGGAATCGACCGGGAGCGATCTGCTTGCCCTGGCGGCGTGCATACGCTCCTCGCGCGAAAAAATCACGGCTGAAGACCTCGCCGCCATTCGCACGCCCGTCCTTGTCGCGGTCGGCAGCGACGATGTTATCGGCGGGCCGGCGGTGGCGCTGGCCGAACTGATACCGGGCGCTGAGTCTCTGGAAATAGCCGGGCGCAACCATATGAAAGCAGTGGGCGATCGCAGCTATAAGGAGGCGGTTGTCGACTTTCTGAACCGGCGTTCGTAATTCTGGAGACCGATAGACCCTAACGCCCCTTGAACACGGGCTTGCGTTTTTCCATGAAAGCAACGCGCCCCTCGGCATAATCCTCGCTGGCGAAGCAGTCTTCCACCAGCGCATCAAGGGCGGCCATGTCGGGATTTTCCGGCGCGCGCGCGAATTCGTCGATACATCTTTTTGCGACGAGGACGGAGAGGGGGGCGTTGGCTGCAATCTCCTCGGCCAGCGCGCGCGTGGCTTTCTCGAGTTCATCA
>JAJFHO010000054.1 GCA_021775575.1 Hyphomicrobiales bacterium
GCCTTGGCGACGCAATGGCGGTGCGGCAACATGATCATGTTGAACCACGGGCCGCAATGCGTGCGCACCTTGCTCATGCGCACTTTCTTCAACTTCGCATCAATCTGCCAAGCATCGACCTTCGCCATGAGTTTGTTTACCGCCGCGCCGGTTGCGCCGGTCGGATGAAACAGATCCGTCCCGTTATGACTGGCTTCGAAATTGCGGCAGACCGCATGGGCCGGCGCCGGCAATATGACGACAACGACTGCTAAGCCCGCAAGAAATGTGAAAACGGCAATCCTGACTGTGCTCATTTGACTAAACCCCACTGAAATCCACCCTCCTGCACTCTAGCGCAAAGCATTGGGGCATCCAACAGGCCGGAGCCGCGGTTAGCGGCCTCACGCCCCGCGCAGGTAACGCGGCCGCCGGCCGGGGCGAAGGCTGTCAGCGGCACGCAGGACGGCATCGGCATCGATACCGTGATGGCCATAGACTTCCGGAATCGACCCCGATTGACCGAAATGCTCCACACCGAGCGCCCGCACCCGATGACCGGCCACGCCGCCGAGCCACGACAGCGTTTCCGGGTGAGCGTCGTTCAGGGTGATGACACCGGCGTCGCGGGCAAGCGGCTCCAGCAATTGCTCGACATGAGAGACAGCCCCCCGTTCGCCCCGCTCGCGCGCCCGCATCGATGCATGATGCCCGGCCGACAGCCGGTCCGCCGACGTGATCGCCAGAACGCCCAGCCCGCGCGCGTCCTCGGCGAGCAGGCCTGCCGCACGGATCGCTTCGGGCGCAACCGCGCCGCTATAGGCGACGATGAGACCGCAGCCGGGTTCCGGCGGGCGCAGCCAATAGCCCCCCTGGATGATGTCGCAAGCCAGATCGCCGTTCATCGCCCGGTTCGGCTGCTCCACCGGTCTGGTTGACAGGCGCAGATAGACCGACCCGCCCTTTTCGTCGCGCAACCAGCCGCTGTTTACCGGTTCACCGGCCTCTTCACCCTCGCGCTGCACATAGTCGAACGCCCATTCCATGATAACCGCGAGCTCGTCGACGAAGGCCGGCTCGAAGGAGGCCAGCCCATCCTGGGCAAGGCCGATGAGCGGTGTCCCGACCGACTGATGCGCGCCGCCTTCCGGCGCCAGCGTAATCCCCGACGGCGTGGCGACCAGAATGAAGCGGGCGTCCTGATAGCAGGCATAATTCAACGCATCGAGGCCGCGCTGGATGAAGGGGTCGTAAAGGGTTCCGACGGGAATGAGCCGCTCGCCGAACAGCGAATGCGACAGGCCCGCGGCAGCCAGGATCAGGAACAGATTATTTTCGGCGATACCGAGTTCGATATGCTGCCCCGAGGGACCCTTTTCCCAGCGCTGCGGGCTCATCAATCCGCGGTCCTTGAAGATGTCGGATTCCGCCTCGCGCGAGAACAGGCCGCGCTGGTTGACCCAGGGGCCCAGATTGGTCGAGACCGTGACATCCGGCGAGGTCGTGACAATCCGCTCGGCAAGCGTGCTCTGCGACCGGGCAAGGGTGTTGAGGATCCGTCCAAATCCGTCCTGGGTCGACATTTCGCCGCCGCTCTCCGGCACTTCGATCGCCGGCACGTCGACGCGGGGCGCCGACAGCCGCCGCCGGCCACTGCCGGCAAAGGGAACCGCATCGAGGAATCGCCGCAGGATCGAATCGTCCAGCGCGAGACCGGCGAACGGGTCCCATTCAGCGCCCTCGGGAATTCCGTTCGCGGCCTGGAACGCGGCCATCTGCGTGGCCGTCATCAGCCCGGCGTGATTGTCCTTGTGCCCCTGGAAGGGCAGACCGTAGCCCTTGACCGTATAGGCGATGAAACAGACCCGCCTGCCCGACGGCGCCTTGGCGAAGGCTTCCAGCAGCGCGGCAAGATCATGGCCGCCCAGATTGGTCATCAAACGCGCAAGCGCCCCATCGTCATAGCGATCGATCAGGGCGAGCGCCTCCGGCGCATCGGAAAAATCCGTCCGCAACTGCCGCCGCCACGCCGCACCGCCCTGGAAGGCGAGCGCCGAGTAAAGCGTATTCGGACAATTGTCGATCCACTCCCGCAGCTTTTCGCCGCCAGGCTCGCCGAACACCGCTTCCAGCAGGTGACCATATTTGAGGGTAACGACCTCCCAGCCCATCGTTTCGAACAGGCCGGCAACTTTCGAAAACAAACGATCCGAGACGACCGCGTCGAGGCTCTGCCGGTTATAATCGATCACCCACCAGCAATTGCGCAGATCGTGCTTCCAGCACTCCAGCAGGCATTCATAAACATTGCCCTCGTCCAGTTCGGCATCGCCGACAATGGCGACCATGCGCCCCTCGGGCCAATCCCGTCCAAGCCCTTTGGCGCGGACATAGTCCTGCACCAGGCTGGCGAAGGCGGTCATTGCGACACCCAGTCCGACCGAGCCGGTCGAAAAATCGACATCGTCGCTATCCTTGGTGCGCGACGGGTAGGATTGCGCGCCCCCGAAAGCCCGGAAATTCTGCAATTTGTCGAGCGTCTGATGCCCTAGAAGATATTGGATGGCGTGAAAGATCGGACTGGCGTGCGGCTTGACGGCGACCCGGTCCTGCGGCTGCAGCACATGGAAATAGAGCGCCGTCATGATGCTCGCCACCGAGGCCGACGACGCCTGGTGACCGCCGACCTTGAGCCCGTCCGTGCTCTCGCGCAGATGATTGGCGTTGTGAATCATCCAGCTCGACAGCCACAGCAGCTTTTTTTCAAGCTCCTGCAATATCGCCAGCGGTTCGGCGCCGGTATCGGTTTCAACCTCGCTTCGCGGCAGGCTGTGTGGGTTCATGACCGGCCTCCATCTTGCGCCCGCATGGCGCGCCCCGCATCCTCGGCTTTTGCGCATAGTACCGTTATCGGGATGGTGCGATCTTTCAATTTTTGCTAATTACCTCCTGCTATTTAGCACTATCATTGCAAAACAGGTATTTTGTTGGGTGAAATGGCTAAAATCGAATTGGACAATATAGACCGCCGTCTTCTCCAGACGCTCCAGGAGAAGGGCCGGCTTCCGGTAACCGACCTCGCGGAGCAGGTTGGACTGACCGCCAGCCCCTGCCTGCGGCGTCTGAAAATTCTCGAACGGGCCGGCGTTATCCAGGGCTATGCCGCGCTCATCGATCAGGACAAGGTCGGACTGCCGGTGAGCGTTTTCGTTTCGGTGAAGCTTGAAATGCAGCGCGAAGAGGCGCTGGAGGCGTTCGAGCGCGCGGTCCGGGACTGTCCCGAAGTGGTCGAATGCTATCTGATGACGGGGCCGCGCGACTATCTGCTGCGCGTTGTCGCCAGGGATCTGGCGGCCTATGAACGTTTTCTGAAAGAGACGCTGACCCGTGTCGAGGGCGTCGCCAGCATCGAATCGAGCTTCGCCCTTGCGCAGGTCAAACATTCCAACGCGCTGCCCATCGCGCCCAATGCCTGACAACTCCGCGCTTATCGACTAAAACCCTTTGGAGTTTTCACCAGAACTGCATTTGAGGGCATAAATCGAATGAGCAAAGTCGCGTGGATTGGTCTTGGCGTCATGGGATATCCGATGGCCGGTCATATCCGGCAAAAGGGCGGCCACGACCTTGTTGTCTATAACCGCACCGCCGAAAAGGCGAGCAAGTGGGCCGATCAATATGGCGGCGAGACCGCGGCCACGCCGGCGGAAGCGGCCCGGGACGCGGATTTCGTTTTCGCCTGCGTTGGCAACGACGACGATTTGCGCGAAGTGACGACCGGCGGCGACGGCGCCTTTTCGGCCCTCAAGGACGGCGCGATATTTGTCGACAACACAACCGCCTCCGCCGACGTCGCGCGTGAGCTTTGCGGTGCGGCAAAAGAAAAAGGCGCATACTTTCTCGACGCGCCCGTTTCCGGTGGGCAAGCCGGCGCGGAAAACGGGGCTTTGACCGTCATGGTCGGCGGCGATGAGGGTGCGTTCGCCAAAGCCGAACCCGTAATCCAGTGCTTTGCGCGCGCGGTCAATCTGCTTGGGCCGTCCGGTTCCGGCCAGCTCACCAAAATGTTCAACCAGATTTGCATCGGCGGCCTGCTTCAGGGGCTTGCCGAGGGCTTGCATTTCGCCAAGCAGGCCGGGCTCGATATCCCCAAGGCGGTGGCGACGATATCGAAAGGAGCGGCGCAGTCCTGGCAGTTGGAAAATCGCTGGGAGACCATGACGAATGGCGAATTCGATCACGGGTTCGCTGTCGACTGGATGCGCAAGGATCTCGCCATCTGTCTCGGCGAGGCCCGGCGCAACGGCGCCAATCTGCCGGTCACCGCGCTGGTCGAACAATTCTATTCCGAAATCCAGCGCATGGGCGGCAACCGCTGGGAGTGTTCAAGCCTGATCAAACGCCTGGAGCACAAATAGCGATGGCAGCAGAGGATACCGGCGAGGCGAAAACCCCCGCCTCCATTCCCGTGCGCCAGGTCGTCGAGCATCTGCTGGACGTCTCCCCCGTCGCGCATCACTGGGGGATCGAGATCCTGGAGGCCGAGCGTGGCGCGGTTGCGCTGCGCATGGATACGCGCGGCGACATGAGCAACACCAATGGCGTGTGCCACGGCGGCGTCCTCTTCACGCTTGCCGATTTCTGTTTCGGATATGCCGCGGGCTCCTATAACGACCGCGCCACCGCGGCGTCCTGCGATATCCAATTTCTGAAGCCGGCCGAGGTCGGTGACCGGCTGACGGCCCGGTCGACCGAAATATGGCGCCGCGGCCGCAGCGGTTTCTACGATGTGACGATCACCAACCAGGATGACGAAGTCATTGCCATCATGCGTGGCCATGCCCGCCTGATTGGCGGCTATTATATTGCCGCCGGCTAAAACACTCAGCTTCCGCCAGCCGCTTTTCCATTGATGAAGGCAAGCGGCAGCTCGGTAGTGAATTTGATCTGCTCCATGGCGAAGGTGGAGCTGACGTCGCTGAGCTCGATGCGTGAGATCAGGCGTTTGTAGAACAGATCATAATGCTCGATGTCGGGGACCACGACACGCAGCAGATAATCGACCTGGCCGCTCATCCTGTAGAATTCGACGACCTCGGGAAATTCCTGAATCGTCTCATGGAAGCGCGATAGCCAATCCTCCGTATGCTGGCTGGTGGAAATAGCAACGAATACGGTAACGCCGGTATTGACTTTTGCCGGGTCCAGCAAGGCGACGCGGCGGCGGATGACGCCCTGCTCTTCCAATTTCTGAATTCTGCGCCAGCAGGGCGTTGTCGACAGCCCGACCTGCTTGCCGATTTCGGCCACCGGCATGGTGCAGTCCTTCTGAAGGATGTCGAGTATTTTCTGGTCCATCTTGTCCAGCATGTCGGACGCCTTTCGAGAAATTATTTCTTGCACTTGCCTCAATATAGGAAAAGTTTGCACAAAAAGCGACAGAACTATCGAATTATCGGATTTGTTTTCTAATAATGTGAATAAGCCGGTTTTGGCGGCAGCGCCGTTCCCGGCACCGGTCATCAATCCAGCAAGCGCTGCACGTTCGCGCGCAGATAGGGCAGCAGCTCGGTGCCGAACCAAGGGTTCTTTTTCAGCCAGGCATTGTTCCGCCAGGAGGGGTGCGGCAGTGGCAGGCGGATGACACCCTCCCCGCTTTCCGCATAGCGCCGCCACTGGCGCACCGTCTCGGTCAGATTTCGCCCCCGCTCCCGGCCCAGATGCCACGCTTGCGCATACTGGCCGATGAGCAGCACAAGTTTCAGATCGGGAAGCCCGGCCATAACCCGCTCCCGCCACAGCGGTGCGCATTCCTTGCGCGGCGGCAAATCCCCGCCCTTCGCGTCGAGCCCGGGGAAACAGAAACCCATCGGCACGACCGCAATCCGCGCCGCGTCGTAGAATATATCTTCATCGACTCCCATCCAGTCGCGAAGGCGATCGCCGGACGGGTCGGTAAAAGGAACACCGCTTTCGTGAACCCGCGTGCCCGGCGCCTGGCCGCAAATGCAAATACGTGCCGACGGTGCGGCACGCAAGACGGGACGTGGTTCGTGCGGAAGTGGATTGCTTGCCGCGGGCGCATCGCGGCAGACACGGCAGCCGCCAATCTCGGCAAGCAGATCCTCCAGCCTATTGTTCATCTCTGGATCACCCGAGCGGGGCTGCCTACGCCCGGCCCGTCCCTAACTCACGCCTTCGCGCTCGGCCGCGACGACACCTCGTCATACCAGCGCGCCAGGTTGGCCAGACTGTCCGGGCGCTCGATTTTTGCCGGCTTCATGAAATCGGCCGCCACCAATGCGGTAATGTCGGCAATTGTGTATTCGTCGCCGGCGATAAATTGGCGCTCGGCAAGTTCGGCGTCGAGGAACTCGATCATTTTCAGAACACGCGGACGGTTCGCCTCGCCCCACTCGGCGACCTGCGGCACTTCAAGCTGCGCCATATGCGGATGGGTATGGCGGAAGGTATGCATAATGGGATAGAGAAATTCCAGCTCCATGCGCCGCTGCCACATTTCCACTTCGGCCTTGCCGCGGGCATCGCGCCCCATAAGCGGCGGGTCGGGCTGGGTTTCCTCGAAATAGCGGCAGATCGCGACCGTCTCGCTAAGCGTCGAGCCGTCGTCGAAGACAAGCACCGGCACCCGCCGCATAGGATTGCGTTCAGCGAATTCGGGTTTTTTGTGCTCAAGCGCGCCAAGGTCAACCTGCTCGGTTGGAATCTCGATGCCCTTTTCCGCCAGAAAAATCCTGACGCGCCGCGGATTAGGCGCGCGGGCCGTTTCGATAAGTCTCATTGAGGATGCCTCTCATCGACATGCTCTTTACTGGTAACGGAGCGCTATCGCCGAGGCAAGAAATGCGGCACCACTCCCTACAAGCCGCGTTACCGTTCCCGCCAGTCCCGCGGCCGCTGGAAGCTTCCCGACCAAATTCCCCGCTTTGCCTTGCGTGCCGCCCGCTCCGCCGCCGGATAGTCGTCAAAGGAAACCGCCCAGCCCTGCTCGACAAGCCAATGGTTGATTTCCACCTCGCCGCGCCGGCACACGGCAAGAAGCCGGCCATGCTTATCGAAATTGCCACCACTGCATGAGACGCGCGCGCCGCCGAGGAATGTGCGGAGCCGGCGCGCCGACTCCCGGCCGCATTTCCACCGGGCCCCGCCACGCTCGCATGTCTGATCCATTTCCGGCGCGTCGACTCCCAGCAGGCGGATTTCGACGCCGGCGACAATCACGCTGTCGCCATCGATTATCCTGGCGGTGCCGGCCGGGTTTTGCGTTTCGGGCTCCGGGAGCAGCCATTTCACGACGAGCAGCACAAGCACGAACAAGCCGAACAGCAGAAATTCTCTATTGCGGTTGCGCCGGTAGTTTCGTGAGCGCGATGTCATGGCTCGATTTCACCGCCCGCACGCCAGCCGGTTGACCTTTTCAGGTATGCAAGGTTCACTGGCGTCCAGCGTGAGCGTCCCGAAACGATATAAACGCAGATCAAGCCCGATGCCCCCGGGCAGGCCAGAGCGCCCAAGGCGTTCCGTGCTATCATTTCTGGGCGCCCTCCCAATTGTCTTCAGTCTGTCTACCGCGGTCCTGGCGAAGAATCCCATATGCGAAATCGACCAGCCTGTCCGCATAGCAGGCCTTGACTGGGCGTCGAACCGTTTTCACGCCGCTGTCACCGCTTTTATCCTCAAGCATGGCTATGGCTGCGCATCGGACACGCTTCCCGGCACAACGATTCCACTGCTGACCGGACTCGCCCGCGGTGACCTTGATATCATGATGGAGGTCTGGAAGGACCAGCTGACCGAAGCCTGGGAAAAGGCGGAGAAGGCCGGAGATGTCGCACTGCTCGGCATAAACTATCCCGATGCGGTACAAGGCTGGTTTGTGCCCCGCTATCTGGTTGAAGGCGATGCGGCCCCGGCAAAGGGGCTTGTCCATATCCGGGATCTCCCGAAATTCACCGCACTGTTTCGCGATCCGGAAGAACCCGGCAAGGGCCGCTTCTACAACTGTAAGCTTGGCTGGGATTGCGAAACCATCAACACCAAGAAACTCGCTGCCTATGGCCTGGATGCGCATTTCACCAACTTCCGGCCCGGCAGCGGCGCAGCGCTGTCGGCTGCGATTGCCTCGGCCTACAAGCGCAAAAAGCCGATTCTCTACTATTATTGGGGGCCAACCTGGATCATGGCCAAATATGACAGCGTGATGCTGGCGGAGCCTGCATATGATCCCGACATCTGGTCGGCCCTCGCCGCAAGCGACAAACCGGAACAAGCAACCGCCTATCCCGTTGTTGCCGTTTATACCGGCGCCAACAGCGGCTTTATCAAGCAGGCCCCGGCCATCGCGGAGTTCCTGCGCCGCTACCGTACGTCCAACAGGCTGGTGAGCGATGCGCTGCTCTATATGCAGGAGCATAAATCAGCCGGAGAGCGCGGCGCGGCAATCCATTTTTTGCGCAATCACACCGCGCTGTGGTCGAAATGGGTGCCATCGGAGGTAGCCCAGCGCATCACCGCCGCATTGAAAGCGAACTAGCCGCCCCTGCTCCACCGCGACACTCACTCAGCGAATGACACAGGTCGCCCATGTTTCCAGAAAAATTCAGACTTCCTCTCGGCGAATGGATCAATGGTGCAATCGACTGGCTCGTCGAAAACCATGGCGATGCCTTTGAGGCTTTCGCCGACGCTCTCCTTTTGGCTCTGGTATCGATCGAGAAAGCCCTGCGCGGCGCACCCTGGTGGCTGGTCATTCTGATTGTCGGGGCGGTCTCCTTTCACGCCAATCGCCGTATCTTTCAGACGGTGATGCTGATGGCGGCAATGTTCGCGATTGGATTGTTCGGTCTGTGGGACCATGCCATGCAGACGCTGGCCATTACCTTGGTCGCGCTGGTTATTTGTATGGCGAGCGGGATTCCGGCGGGTATCGCCATTTCCCAGAGCGACCGGGCGCGCGGGCTGGTTTTGCCGATACTCGACGTCATGCAAACCATGCCGAGCTTCGTTTATCTGATCCCGGCTCTGATGCTGTTCGGTCTGGGCAAGGTTCCCGCCATCATGGCGACCGTCATTTACGCCGTGCCGCCGCTTGTACGGCTTACGGACCTCGGGATAAGACTTGTCGACCCCAACATTGTCGAGGCGTCGGAAGCCTTCGGCGCCGGCAGGCTTCAAAAACTCGCCGGCATTCAGCTGCCGCTGGCGCTGCCCAACATCATGCAAGGCATCAATCAGGCAACGATGATGGCGCTTGCGATGGTCGTAATCGCTTCGATGATCGGAGCCAGAGGATTGGGCGAGGAGGTATTGCTGGGCATTCAGCGTCTCGATTTCGGCCGGGGCGCGGAGGCCGGAATTGCCATCGTCGTACTGGCGATTGTCTTCGACCGGATCACGCAAGGCTATGGCCGGCCCACCGCCGAGCCACGCCGCGCGGCTGGATGACATGTCGTCGATTTCCTTCAGATCCGCCTGCAAGGTTTTCGGACCCGATCCGGACAAGGCGCTGGCCTTGCGCGGCGATGGGGTCTCGAAAGATGAAATTCGCCAGCAGACGGGCTGCACGGTCGCGCTTGACCATGTCTCGCTGGAGGTGCCGCCGGGCAAAACTTTTGCCGTCATAGGGCAGTCCGGCTCGGGCAAATCAACGCTGATCAGGCTGGTCAACCGGCTCATCGAGCCTGACCGCGGAGACATTCTGATCGAGAAGCGCTCCGTACCGGCCATGGACAAGGCCGCGCTCATGCATTTGCGCCGCCATGACGTTTCGATGGTCTTCCAGCGCTTTGCGCTGTTCCCTCATATGAGCGTTCTGGACAATATATCCTACGGGCTGAAGGTAAGGGATACAGACCCGGGCGTGGCGAATGAAACGGCGCTGCAATGGGTCGGCAAGGTAGGGCTGGCGGGTTATGAGGACGCGTTTCCAAGCGAGTTGTCGGGCGGCATGCAGCAGCGCGTAGGTCTTGCCCGCGCACTCGCGACGGGTCCGAAAATTCTGCTGATGGACGAGCCGTTCAGCGCGCTGGATCCGCTTATGCGCCGCGAAATGCAGGATCAGCTCATGGCGCTTCGCAGCGAGTTGAAAATAACCGTCCTGTTCATCACCCATGATCTCGACGAGGCGCTTCGGCTGGGAGATCGGATCGCTGTCTTGAAGGATGGAAGCGTGGTCCAGCACGGGACACCGGCAGCAATTCTGAATACTCCGGCTGACGACTATGTCAGCGCGCTGGTAAAAACCCTCCAAAAACCCACGATTTTAACCCCGGACGGGACATAATAAATACCCGCTTCACGCAAACGGTAAACGAGTGGTTAGGAAATTCGCCCGAAACTGTAACCGGTTGAAAGCGTTTTCTGGCCATGCACGAATCATGCGCCTCTTTCCCGGGAGGTGCCAGGCGTGCTGGATAGTGAGTAGGTCGGCGTGTTTTGAGTCTCAGTACGACAGCCACACCCCCCCAGGCCGTGCCAAAGGTACGCGCGCAAACGGGTTCGCGTAAGGCGAATTCGAGCGTTCATGATGCCCGCGAAAAACTGAACTATCGCTCGGGATCGAGCCCGGAATTCGACCACGAACTCCTGATGATGTTCGTAAAGAACGAGCTTGGCGCTTCCCTGACGATTCCGCTGCTCGCCGTCATCATTGCGATCGCCGCAATGTTCTGGTCACCCGCCGACAAAGTCATCATCTGGCTGTCATCGGTGTTCATCGCCAAAGGCATATTGCTGACCTTGTGCCGTCAATTCTCCAAAGCGCCGGTCGCCGAAGTCAATCTGCTGGAATGGCGCAGCAAGTTGACGGCAGCGGAGTTTCTGTACGGCGTCACATGGGCCGGCGTTGCCTTCCTGGCCATGACCAATGAAGACCCGTCGGCGCATATGTTCATCTTCGCGTCGATGATCGTGATCATCTCGATGCGCGTGATGTTCGCATCGACCGTGATGCCGATCGTCTATGCCGGCACGATACCCATGACCGCCGCGCTCGTGCTCAGATTCATAATGCTGGATGCCGCTTTTTACTGGGCACTGGCCTTTATGGCGGTCGGCGTCCATGTCTACTTCATTTTCCTGATGCGAGGAGTGAACTCGACCGTCATTACCATGCTCAAATACCGGGCAGAAAAGGACTCGCTTATCGGCGAACTCGAACAGGCGAAGAGTTTTTCCGACGAGGCTCGGCATCGGGCGGAAGCCGCGAATGTCGCGAAATCCCGGTTCCTTGCCACAATGAGCCATGAATTGCGGACTCCGTTGAACGCGATACTCGGTTTTTCCGAGGTCATGAAGTCGGAGATCCTCGGATCGCATTCCAATCCGACCTATAAGGAATATGCAAACGACATTCACGAAAGCGGCCAGCATCTTCTGAATCTCATCAACGAAATCCTTGATTTGTCGAGGATCGAGGCCGGGCGCTACGAGCTGAATGAGGAGGCCATCGCACTGATCGATGTTGCCGACGATTGCCATCGCCTATTGAAGATTCGCGCCGAGAAGAAGGGTTTGAAAATTCAACATGCCTTCGCGCCGGACCTGGCGGAACTTTGGGCTGACGAGCGCGCCGTCCGGCAGGTGTGCCTGAACCTCCTGTCCAATGCGATCAAATTCACGCCCTCCGGCGGCACCATAACGCTGACGGCGGGTAATACGACCGATGGCGGACAATATCTCAGCATCAAGGATACCGGGCCCGGCATACCCGAAGACGAAATCCCGCGTGTCCTGAAAAGCTTCGGTCAGGGTTCGCTGGCTCATGAAACCGCGGAAGGCGGCACCGGCCTCGGCCTGCCCATCGTTATGGGACTGATCGAATTGCATGGCGGTTCCTTCAACTTGAAAAGCAAGCTTCGGCAGGGCACCGAGGTGATCACCACATTCCCCAGAAAGCGCGTCATGCAAGCCCTGCCCCGGCTGGCGGAACCTGGCGAAGCAAAGCCGGAAGTTGAAAGACAACCCGGCTATCAGCCATCCTGGAAGCGGGTTGGCAGGCATACGGCCTGACGCTGGCGCTCATCAGCCCCTGGTGCAGGTTTTCCGCCACCGGCAATTGTCTGGTGCCACGCCAATGCCTAGATATAGGCATTGAATTGACCCTATTCAGTCTCGCATTCGGGCAACGGATCCGTGGCGAACCCGTCGCGGCGTCGCGTGAGGAGTTTCATTGTGGGCAGCTGGCTTGCGCTTGGTTTGGTGGTCGTCGCCGTCGCCGTTCTGTTTCTAAAACAGGACGCGTCGACGATCGCAGGCATGGATCCATCGGAATTCGCAAGCATGGCTGCTCTGCTTGCGATCCTGATTTTCCTCAGTGGCAGCCTTTTCGGCGGATATCGGGGCCGCATCGGACGCGCGATGCGCGACGGCATCACCTGGGCGCTGTTCGCCTTTCTGCTTGTTGCCGGATATACCTATAAGGACCAGCTGATACCGGTCGCCCAGCGCATCGTGGGCGAAATCGTACCCGGTACGCCGATCGCCATGGAGATTGCCAAAGGCAATGCGGCGGCGGTGCGCGTCCGCAAGCAGCTCGACGGCCATTTCGTGGCCCGGACGAATGTGAATGGCGTAATCGTCGAAATGATCGTCGACACCGGCGCATCGGCGGTCGTTCTGACGCCTGAGGACGCACGAGCGCTGGGATTCGATGTCGGCGCGCTAACCTACGCGGTACCCGTGCAGACAGCCAATGGCAGATCTTTCGCAGCCCAGGTGCGTCTCACCAATATTGCAATCGGAGGCATCCATGTCGGTAACGTGGATGCTCTCATCGCAAAGTCCGGGACCTTGCATCAGAGCTTGCTCGGTATGAGTTTTTTAAGCCGTTTACGGTCTTATGAATTCTCCGGAGATTTCCTGACACTGCGCGGTTAATCTGCCGACTGCCCGGATTGAGCGCCGGATCAGGTTTGAAAGCTGGGGAGTTTGCGCCATGGCGATCGGTAGCGGCGTAAGTCATGTCATTCGCGAAACGCTTGTCTGGGCCGGTGTCCTGTGCGCCGGTTTTGCGGCAGTTTTTTACTTCGACGAATTGCGCGCCGTGTTTGCACAAACCACCGAAGCAGCGGTTCAGGCCTATCAATCGTCTGGAATAAGCCAGCGGGACAGCAGCAGCGGCTTCGAACGCTCGGTCACTCTGCGCGCCGACCGCAGCGGACATTTCTTCGCCCGCGCGCATATCAACGGCCGCGCCGTCGCGGTGCTGGTTGACACCGGCGCGACCGCGATCGCGTTATCCTATGAGGACGCCAGACAGATCGGCATCGAACCCCGGGAATCGGATTTCACCAGCTCGGCCCGTACCGCCAACGGCTTTGTGCGTACCGCGCCCGTAACGATCGACGCCATTCGGATCGGAGATGTGGAAGTCCGCAATTTGCGCGGCTCGATCGCCGAACCGGGCAATCAGCATATCACCCTGCTCGGGATGGAATTCATCCGGCGGCTCGGCCGTTTCGAGCTGCGCGGTCACGAATTGATACTCGTCGAGTGACTGCCCAGACCAGGCCACGCAGTCAAAATCCGCACCCAAGACCATTGGCCCGGCGCGCTGGTTCGGCTATCACGTCGGACAGAATCGAGGCTGCAAGCGATGTTCCCGAAACCGCGTACAGATCTGACGCCCAATAGCGCCGATTTCGAACGGCTGCCCTTTATCAAGCCGACGGGCTTCCGCGAATATGACGCGCGCTGGATTTACCCCGAGGAAATAAACCTGATGGGGCTGCAGGCCATTGGACTTGGGCTGGGCGAACTGTTCCGCCGGCGCGGCGTGCCGCCCCGGATCGTTACCGGGCACGACTTCCGCTCCTACTCCTGCGCCATCAAGCAAGCGCTGATGTCCGGTATGCTGGCTGGCGGGATGGAGGTTCACGATATCGGATTGGCGCTGTCGCCGATGGCCTATTTCGCCCAGTTCGATCTAGATGTCGAAGGCGTGGCCATGGTCACCGCCAGCCATAACGACAATGGCTGGACGGGAATAAAGATGGGGCTCGACCGCCCCCTCACCTTCGGACCAGAGGACATTACGGAACTGAAGGACATCGTCTTCGCCGGCGGCCAGGAAACACCCGGCGGCGGCAGCTATCACTTCAACCCCGAAACCAGAGACCGCTATATCGCCGATCTCATCGACCGGGCGAAGCTGACGCGGCCCCTGAAGGCAGTCGTGGCTTGCGGGAACGGGACGGCGGGCGCCTTCGCGCCCGAGGTGTTGGCTGCGGTCGGATGCGAAGTCGTGCCGCTGAACTGCGATCTGGACCACTCCTTTCCCAACCACAATCCCAATCCCGAAGACATGAAAATGCTCGACGCGATCCGCGAGGCGGTTCTGGCGTCCAAGGCCGATATCGGCTTTGCAATCGATGGCGATGGCGACCGGTGCGGGGTCGTCGACAATGAGGGAAAAGCGATCTTCGCCGACAAGGCCGGCGTCATGCTGGCCCGGGATCTCTCCGCCCGGCATGAGAATGCAAAATTCGTCGCCGACGTGAAATCGACCGGACTGTTCCTTACCGATCCCGTGCTCAAGGCCAATGGCGCGACCTGCGAATACTGGAAGACGGGCCATTCCTATATCAAGCGCTACAGCCATGAGCATGGTGCGCTGGTCGGATTTGAGAAATCGGGGCATTTCTTTTTCAACCCGCCGGTCGGGCGCGGCTATGACGACGGTCTGGTCTCCGCGCTTGCCGTTTGCGACATGCTCGAGCGTAATCCGGGTAAATCCTTCGCCGACCTCGTCGCCGAGCTTCCACAAACCTGGCAGTCGCCAACCATGTCGCCCCATTGCGGCGACGAGGTGAAATATGGCGTTGTCGAGCGCGTCGTGGCGCATTTCACCGGCATCGCCGCCAACGGCGGCTCCATCGCCGGCCAGAAGATCCGCGACCTGATTACGGTGAACGGCATCAGGATTGTCCTTGATGACGGCACCTGGGGTCTGGTGCGCGCCTCCTCCAACAAGCCCGAACTGGTCGTCGTTGTCGAAAGCCCGACGTCCGAGACCAATATGCGCGCGATCTTCGCCGAGATCGATGCCCACCTCTCAACCCATCCGGAAGTCGGGGAATATAATCAGAAGATATGAATGCGGTGCACCCGGCCCCACTCACATCAACGACCAGAAAAACCGTGCCGCGACCAGCGCCAGAAAGATCGCGAAGGCCAGTTCGAGCTTGCGCCGCGGGATGCCGTGCGCGAGACGCACGCCGAGCGGAGCGGTAAAAATGCTGGCCGACACAATAATCGCAGCGCCCAGCAGATTGACATAGCCGAGCGATCCTGGCGGCAGGCCGGTAACACCCCACCCGGCCCAGATGAAACCGAGCGTACCGGGAATGGCGATCATCGGCCCGAAGCCGGACGATGTCGCGACCGACTGCAGGATCGAGCGCCCGTAAAGGGTCATCATCATGGTGATGAAGGCGCCGCCGCCGATACTCATCAGCGTCGACACCATGCCGATAACAACGCCGAAGACGGCGCGCTTGGGATTTCCCGGGATCGTCTTGCCCAGCCGCCATTTGTCGCCGCCGAAGAAAAGCTTGAGCGAAAAAACAGTCGCCGCGCCGGCCCATACCGCTTTCAGAATGACCTCGTTGGAGAACCGCGCAACCAATACGCCTATAAAAACGCCGGCGACGACGGGCACGACCATGGAGCGGATGATGTCCATATCGACCGCCCCCTTCGCCTTGTGGGAATAAAAGGAGCGCAAGGATGTCGGCATGATAACGGCGAGCGTCGTGCCGACGCATAAATGCATGCGGATCGACTCATCGACACCCAGGGCGGCAAAGACCTCGAACAGGATTGGCACCATTATCCCGCCGCCGCCAATACCGAGCAGGCCGGCCAGAATTCCCATAACCACGCCGGCCGCCAGCAGAATGCCCACCAGCCACGCAATCTCGCTTAGCGGCATTCCCAAAAGCATCTGGTCAGTTTCCTGAGAAAATCACGCGGCGGCGACCGAAAAAGGACGGCCAGCGCGTTGTACCTGCTCGAGCACATCGTGCACAACCAATTCCGGCTCCGGCGCGGAGCGCAGAAACACGCATCACGCTCAGCGTCGCTGGACTTTAGGGGCAAACTGTTTTCAAGTTTGCGCTATCGCGTCGATCTCAAGGCTGCGTCTGCCAGTTTGCGCCAGTAAGCGACGCCATGGGCAATGGCTGCATCATTGAAATCATAGGAAGGGTTATGAAGCGGCTGCGCGTGGCGGCCTTCGGTCCCGTTGCCCATGAGAATAAAGCCGCCAGGCTTGTGATTGAGCATCTTGGCGAAGTCTTCGGAAAATCCGACGCGGCCATAGCTGCCATCAACGAAAGCCCCTTTGAGATTTTGCGCCACTTCCGCGCAGAGTGCGGTGTGCCCGGGATCGTTGATGAGGGGTTCGAAGGAGGTCGAATAGTTGAACAGGTATGATGCGCCGTGGGCGCCGCAGGCGCCTTTTACAATCTGTTCCATGCGGCGCTCGATGGTCCCGGAAACCCCTGCGTCAAAGCCACGGCAATCGCCGGTAATCGTCACATTGCTGGCAAGGATGTTGCGGGCGCCGTCGGATTCGAAATCAGTGACGGAAACCACGGCATGGTGTTTGGCCGAGACAGAGCGCGACACGATGGTTTGCACCTCAAGCACGATATTCGCGCCTATAATAATCGGATCGATTGCAAGCTCCGGCATGGAGGCGTGTCCACCGCGTCCGTGGATCGCGATCTCGAAATTATCTTCAAAAGTGCAGAATGGTCCTGCTTGAATCGCAAAATGACCAAGCGGCAGACCGGGCATGTTGTGCATGCCGTAAACCGCCTCCATGGGGAAGCGTTCGAACAGCCCGTCATCGATCATCGCCTGCGCGCCGGTGCCGTTTTCCTCATCTGGCTGGAAGATGAAATGAACCGTCCCGTCAAAGCTGTCGTCGGCGGCGAGGCAGAGAGCCGCACCCAGCAGCATGGTCGAGTGGCCATCATGGCCGCAGCCATGAAACTTGCCCGCCACACTCGAGCGATGATCGCACTCGTCGGCTTCCGTGATCGGCAGCGCATCCATATCCGCCCGGAGGCCGATGGCACGATTGCCGGTCCCGCCGGTCAATGTCGCAACGACGCCGCTTTTGCCCACGCACCGGGTAACGCTCAGCCCGCCGGCTTCAAGGCGATCCGCGATCTTACCGGCCGTCCGCTGAAGCTCGAATGCGGTTTCGGGGTGTCGATGAAGATCTTTTCGAAACGCACCAAGCTCGCCAAGCAATTCAGCGGAAATGTCTTCATGCATGGGCTACACGGCCCTTTCTGCCCGCAAGACGGGTTGCTTGCCCTGCATCTGCGTCGCTCACCGCTACAAAGCGATCGGCGGTTCGATTGAGAGCATCAAGCGCAATGATGGATGGCTCCTTGCAATCGAGGCTGCGTCCGGCCCGGCGACATTTATCGGCGGCTGGACTGTCCAGCTTTGGCGGATCATATGCGCTATGACCGCCGCCAGTCCACCAGCGGCAGCTTGCAGGAAAACATGGGTGGGCCAGACCATCTGACCTCCGCGCCCAGCGGGCGTGACGGATCAGGATCGAAGGACGTCATTGTTGCGGTGATCCCAGATCCCCGAAAAATCACTCGGCGGCGGCCGGCAAAGGATCGCCGGCGCGTTGCACCTGTTCGAGAGCTTCGTGCAAGACGTCAATTCCCGCCCCTGGGCGGGTCGCATTTTCGCTCAAATGGCGGCGGAAGGCCCTTGCGCCGGGTTCGCCATGATAGAGGCCCAGGATATGCCGCGTCATCCGATGCAGGCGAACGCCATGGCCAAGCTGCGCTTCCGCATAATCCGCGAATGCCTCGACCACCCGCGCCCGCGACAAAGGCTGAGCCGTCTCTCCGAAAAAAAGCCTGTCGACCCCGGCCAGCAGCCACGGCTCGTGATAGGCGGCACGTCCCAGCATGACGCCATCGACACGGGCCAGATGCTCTTGCGCGGCGGCCAGACTCGTAATGCCCCCATTTATTATGATCGCAAGGCCGGGATGCATCCGCTTCAGGGCGTAAACGCGTTCATAGTCGAGCGGTGGAACGTCGCGATTCTGTTTCGGGCTCAACCCCTCCAGCCAAGCCTTGCGCGCATGGACTATGAACGTCTCGCATCCCGCCGCCGCGACAAGGGCGACGAAGCGCTCTAAATCTTCTTCCGAGTCCTGATCGTTGATCCCGATCCGGCATTTTACCGTTACCGGGACATCGACCGCCGCGATCATCGAGCCAACACATTCCGCGACCAGCTCCGATTCGGCCATCAGGCAGGCGCCGAAGCGTCCCGACTGGACCCGGTCGGAAGGGCAGCCGATATTCAGATTGATTTCCTCATATCCGTAGTCGGCGCCGATGCGCGCGGCTTCGGCAAGTTCTCTTGGATCGCTGCCGCCGAGTTGCAACGCCACGGGCTGTTCGCGCGCGTCGAAGCCGAGCAAACGGTCGCGGTCGCCGTGAATTACGGCCGCCGATGTGACCATCTCGGTATACAGCAGCGCCCTGGCCGAGATCAGCCGCAGAAAATACCGGCAGTGGCGGTCCGTCCACTCCATCATCGGTGCGACGGAGAACAATCTATCACTATTTATCAATCGCTTATAAGGCATGACCAATCGTCTGAACCAGGGATAAGCGTGCACGACCCCGATTCATCGAGTTCGACGCTTTGCTCATGTTGCAGGCGGCATCATGTCGAAATTCGGTATATCGACAGGGGTCGAGTCCCATTGTGGCCGGTCCTTGACGTAGACGACTCGCTGGGTTTTGAACCACTCATTGTCGTCTATCGATCCGACAGCAACGGCAATCATGCCGGGACGCGCTGAGTTTTCACCAAACAGCCTGCCGCCGCATTTCGGGCAGAAGTGCCGGGTGTTGGTGTTGCCGCTATCGGCTGTGACAGCATAGCTGGCGGTCTCACCGATTATGTTGACATCGTCCGTTTTGAAGAAAGCCAAAGACATATGTCCGGTGCCGGAAGCGCGCTGGCAGTCCTTGCAGTGGCACTGGCCAGCAGCCATAGGCTCAGCCGTTATAGAATAGCTGACCGCACCGCAAAGACAGCGGCCGGTTGCAAAGGATTGTTCCGACATAACGCCAACTCCATTTGTTGAGTGCGGAGACCTAATTGAAAGTACCGGCCATGGCTACCACATTTCGCACTCGAGAGGGAACCTGGCGGGCGCAGGTCCGGCGTGCTGCACAAGTATAATAATCAAATCATTGCCTCCCACGTTATATGGGAGCAACGTGGTGTTCCGCGATCACATTGGGGGAGCGCGCAAATGAACCCAAGCGAAAGCCGCAAAATCTACCTGAGCGAGAATGAAGATTTCTCCGGCTCGCAATCATACGGTCAACGGGTTGTAACGCCGGTCCGCTATTCGACCGACTCCCGCGACATCGGCTGGGTTGAAGAAAATGTCCCATGCCAGTCGGCCTGCCCGGCGCTTACCAACATACCAGCCTATATCCGTATGATCACCGAGCAGCGCTTCGGCCGCTCGTATGAATTGAACCGGATGGCGAATGTTCTGCCGGGCACCCTGGGGCGTATTTGTTCGCGCCCCTGCGAAGCCAAGTGCCGGCATGGCTGGCCGGGCAACGGCGAACCCGTCGCCATTTGCCATCTCAAACGGTTGGCGGCCGATTTCAAGTCGTCGGGACACCGTATCAACGAAAGCCTGTTTACGCCGACGGGGAAACGGGTCGCGGTTATCGGCGCCGGTCCGGCCGGCATCGCCGTCGCGCACGACCTTTCCACCCTCGGCCATAACGTCACCATCTTCGAGCGTGAGGAGCGTTCGGGCGGCATGCTCAGCTACGGCATTCCGGAGTTTCGCTTGCCGCGCGATATACTCGATGTCGAGCTCCAGAATGCAATCCGCCTGGGGGTTGAACTGCGGACCGGAACCGAGGTCGGCGTCGGTGAGGGACAGGTCAGACTATCCGACCTGCACGCCGAATTTGACGCCGTGCTCATGGCTTCCGGCGCGATGGAAGCGACACCGCTTCCGCTGCGCGAACTTGGCGACGGTGAGGACGATCCGGTACGCGCGCTGGAGAATGTCGAATATGGGCTGGACTTTCTTGTCGAGCTGCACCGCGGCGAGAAAAAGAAAGTCGGCAAACGGGTTTTCGTGGTCGGCGCCGGTTTTACCGCACTCGACTGTGCCCGCGTGGCACGGCGGCTCGGGGGAGAAGAGGTCACCATTCATCTGCGCACGACCGAAGAGTATATTCCAGTCGAAAAGGACGAGATTTTCGAAGCCAAGCGCGAGGGCGTCGTTATCCGCGGCCTGCGCACCCCTGCCGCTCTTTTGACCGACGACGCCGGCAACTTCACAGGCGTCCGGTTCGTGCAGAACCGGCTCGGCGGCTGGCGGCAGAACGGCAGACGCGCTGCCATCGCCATCGAGGGTTCGGAGTTCGAGGAGGAGTGCGATACCCTTCTCGTCGCCATCGGCCAGCGCACGATCAACGATTATCTGGATATGAAGCTGGATCTGGACCGCTGGGGCAGCGTGGCAATCAGCGATAAGGGCATGACTTCGGTGAAGGGGGTATTCGCCGCCGGCGACTTCGTGCACGGCCCGACCACCGTGATCGAGGCAATCGGCCACGGGCGGCGCATTGCGGTCGACATGGACACCTGGCTGATGGGCCGCGAGCGGCGCAAACTCGTCGTCAAGATCGAGCCGGTTGAAGAACCTTTGCGCGAACGCGCCTTCGATTTCATTCCGCGCCAGGAAATGCCAACCGAGGAAACCGGGAAACGGTTCAAGGGGCTCACCAACGAGGTCGAGAAAGGCATGGAGCTGGAGGAGGCCTATGAGGAGGCCAAGCGATGCTATCTCTGCTACCACCGCTACACCATTGACGTCGATAACTGCATCTATTGCCGCGCCTGTATCGAGGTGGCTCCGCGCGACTGCATCAAATTGGTCGAAGGCGTCGAGATCAAGGAAGACGGCACCTATGGCAATCTGCTGGAGGCCAGCAAATGGGACCAGGTCGGCGCCATCTGGATTGACAATAATCAGTGCATACGCTGCGGGGCCTGTTACATGGTTTGTCCGACCAAATGCATTTCGATCACCAAGAATGAGATGTTCTATCACGATGTCTGACGGGAGCCGGAAAGCGGTGCGATAGCGATGGCCAAGACCGAGCATTATGTGATTATCGGCAACGGCGTTGCCGGCAGCGAGGCCGCGCTGCATCTTCGCCAGCGCGATCAGGACAGCCGCATCACCATGGTGACCGCGAGCAAGCTCCTGTCCATAAACCGCTATGTCCTGCCCAAAATCTTCAGCTCTTCCGCCGATTGGCGCGATTTCCTGCTTCACCCGCCGGAATTTTACGACCAGCAGCGAATCTCGGTTCGCCGCAACACATGGGTAACCCATGTGGAGCCGGAACAAAAAAGGCTGATATTGCGCCACCGCGAATCCCTATCCTACACCAAGCTTCTGATTGCCAGCGGCGGGGGCCGGTATATCCCCGAGAGCCTCAGCGAGTTCCGCGACCTCATGCTGAAATTCGGGAGCTACGAAGAAGCCAGGTCAGTAAGTAACGCTCTCCCCAAAGGGGGGCATATTGCGATGCTGGGCGGCGATATGATCGGTCTCGATCTGGCGCGCTCGCTGGTCCACGATGGCTACAAGGTAACGGTCGTCGGAGATGACTATCTGTTCTGGCCGCATCATGTGGACCAGGAGGAAAAGCAGAAATTCGTTGCCGTCCTCCAGGGCATGGGCATCGACGTCCGGTCGGGCATCGGCGTGACCTCGATCGAGGAAGGCGCGCGCAACAAACCTGCCCGGCACATTGCGCTCGACAACAAGGAAACCATCGACGCCGACGTCGTCCTGTCTTTTTGCGGCCTGATGCCATCGGTGGCATTCATGGCGGGGGCCGGTGTGGACATCGAGCGCGGCGTTCTGGTCAACCCGCAATTGCAATCAACGGACGAGAACATCTGGGCCGCCGGCGACGTCTGCCAGATCTGGTCGCCGGAGGAGAACCAGTACCGCTTCTTTTACGGCTGGGAGAATGTCAAGAAGATGGGGGAAATCGCGGCGTTGAATATGACCGGCGGGCATGAATCAATCAGCACATTCCAGGACGAAAAATTGATCGCGACGAAAACCGGCCAGATCGATTCCCCGTTCTGGCAATACGGTTAGGGCCCATTCGAGGCGAGAGACATGGCAAAAAACGCCAAACAAAGAACCGACATCCAGATCGCCATTTGCGGATCCGCCGGCGACGGCACGATAGCAGCGGGCGACATCCTCAAACAAGCGATGGCAAAGGCCGGATATAATGTGATTGCGTTCGACGTTTATCCGCCGGAAATCAGAGGCTTCGGCAAATGTATCGCCCGGGCGCGGATTACTTCGGAACAGGTCTATTCGCTGAAATCGGAATCCGATTGTCTTGTGTCGCTGGATGACAGCCACGCGATCCCCCATGTGCCGGAGGTCTGCAAATATGGCACTGTCATCTATGAAGACACACCCATGTCGGAAATGGCCGAAGGCACGCATATTTCATCGCACCTGGCATCGGCGCAACTGCCCTACGGCGTCGCGTTCCGCGAAATATCCGAGCGCGTCACCAGCAGCGCGCGCTCGCGCAATATCGTCGCTGTCGGCTATCTTGCCGGGCTTTACGACATGCCGGCCGAGATTTTCCATCAGGTGATTGGCCGAAAATTCTCCGGCAAACCGAAAGAACTGACAGATAGCGTTCTCAGTGCCTTCGACGCCGGATTTCAGACCGGTGCCGAAACCTTCCGGCTCCATTTTGACCGGATCGGCGCATCGCGAAGCAAGAGCAAGCAGAGCGACCTCGTCATGATGAGCGGCAATGCCGCCACGGTCCGCGGTTGTCTGGATGCCGGCATCGATACCTTCTTCGGCTACCCGATAACGCCGGCAACCACGATCATGGAAATGCTGGCGCGTGAAATGCCCAAGCGCGGCGCACGGCTGTTGCAGACCGAAGACGAAATTTCGGCCATCGCGGCAACGCTCGGCGCCGGTTACGCCGGTGCCCGGGCAGCAACGGCGACATCCGGCCCCGGCCTGGCGCTGATGTCGGAGATGATGGGCCTGGGCGCCATGGCGGAGTTGCCTGCCGTCGCTTTTGTTTCGCAGCGCGGCGGACCGAGCACGGGCATGCCGACCAAGACCGAACAGTCGGATCTCAACCTTGCCGTTTTCGGCGTCGCGGGAGACGGGCAGCGGATTATCCTGGCGCCCACCAATGTGGAAGGCTGCTACAAATGCGCCGGCAAGGCGTTCGAGATGGCCGAAAAATATCAGACACCGGTCATTGTGCTGCTCGATCTGTATCTTTCCAACCGCTATGAGGCGGTCGAGCTGCCAGTGGAAAATCCGTTCTCTGAAAACTGCTCGAAACCGGTGAAGAAGAAGCCAGGCAAAACGAAATATAGTCGCTTCAAGCTGACGAGCGACGGGATCAGCCCGCGCGCTATTCCCGGCGATGAAGACTGCATGCACACGGTCACGGGCCTCGAGCACAACGAGCAAGGACGACCGAACGACCAACCGGAAATTCACCAGATCATGAGCGCCAAGCGCCATGAAAAGCTACTGACCGCCGTCAAACATCCCGGGATCACCATCTCCAAGCGTTTCGGGGACAAGGGAAAGGTCGATGTCGGCATCCTCGGCTGGGGATCGACCTTTGGCGAGATTCTGGAGGCGATGATCGAAGCGCGCAAGGAAGGCATTCGCTGTTCGGCCATGAAGGTCGTCATGCTGTCGCCGCTGCCGCTCGGTCCCATACACGCCTTCATGGACGATTGCGGCGAAGTGCTGGTGCCCGAGCTCAATTATGAAGCCCAGTTCGCGGCGCTGGTGACCGGCGCCACCGGCCGCCCGGTGCACCGGCTCAACCGGGTTACGGGAACGCCGATGCGCGTTCGGGAAATCCTCGCCGAGATTCGCCGGCTTGCCGGCCAAACCGAAATGATTGCCGCTGAATAGTCATGCAATAGGATGTAAACGATGATGAACATTCACCAACCGGTCTATCTGGAAGACAAGCTTGAGGAGGTCGAGAGCAGCGGCAAGCTGGCCTATCGCTCGCAGACGCTGCCGACATGGTGCCCGGGGTGCGGTTATTTCTCGATCGTCGAGGGCGTCAGCAAGGCCATGACGGACCTCGGCCTCAATCAGAAGGACACTGTTTGCGTCTCGGGGATTGGGTGCGCATCGCGTTTCCCGTTTTTCATGAATACCTTTGGCTTCCATTCGCTGCACGGGCGCGCCTTGCCGGTGGCGACGGGCATCAAGGTTGCCAATGACGATTTGACGGTCATTGTCGTGGGCGGCGACGGCGATGCCTTCGCCATTGGCGGCGCGCATATCCCTCACGCCGCCCGGCGCAACATCGATATCACATACATCCTGTTCGACAACGGCGTTTACGGTCTCACCAAAGGCCAGACCTCGCCGACATCGATTGTCGGTTTCAAAACAACGACAACGCCTTATCTCAACGTCGACCAGCCTTTGAATCCTCTGATGATGTTATTGTCCTACGGAGCGAGCTGGGTTGCGCAAGCCTATGCGGGCGAACCCCATCATCTCACCGAGATGATCGAGGCCGCCGTCGCTCACCGCGGGTTCTCCTATCTGCATGTGCTTTCGCCATGCGTCACCTTCGACAAGACGTCCATGACCTATAAAAATCTGGGCATGACCGTGCGGCCTCTTCCCGGCGATCACGATACGTCGGATTTCGCGGCCGCAATGGCGGCGGCTCAAAATACCGATCTCCCCCAACTCGGCGTCTATTTCGCAAAAGAGCGTCCGACGCTAGCCGACGGCTTGAATGAGATTGCGGCGCGCGCTGAAGCAACGGTCTGATTTGACCCAGGAGCCACGCCGCGTTTGAGGTCCGCCCCGCCTTAGAATGCGGATGTCGGCCGGCGCAAATTGCAGCCTCCGCCTTGCGCCACTTCCGGAAGCCCGAGACAGTCGCGGCCATCGCTCGGCTATCGGCTGAAAGTCCCGGTTGCCATCCGGCCAAACTAGAGTCTGGATCCTATCACCCACTCGACAGGGTTAAGGCCATTCAATATTCTTGCACTCGGCCTGACACAAGAAATGGTTAGGCGAGGAGACATGCGATGAAGGCCTTGGTTGCGTACGGCACAACGGAGGGGCAAACTCGAAAGATTGCCGAAACTGTTGCGGCACAAATCCGTGAACAAGGCCATGAAGTGCAGCTATTCGACACATCCGGCCTGCAACGCGGCCTGCACCCGGAGACGTTTGACAAGCTTGTTGTCGCCGGATCAGTGCACGAGCAGCTGCATCAGGAGAGCGTGGAAATCTTCGTTGCCGCAAATGTCAAAAAGCTTCAGGCAAAGCCAACGCTGTTTATCTCGGTCAGCCTGGCAGCAGCATTCGAGGACGGATCGGCGGAGGCCCAGGGCTATGTTGATAGCTTCCTGAAGAGCGTCGGCTGGCACCCTACACAAAGCCTGTTGGTCGCTGGGGCTGTGCGACACGGTGAGTATGGGTACCACAAAGAACAGATACTTGCACATGTCGTTCTGGAAGGCCGGGATCTGGCCGACCCAGGGATTGATCATGAGTTCACCGACTGGGGATCCCTGGCCGAAGCTGTCGAAAGATTCATCCAGGCGTAAGAGCCGAAATAGTCAGACACTCTGTGTCGATCCTCTCCGCTGTCCACCCGACAGTCATGAAGAAACCCGGCGGAGTCGGGTCTGCAGCGCGCGAATTCGATCCGTGACCATCGGGAACATATGGGCGGCTGACGGACCAGCCAATTCGATATTGGCTTTCAAGCGCTTAGGACCATGCCCATCCCGAGCGCAGCGTCGGGACATTATATTGACACTTTATGGTTGATGACTCTTCGCTTGTAGCCTTGAAGTAATGCGTACCCGTTCTCGCGTTTCCGAGGGCGGACGAGGGAAGTAAAAGCATGAAGCGTCGAAGCATCCTCGCTGGTGCGGCGGGGATTTCTGCGGCAACTGTCGCGACCGCACTCGGGGCGCCTAATCCGGCGTTCGTACAAGGCCGCCGAACCTTGAAAATGGTTACGGCCTGGCCACGTAATTTTCCAGGATTGGGAACAAGCGCCGACCGTCTGGCCCGGTCCATCACGGCGGCATCCGACAGTGAGATCACCGTCGAGCTGCACGCCGCTGGAGAGCTCGTCCCGGCAGGCCAGGTGTTCGATGCGGTCTCCAAAGGCGAAGCGGACATGTACCACGCCGCCGAGTATTACTGGGACGCCAAATCCAAAGCCTTCAATTTCTTCGCATCGGTGCCCTTTGGCATGACGGCGCTCGAGCTCGATACCTGGCTGTTAAAAATGGGCGGACAAGAGCTTTGGGATACGCTAGCCGGCAAGTTCAACATCAAATCGCTGGCCGCCGGCAATACGGGCGTGCAGATGGGCGGGTGGTCGAACAAGAAGATCGACTCGCCCGAGCAGCTGAAGGGCCTCAAGATCCGCATGCCGGGGCTGGCCGGCGACGTCATGCGCAAGCTGGGCGCGCAAACCATTTCCGTGACTCCGTCCGACATGATTACGGCTCTGAAGTCGGGACGCATCGACGCCACCGAGTGGCTGGGCCCCTGGAGCGACATGGCGCTCGGTCTGCACAAGGCCGCCCGTTACTATTACTGGCCTGGATTTCAGGAGCCCGGCACAATGGTCAGCCTCGGTATAAACCGTGAAACATGGGACGATCTCAAGCCCCGGCACCGGCGCCTGATCGAGCTGGCGAGCCACGCCGAAAGCCAGCATATGCTGGCCGATTTCAACCGCAAGAACAGCGAAGCCATCTCCGCCATCCGGAAAGTGAAGTCGGTCGAACTGACGCGCTATCCCGACGCGGTGCTGCTCGCCTTCGCAAAGGCTTCCGACGACGTCATCGCGCAGTCCGTAAAAGGCGATGTCATCGGTGAGCAGATCCATTCCAGCTTTATGGAGACCCGGGCTCAACTCGCGCGGTGGATGAAGTATTCCGACGAGGCCTATCTGGTGGCACGGCGTCTGCCTTTCGCCTACAGCCGGCTGCCGCGTGTTGGCGCATCGGCGCCGTCCAATAACACCCCCTCGGAGCAGCGCCGCCCGGCACCAAGACCAAAACCGAGGACCGCGGCCGCCCAATCACCATTGGATCAATTTAACGAAAACTAGAGCCGCAAGGACCGCGCGAAGGCGGACAGCGGCGGCGGAGACATCGAGGAAACGATGATGAAGCGCAGAACATTCTTGACCGGCGCCGCCAGCGCCGCGGCGACGGTCCCGGCGGCCTTTCCATCACCGGCTATCGCCGAAGGCAAGCGGACCTTGAGGCTCGTCACGGGTTGGTCGCAAAATACGGGCGGTTCCGGCGTCGCCACCGAGCGGGTCGCCAAGACGATCAACGAGGTCGGCGAAGGAACACTCGAGGTCAAGCTGGAGTGGAACGAGCGTTTCCCGAAGCGGCTCGACGCATTCGACGCGGTCTCGAAAGGCGACGCCGAGATGTATTACGCGCCGGAGACCTACTGGCACAAGAAATCGGCCGGCTTCAACTTCTTCACATCCCTGCCCTATGGCATGACGCCGCTGGAGCAAGAGGCATGGCTCTCGGTCATGGGCGGCCAGGAGTTGTGGGACGAGCACTCGGCACGCTTCAACATCAAGCCCTTCGCGGCCGGCAACACGGGCTGTCAGATGGGCGGCTGGTATAATAAGGAGATCAACACGCTCGAGGACTTGAAGGGCCTGAAGATCCGCATTCCCGGAATTGCGGGTGACGTGCTCAAGCGCGCCGGCGCCGAGCCCGTCCGCTTGCCGCGCAAGAAGATCATCCCGGCCCTGAAGTCCGGCACGGTCGATGCGGCCGAATGGATCGGTCCGTGGTCCGACATGAATGTGGGTCTGCACAAGGCGGCGCGCTACTATTATTATCCGGGCTTCCATGCGCCGGGGAATGTGTGGGCCCTCGGACTCAATCTGGATGTCTGGCGCTCCTTGTCAAAGGCGCAGCAGGAACTCATCGGTCTCGCCTGCGCCTCGGAGCACCGGCACTCCCTCGCCGAATTCGCCAGCCGCAACGGCACGTTCCTGACCAAGCTCATCCAGGAACATGGCATCGAACTCAAGCGCTTCCCGCGGGACGTTTTGAACGAGCTTGGACGGATTTCGGGCGACGTCGTCGCCGAGGCCGTGAGGAAGGATGCGTTACTGAAGCGGATCTACAAGAGCTTCATCACCTCGCGCTATGACCTCCTGCGCTGGGCAAAATACTCCGACGAGGCTTTCATGGTCGCGCGCCGCGCCGCCTTCAAGTTCGAGGCGCCGCGCCCGGCGCGCACAGTGCGACGGACGCCGCCAAGCCCTGAGAAGAAGATTATCAAATCGGAATTCGTTCCGCGGATCTAACCTGGATCGGAACCGGCCCGGCTGTTCGGTTCGGGAACCAGCGTAACGACCACACCGAAAGGGTATCCGCCGGACGCCTGAAAGCAGACATTGAGCCACCGAATTTCCGCTCGGCATTCCAAAGCGGTCGTTGCAAAAGTTGCCGCTGAACAGCGGCTTCATGCCAGAAGCCCACATCCATGCACCGTTTTTCCCCGGTTCACTTTGAATTGTCTGTTTTTAAGCGTAGAATTCATCTGTGCAGGCGCAATTGATGCAACCTCGGGAGCGGTTGATGTCCAGGGCTGCTGCACAAATTGCAATTTTTCTTCTCCTGATCTTGGGTCTGCTCACGCCTGCGCAGGCTGAACGCCGCGTTGCGCTGGTGATCGGCAACGCATCCTATGAACATGCCACGCCCCTGAGGAACCCGAAGCATGACGCTGAAGCGATTGCGACTATTCTGGTGAAGCTCGGTTTCGAGGTCGTGAAGGGCATCGATCTCGCCTACCGGGATTTCGGCCGCACGATAGACCGGTTCCGCGCCGTGCTGGAAGATGCCGATGTGGCGCTGTTCTTCTATGCAGGCCACGGTCTGCAGGTGAACAGCAGCAACTATCTCGTCCCCGTCGACGCCAAGCTCCGGTATGAGGATAGCCTGGAGCTGGAAGCGGTGACCCTGAAGACGATCCTGCGGCTGATGGAAAAACGGAGACGCACCAATCTGGTGTTCCTGGACGCCTGCCGGGACAATCCGCTGTCGCGCAATCTGGCGCGCGGCATGGGCACGCGCTCGGCCGCCATCGGACGCGGCCTCGCGCGCGAGGAAACCGGTGTCGGCACGATGATCGCCTTTGCCACCCAGCCGGGCAATGTTGCGCAGGACGGCAACGAGGAGAACAGCCCGTTTACCCAAAGTCTGGTACGGCACATTTCAACGCCGGGACTGGATGTGGCGCTGATGATACGGCGCGTGAGGCAGGATGTGATCGATCTCACGGGCGGAAGGCAAATTCCCTGGCAGCAATCATCGCTGGTCGCGCCTTTCAAGTTCAGGCCGGGCGGCACCGTCGCAGTAGCAGTCGCGAACCGTGTGCCCGGTTCAGAGCCCCGACAGCAGGAAAGCCTCACGGAGGTTGAACAGGAGTTCTGGAACGCGGCGCGCCGAATTGGAACGACTTTGGTCTACACGGTCTATCTGAAGCAGTTCCCGCAAGGAAAGTTTGCCGCCCTTGCCCGGCAGGAAATCAAGCGGCTCGAGCCACCGGAAGCACCGGCAGGCGATCCCAGGGATACCCTGGACTCCCGCGAGCTGGCGCTGGCCGTGCAAAAGGAACTCGCCCGCGTCGGTTGCAGCCGGGACACGCCCGATGGCGACTGGGGCAGCAGAAGCCGCGCGGCACTTGAGCGATTTAACACTCACGCCAGACGCAATTTGCCGACGCATCAACCGACCTTGCAGGCCATCGATGCGATCAAGGTGAGGATAGCGCGGGTATGCCCTGTTCAGGCCGTGAAAGCGAAACCGGCGAAGAAAAAAACCGCACAGACCGCCAAAACGCCCGCGCCGGATAAGAAACCCTCCCCTGACTCCTTTCTTTGCAACGAATTGCAAGTTGGTGAAGAGTGCTATCCGTCAGACGGACAGTGATGTGAGTGCCGAATTGTTGCGCAGAAGCTGCGCACTCCGGTTGCATCATCCCGATTGCGCTAGCCACGGCAGCAGAATGAGCGGCTGATTCACCCATGACGACCAGCTGTGATTGAGAAACTGGCCGACAAAAATCTGCGCCACGAAAAACAGCCAGATGACAATGAGAAACAGACCGCGGATCATTCTTCCCAACCGGCCAAACCTCTTTTCGCGGCGTACAGCGTCATCCGGTCGCCGCGTGGGAACCAATTCGGCCACCGCCGACCCGGCCCAAAGTTGCGGATTGGCGTGGACCGCGGCAAACGCCGCGCGAGCGTAAACCCGTGCCGCACAGCTTCGGACCAATAGGACGGCCACAAACAGATATGCCGTCATCCAGAAATGATAGGCATCCGCGAAGGCGCGCAGCTGCTCCGGGTCGAACCCGACAATTGGCGGATAAATCTGTTCCATGAAGACCGGAGCGCCCTTCGCCGCGAACAGCGGCAGGGCGGCGAGTGCATATAAAGCGGTAACGCCCACATAGGACCAGCCGCTGGTGCGGAGCAAACCGCGTATCCGTTTGAAGTCGAATACGGAGCGCCATGTCGACTCCACGGCCTGGTGGGCGGTGGCCATGGGCAGGTGCATGAACGTAAGGAGAGCCAGACTGACTCCAATCAATGCCACCACCGGACCAACCCAGGCTTGCTCATAGCCCTTGTTGAAGGAGTTCTCCCAACCCGCCCACCAGGACAAAAGCCAGAGAATACCAAATGGCAGCGTCAACGCGCCAAGGCCGGCAAGAGCTGCCAGGCCCGCCGACAGGTTGTCGCGCAAGCCGCCGGTCCAACGGGAAAAACCACTTCCCCGGTCGTGCGCGTCGCTGATCAGCCAGTTGGGCCATTTTCTTTTCGAATGCAGGGCGGGCTGCTTGGCCTGGCGGTAGAAATGACGTCGAACGTCACCGGCCATTTTGCGGGCAAACCACCCCAGGGCGATAATCGCTGTGACCGGCGTCAGACACATAAGCACGCCGACGGCCAGTTTTACGGCGCCGGATATCGCGCGGCCAACCCAGCCAATCAGCCCGGTGCGTTCGCTCGGTGGCGCCGGCATATGCGGCGTGGCGGCGGTCACGAAAAAATCTCGGAGATGGGGCCGGTCTCGGCTTGGCCAGTCCTGAAGCCCATAACGGCGCCGACTGTGGGCGCGATCATGCTCTGGTCCTGGACCTTGTCGAGCGTGCGGCCTTTTTCGATACCGGGGCCGAGAATGAGCGCCCAGATCTCATGCGCCGACCGCGTGTTGAAGTGATGCTGAAACGGCACGTCCATCAGCGGATTCGCGTCACGGCCGCAGTCGGGAAGGATGACGAAGACGGTGCGGCCGCGATAGTGGTCCGATGTGTCGGCAGCGGAGACCAGCTGACGCAAACCGTCGTCGATGATCGCGATTGCGCGGGTATAATGCGACGCGTTGCCCCAATGCACATAGTCCGGATCCTGATAATTGATCATCATCAGACGCGGACGCAGCTCTTTCATGGCCCGCAGCGCCAATTGAGTCAGGAGCCGGTCGCCGCGCTGATTGACCAGGCCTGAATCGCCAAACTCCGACCGCCAGCCAGACCAGAATTTCTCGATTTCCTCCGACGGGACATGCTCATGTCCGAACAGTTCAAACTCTTTCAATTCGGCAAGTTTTTTGGACGCGGCAACGAGGTCTTCATCGCTTCCGTCCCGGCGCGCCAATTTGCGGCCGAGATTCCAGATCTTGTACCGGTAGAGGCTCAAGACTTCGGAACGATAGGCGACGCCAAAATGGCGATGCGTGCCAAAGGAGTAGAATTCCTCCTGCGGCCGGTCCTCGCCGTTGATCAGAAGCGACTGATGCGCGGGCACGACAAACGCCTTGCGGAAATATTCGAACAGTGTCGGTGCGGCTGGCACAATTTTGCGCGTCAGCCCTGTACTGCCGGCATCCCGCCAGGCCGCATATCGGCCGGTGAGAATATTGATTGTGCCTTCGGCGTGGCTCGTGTCCATACCGTCGATTTCGGCGATGCGGACATCTGGGATGAGGACCCCGCGTTTCGTGAGCGTATGCCTGAGGAATGGTGCGAAGCTATGTTCAGGGTCGACTGTCTCACGCCGCCGGACGCCGCCGCCGAAACGGACGATGACGACGTTGGGCCCGCGGTAAGATCGCGTCGCCGCCTCAGCGGCACCAGGCACAAAGCCCAGCTTTGCCGCCGCCAGGGAAGCGGCAATGCCGCCGGTGAAGGTCCGCCGTCCAATTGCCATCGCTCCTGCTCCCGCGTCCGTTTGATTTGATACGACGCGCCAGAATGGAACCCGTCGTCATGACGAGCGCTCGAACCGCACCATTTTTCCCGCTTGAAACGCGCAATACCGCGCCGGCAGCCCATGCGGGCTTGCCGACGACTGACCGGCTTGCCGTAATTTCTGATGCCTGCATATATGGTGACATCGCCCTGCCGCCTGCCAAGAAAAGATAAACCACATGCCGCTACCGCCCCAATTGTCTGATCTCGCTTTCCCTCTTGTCGGCGCGCCTATGTTCATCGTGTCGAATCCGGAGCTTGTCATCGCCCAATGCAAGGCCGGCATTGTAGGGTCATTTCCAGCGCTCAACGCACGCCCTGTCGATCTGCTCGACGCCTGGATAGCAGACATCAAGCAGGCATTGGCCACGCATGATCGAGACAATAAAAAGGCACCGGCGGCCCCGTTCGCGGTCAATCTGATTGTCAATCGGTCCAATACGCTGCTCGAGGACCAGGTGAGCGCCTGCGTGCGTCACGAAGTTCCCGTCGTGATCACGTCGCTGGGGGCGCGCGAGGAAGTCAATGAGGCCGTCCACGCCTATGGCGGCATCGTCCTTCACGACGTCATCAACAACAGCTTTGCGCACAAAGCGATAAGCAAGGGCGCCGACGGGCTTATTGCCGTCGCGGCGGGCGCCGGCGGCCATGCCGGTACAACCTCACCCTTTGCGCTGATTCAGGATATCCGCGCCTGGTTCGATGGCCCATTACTCCTGTCCGGGGCAATTGCCACCGGCCGGGCGGTGCTCGCCGCACAGGCGATGGGCGCCGACTTCGCCTATGCCGGATCGCTGTTCATCGCTTCCCGGGAAGCTGCCGCCGCGGATACTTACAAACAGATGCTGATCGATGGCGACGCCGAGGACATTGTCTATACCGACTATTTTTCCGGTATCCACGGCAACTATCTGAAGCCGTCCATCAAACGGGCCGGGCTGGACCCCGATGCCCTGTCAAATGCCGAAACCGCCACGCCGAGAGTGACAGTCGGGCAGGAAAAACCGAAATCATGGCGCGATATATGGAGTTCAGGCCAGGGGATCGGCCCGATTTCCCGCGTTGCGGAGGCGGCCGACATTATTGCCAGGCTAAAACGTGAATATGGCGAAGCCCGCGCCACGCTGTGCGACGGCATATCGCGTTATGCGCTCCTCCCCCGAACAGGCGCCGTTTAGACGCCTTCCTTGCCGGTGATCGTTGTTGAACACATAGTCTGGTGCGCGCAGCCAGCCTGATTGCGCGTCATCCCGGCGACCGGCTCGGATTGGCGGCGTTCTCCTCCCCGGGTCCATTCGCGGAACGATCTCATGGCTCATCGGCACGGAAAGACGGAAAGCGGGAAACATCATGTCGTTTCGCACGAATGTCGTCGAAGGAGATATTGTCATGTTAAACAAAGGCTGTGCCGAGTTTGCCAACTGGCGCCTGCAAAATAGTCTTCCCCCGGAGAATGTCGACATGATCAATGCGCAACTGAGGAGCGTTCGCAACAAACCGTTGCCGGCGCTCGACGACGACAACGCCCGTGCCGGCGCGGCAAACACGCGCAACGGCAAAAGAGTGTCGGCATGAACTCCGCAATGGGTCCGCTTTCGGGTCTTCGCATCGTTGAATTCGCGGGCATCGGACCGGGTCCTTTTGCCGGCATGATGCTCGCCGACATGGGCGCTGAAATCTTGCGCATCGATCGCAGAAACGATGCGGGCGCGGACGATCCCAAAAAGGACATCCCCGCGCGCGGACGCCAGTCGATCACGCTGGACTTGAAGAAGCCGGATGCGGCGGACGTCGCGTTGCGCCTCATCGATCAGGCCGACGCCCTTATAGAAGGCTTCCGGCCCGGGGTTATGGAGCGGCTGGGTCTTGGGCCCGATACCTGCATGGCGCGCAATCCCAAGCTGGTCTACGGACGGATGACCGGTTGGGGACAGGATGGACCGCTGGCGCACGCAGCCGGACACGACATCAACTACATCGCCCTGTCCGGCGCCTTGTGGTCGATTGGCGAAGCCGGCCGCAAACCGGTGCCGCCGCTCAATTTGCTTGGAGACTTTGGCGGCGGTGGAATGCTGCTCGCTTTCGGCCTTGTTTGTGCATTGCTGCGGGCGCGTGAAACCGGCATCGGAGACGTTGTCGACGCCGCCATGTGCGACGGCACCGCGACATTGATGGCCCCGGTCTATGGATATCTTGCCAAAGGTCGCTGGAAAAACGAACGGCAATCGAACCTGCTCGACGGCGCGGCGCCCTATTATGGCGTTTACGAGTGCCGCGATGGACAATGGATCTGCATCGCGCCGCTGGAACCGCAGTTTTACGCCCTGCTCCTCAAATTGCTGGACTTGCCGGAAGACCATTTCGGTGACCGCACCGACGAGCAGACATGGCCGGAACAGCATCGCTGTTTCGCGGACATCTTTCAGCGCAAAGACCGCGGGGAGTGGTGCGCCCTTCTTGAAGGAACCGACGTGTGTTTCGCGCCGGTCCTGGATCTCGAGGAAGCGCCTGAACACGCCCACAATCAGGCCCGGTCGATATTCGTCGATGCGCATGGTGTTCGCCAGCCCGCACCGGCTCCGCGCTTCACCAACAGGCCGACCGCGTTGCCAGGCTCCCCTCCCGCTCCGGGAGAACATAACGAAACGGCATTGCTTTCGTGGGGTTTCGAGCGCGCCGAGATCGCCGAGCTTTCCCGCAGCGGTGTCATGTAGCGGCCGGCCGCTCCTGTTAGCCGGCAATCCGAACGGATAATGGCAGCGCCGCCGCCGGGAAGCAGACATGAGATTTCGGCTCTCATGGCGGCGAATAAACCAGGCCGGCTGCATGTCAGCGCCATCCCCGGACCTCAACCGGGTTGGCAGCGTCGCCAACTCCCTCTAAATAGCGGCCTATGGACAAAGCCGCGCCACAGACGATCTATCTCAAGAACTACCGCCCGCCGGACTATCTGATCGATAGCGTCTATCTGGATTTCAATCTGCATCCGACCGCGACCCGGGTGCGCTCGCGCCTGAGTGTTCGCCCCAATCCGAGCACCGACGGCAAGGACCAGCCGCTGATCCTGGACGGGGAAGAACTGGTCCTGGAGGAAATCCGGCTCAACGGACAAAAGCTGGAAGAAAATGCGTACGACGTCGGCAAGTCAACGCTGACGCTTGCGGGTATGCCGGGCGAGCCCTTCGAGTTGGAAATCACAACTTACTGCAATCCGGAAGCCAACCAGTCATTGTCGGGTCTTTACCGCTCGCGCGGCATTTTCTGCACCCAGTGCGAAGCGGAAGGCTTCCGCCGCATTACCTATTTCCCCGATCGGCCGGACATTCTGGCGCGCTACACCACCCGCATACAGGCCGATCACGCGCTGGCGCCCATATTGCTGTCAAACGGCAATCGGGTTGCGCGGCAGGAGCCATCCAACAACGGTACGCACTGCGTTGTGTGGGAAGACCCGCACCCCAAGCCGAGCTATCTGTTCGCGCTTGTCGGCGGCGATCTGGCCTGCGTTTCCGACACATTTACGACCGTCTCGGGGCGCGAAGTGACGCTGCAAATCTACGTCGAGCCCGGGAAAGAAGACCGCTGCGCCTGGGCGATGGAGTCCTTGAAGAAATCGATGCGGTGGGACGAAGAGCGCTGGGGCCGCGAATATGACCTCGACATCTTCATGATTGTCGCGGTTTCCGACTTCAACATGGGGGCAATGGAGAATAAGGGCCTGAACATTTTCAACGACAAGCTGATTCTGGCCCTGCCCGACACCGCGAGCGACGGTGACTATGCCGCGATCGAAGCGGTGATCGCGCATGAATATTTCCACAACTGGACCGGAAACCGGATCACCTGCCGCGACTGGTTTCAGCTTTGCCTGAAAGAAGGGCTGACCGTCTTCCGCGACCAGGAATTCAGCTCGGACCTGCGCTCGCGGCCCGTTAAACGTATCTCCGATGTACGGATGCTGAAGACGCATCAGTTTCCCGAGGATGGCGGCCCGCTGGCCCATCCCGTCCGTCCGGACTCCTATATGGAGATCAACAATTTCTATACTGCGACGGTCTATGAAAAGGGCGCCGAGCTGTGCCGCATGATCCAGACCATTCTGGGTCCGGAAAATTTCCGCAACGGCATGGACCTGTATTTCGAGCGCCACGATGGCGAAGCGGCGACTGTCGAAGACTTCATCGCATCCATGAGCGACGCCTCGGGCACGGATTTGACCCAGTTCACGACCTGGTACGAGCAGGCGGGAACGCCGGAGCTGGCCTGTTCCCTCACCTATGACGCGGCGGCCAAGGTTGCGGAACTCAGCGTCAGCCAAATCACCTCCGCAACGCCTGGTCAACACAAGAAGACACCTCTGCATATTCCCATGCGTATCGGTCTGCTTGGACGCAACGGTAACGATCTGCCGCTGCGTCTCGAGAATGGCGAGGAACTGGAAACCGGCCTAGTTCATATCCGCCAGCAGGAGGAAGTATTCCGCTTCGCCGGCATTCCCTCCCGGCCGGTGCCGTCTTTGATGCGCGACTTCTCGGCACCGGTCAAACTGACCATGAGCCTCGATGCGGACGATCTCGAATTTCTGATGGCCAATGACAGTGATCCGTTCAACCGCTGGCAGGCCGGCCAA
This sequence comes from Hyphomicrobiales bacterium, assembly GCA_021775575.1. Taxonomy (GTDB): domain Bacteria; phylum Pseudomonadota; class Alphaproteobacteria; order Rhizobiales; family Methyloligellaceae; genus JAJFHO01. The sequence continues at coordinate 37,074 of JAJFHO010000054.1, forward strand.
TCCTACGCGCTGATGCTTCTAATCAAAGCGGTGACAGCTATCCGCGAGGGGCGTGAACCCGACCCGGCAAAGGCTTTCGCCAAGGCGCTGGGCGCAACTCTCGGCGATGAATCGCTCGAGCCGGCTTACCGGGCGGCGGTTCTCGCCCTGCCGAGTGAATCGGACATAGCCCGCGAGATTGCCAGGGATATCGATCCCGACGCGATCCACCAGGCGCGGGAATTTCTGCGCAACAATATCAGCCGTGTCCTGCATGACGCGCTTGTCGCCATCTATGAGGCAAACAATCCGACGGGGCCCTATTCTCCCGAAGCGGAAAACGCGGGCAAGCGCGCCCTGCGCAACGGAGCGCTCGGCCTGCTTGCGGCGACCGGCGAACCCGCCGGTCTTGCCCGCGTTGCCGATCACTACCGAAATGCAGAGAACATGACCGACATGGTATCGGCGCTTTCGGTCCTCACAAATGTCCATGACGACGCACGCACAGAGGTATTTTCAGACTTTTACGAGCGCTGGAAGGACGATCACCTGGTGATCGACAAATGGTTCATGCTCCAGGCGATGTCGACGCTTCCGGCCACTCTGGAGAAGGTCCAGGCCCTGGCGTCGCACCGCCTGTTTTCGCTCAAAACCCCCAACAAGGTGCGCGCGCTCATTGGAGCCTTCGCGGCCATGAACCCGACCGGCTTCAACCGCCCCGACGGCGAGGGTTACAAGTTCGTCGCCAACTCGGTTCTGGAGCTCGACAAGTTCAACCCTCAGATCGCGGCCCGCCTGATGGGCAACTTCAAGAGTTGGCGCATGCTCGAAAAGTGCCGCCGCGCACGGGCTCGTGAGGCCCTCGAATCGGTCGCCAAAACCAAGGGGCTGTCGCGCGATACATTCGAGATCGTAACCAAGACCCTCGACTAGGACTCATTTCGGCCTCATAAGCCACGAAAAATCCACAAGTTCTCCACATGTTCTCTCTGGACAAGAGAGTCCCGATTCGACTCAAATGAAATAGTGATTCGGAGATGCGGCACTTCTCCATCACGGGGACTGGATAACAACGAGGGGGCCAGAAATGGCGCGGGCGCGATCCGCCCGCCAGGGTGCGGTTTTGCGCCCGGCGGAGGGATTCCGGGAAGGATTCCTGGATTCAAAACTGATAACAACGCTTTCAAGCGAACGTACTTTGCGGCGGCTTGTCTCCTACCTGCTGAGCATCTTTTTCCTTTTTTTGCTGGCCGGCACCCTCAGCCATTTCATAAACGGCAGAAAAGCAGCGCTCGATGACGCGGGGACGCGGCTGACATTGATCGCCGATGCGGTCGCCGCAAGTGTAAAGGCGAATTCAGGCGAACAGGTCTCCGATTGGCAGAATATACTTGCCCGGAGTCTTCCCGCCGGAGCGACGAGCGATGAACGCATCGTCATGCTGGCGGATATGCAAGGCCGCGTGCAGGCCCGCGCACCGCTCACCGGACAAAAACCCGGCACGCCATTGTTGAAAATCCTGGGGTCGCATCAACCGCTCACCACATTCGGGGCGCAGGCCGGGGTCCTTGCTCACAGGCTGGCGGACGGCAGCGAAGCCCTGGTCACCGTGCGCAATATCATGGCCGCACGCTTCCAGATTGCCGTCATGCAGCCAACCGAAAGCGCGCTCCAGCAATGGCGCCGCGAAGCAGCGGTCGACACGACCTTATCGCTGACGACGGGAATGCTGCTTTTGATGATCGGCGTGGCATTTCGTTCGCATTCGGAAAGAACGGCCGAAGCGGAAGCGAAGGCATCCGCATTTCGGGACAAGATCGAGATGGCGCTCGGCACGGCCGGCATGGCCCTATGGGACTGCAACGTGGCCCGCGGACATATTCGCAGATCCGGGTCCGCTCATGGCCTCCCGGGTCCGGCGGACAATAACCAGCTCCTCTCCTTCCGCGATGTCTCGGCGATGCTGCACCCCGAGGACAATCTCTACGTCATGATCGAGAAAGCCCTGGGTGCCGAGGCACCCGGCCTCGATACGTCGCTGCGCATGCGGACGGGCGATGAGACCTGGAAGAGAATTGCGCTGAGGGGCGCGTTCCGGCGGGACGACGAAGCGAACGAGTTGCATCTGATCGCCATCGTCGCCGATGAGGAAGTCGGCAGCGGCACCATTACGGCCCAGCCAAGCGACCCGACTCTTCATGATGCCATCGAAGCGATCTCCGAGGCCTTCGTTCTATGGGATGCGGAAAACCGGCTGGTGATGTCGAACAGCAAATATCGCGAGTTCCATAAGCTGCCGGAAGAGCTTCTGGTCCCGAAAACGCCCTATGAGCACATTCTCGCCGCCGCGACGGAACCGGTCGTGCGTACGCGCATCGTCGTGAATGACGACGACGACTCCGGCGCGCGCACCTATGAAGCACAGCTTGAGGACGGCCGCTGGCTGCATATCGACGAGCGTCGGACCAAGGATGGTGGTTATGTGAGCATCGGCACGGACATAACGTCGATGAAACTGAGCCAGCAGCGTCAGCGCGACGGCGAGAAGGAGTTGAAGGCGACGATCGCGGATCTGCGGAATTCACGGCGGGAACTCGAGCAGCAAAAGCAGCAGCTTGTCGACCTTGCCGAAAAATACGCCCAGGAAAAGAACCGCGCCGAGGTCGCGAACCAGACCAAGTCGGAGTTTCTGGCCAATATCAGCCATGAGCTTCGTACGCCACTGAATGCGGTCATCGGTTTTTCCGAAGTGATGCAGAATGGCCTGTTCGGTCCGTTGGGCAGCGCCAAATATGATGAATATGTCAACGACATCCACCAAAGCGGCAACTATCTCCTGGAAGTGATCAACGACATTCTCGACATGTCCAAGATCGAGGCCGGACGCATCAACCTGAATGTAGAGAACGTAGATGTCGGCGAGATCGTCGAGGACAGTCTGCGGATCATTGCACCGACAGGTGCCGAACAGGGGATCGAGATCAAGCGCACGGGACTGGGGCATTTAACCATGCAGGCCGACCGCCGCGCGCTGAAGCAGATTTTTCTGAACCTGTTGTCGAATGCCGTGAAGTTCACCCCCGACAAGGGCAAGATTACGGTTCGGCTGACCAAGGTGTCCGGGCACGTGCGCATCGCGATCACCGACACCGGTATCGGCATACCCGTGACCAAACTCGATAATCTCGGCAGGCCGTTCGAACAGGTTCAGAACCAGCTCACCAAGAATCACAAAGGCAGCGGGCTGGGTCTTGCGATCTCGCGTTCCCTGGTGGAAATGCACGGCGGCAAGTTCGAGATCAAGAGCAAGGAAGACAAGGGCACGACGGTCATCTGTCTGCTGCCGCTGAAACCTGTCATACGCGGCGCGGAGATCGCGAAAAAAGCTGCCTAGGGCAATTTCGAGGACAGATTTGACAATTTGACCGGCACCAGAATCCAAACCGCGCTTGGCTATTCGGGACTATCCCCCCGCCGGCCGCCCCCGCGGCGGCGATGCCGCTTGGATCTGAAGATTTCCAGAATACGGTGGCGCTCCTTGACCGTCATATCGCGGACAAGCTCCAGTGAGAGCGTATGCAAGCCCAGCTGCACGTCGCTGCGAAGCTGACGCAGGTCGGCCAGAGCGCTGGCCAGGTTTTCCTCACTATAGGGGTCGGCCTTCAAAGCCTTCACCACCGTCGCAACCACTTCACGTCTGCCCGCCGCCCGCGGGAAAACTTCACTCCGCAATCTGGCCAGAACAGCTTCGGCAGCCCCGCGATTGCTCTCCGGAAGCTCCGTCATGATCTGCTCAATTGTCGCTTCAAACGCCTTGTGCTTGCTGATCCGCGTCTTGCCGTGACGGAATTTCCAGAGTGTTCCGGCGATCAGACCGACAAATAACAGGTTCAGTGCAAGCGATATGATGAGCACGGGCTTGACCAATCGCCGTTTCGGAGCGGCCGCGCCTGAGGGTTGCGGACTGCTCACAGAAGCCCCTCCTGGTCGCCGCCATTTCCGTCGAGCATGAATTCGCTGGAATCGGTCTCCACGGCCGCCGTGCCAAGTGAGGCCATGTCGATTGCTTGATTGATAGTCGTCGTGCCAAGCCCCGCTACACCCAGATAAAGACCAAGCGCGAAGGACGCCGCCATCGCCGCCGCCGGCCACAAGGAGCCCTTTCCATACCCCAATCCGTCCCGCCGTGCTTTTCGCGCAGACGAAATCGGAACGATACGGGGCTCACGAGCGCCATCGGCGATCGCCGCATCGACAATACGCTGCTTCAGGGCCGCGTCCGGCGTCCCGGCCGGCGCATGGCTCAACACTTTTTCAAGCGCGATTGCCTCATTGTGAACCCGCGCCGCGGACCGGTCGGAGCGCAGCAGCAATTGCAACGCCTCAGATTCCTTTACCGGCCAGCCAGCCGGGTCGGCCCCGTAAATGGCCAACACGTCATTCAAACGCTTCAACTGTTCGCTGTTGCCTGTCATTTTCATCATCACGTCCTGCCGGCTATTCTTGATCTTCCGGCAAAAGTCCCCGCCATGCTGGCGAGAGTTTCTGTTTCAGTGTCCGCCGCCCGCGCGCCAGCAGAGACTCTACAGCCTCCACGCTGATCTCCATCATCTCCGCCACGGCCGCCATCGACAAGTCTTCGTAGTGGAACAACACAAGCGCCATTCGCTGCCGCTCGGGCAAAATCTGCAGCGCATCGTCCATGAAAGCACGAAGATCGTGCTCTGCCACCGACTGAAACTGGCTTGCCGGAACAGGTGAGTCGGGAATGTCGGCGACCGTATCCTCGCGCCGCGCTCTCAGCCGGTCGATGCACAGATTCACTGTAACCCGGTACAGCCATGTCGAAATCTGCGCACGGCCTCCGTCCCATTTTTCTGCCTGCCGCCAGAGACGCAACAGCGCCTCCTGCGAAACATCCTCTGCTTCGGCGGAACTCCCCAGCATCCGGCGGGCAACCGCCAATACTCTTTCCAGTCGCGTATCGACGAGCTCGCTGAAGGCAACCGCGTCGCCTCCCGCAATACGCGCCATCAACGCCTCGTCGGCTCGTCTCGCTTCGCTCAGCGGCTGACCGGACGAGGATTGCGACTGGTCCGGTTCCGGCTCTTCTGATGGCACGTTTATGCATCTCCGTGCGGATTAACGCATTCTCCATTCCATCTTATGCCGGATTTCCGTTCCAATTTCATCCTCTCTCGTCCCTTGTTTGTCAGTAACATCGGGCAGGTCGGGAAGGGTCGTATAGGGAAGCGGCTGGCCGACGAACGCCAGCGAACCGCCAGCGGCGCCAAGAGTCGTGGCCAGCAGCGCCATGACCAGGAACCTGACCGTCCGAACAATCATTGCCTTCTCCGAGTTTGCCCAGCTCAAACAACGAGACACATCATTTCAAACTGTTACGACAGGGGATGTGAAAGTCCGTCGCCGGAACGTCGGCGGCATCAATCGCGGCGCGCGTTCAGCCGATAACTCTGTCGAACACCGCGTGAACCGCTTTCTGTGTCTCCGACAAATGGCGTTCCAGAATTTCGAAATCGGGCTGCCCCGCGGCCCGGGCAAGCAGCGATTTGAGACCTGGATTGGCACTCTCCGCATTGAACGGTCGATCGAGGCATAACCTCAATAGCTGTGTCAGGTCATGAAGCAGTCTTGCCGCCGGTATCAGGACGTCGGCGTCCTGCGAGCAGAGCAATCCCTTCCCGGCCAGTTTGGCCAGAGCGTTGCAACTGCTCTGGTCAAGAATATCGGGATGCTCATGGGCGCTGACGATTTGCAGATACTGGGAGATGAATTCGAGATCGATGAGCCCGCCGCGCGCTTGTTTCAAATCCCATATATCCTGCGTGCCTTTCTCTTTTTCGATCCGGGCACGCATTTCCCTGACATCAGCCGCTATCTTGGCGCGGTCGCGTTTTCGGCACAGTACGCCCCGGATCGTTTCCTCAATAGTGGATTTGAGGGGACCGGAACCCGCGACCACGCGCGCGCGCGTCAGCGCCAGATGCTCCCAGCTCCAGGCCTCGTTGCTCTGATAGTCGACAAAACTGTCGATATGAGCCGCCACGGGGCCCGCATTGCCCGACGGCCGCAGCCGCATGTCTACTTCATAGAGCGACCCTTCCGCGGTCGGCACCGTGAGCGCGCTTATAAGCCGCTGTGTGAAGCGCGCGTAATATTGGCCTCCCCCGATCGGCTTTGCTCCTGTCGATGCGCCTGCTGTTTCATCGAAATCATAGACGACGATCAGGTCCAGATCGGATGCCGCGGTCATCTCCCGGCCACCGAGCTTGCCCATCGCCAGAACCGCCGCCTGCCCGCCCGGCATCTGGCCGTGGCTGCGCTCAACTTCCCGCGCGACGATCATATGGAGCCCGGCAATCAGATTTTCCGCGAGCAGTGCGTAAGCGCCACCGGCCTGCTCCGCTGAAATCGTCCCCGACAACACCCGTACGCCGATCAGGAACGCCTGCTCGGCGCCGACAACACGCGCCTGGTCGAGCCCGTCCTGATAATCGCTCGACGATATAACCGTCTCGCGAACAAGTGTGGCCAACGCGTCGGACGGGGGCAGATCGCCAAAGAAGCCCGGATCGAGAACCGCATCGAGAACCTGCGCACGGCGCCCCAGAACGCTGGCGAGACGCGGTGCGGTACCCATTATATCGGCAATCAGACGCAACAGCCGGGTGTTGGCGCCAAGCAATGAAAAAAGCTGAACGCCGGCTGGAAGTTCGGCGAGGAACCGGTCGAAAGCGGCAAGCGCAGAATCTGGCTCAGCCGTTGCCCCCAGCGCCTCAAGCAGATCGGGTAGCATCTCGTTCAACCGCTCGCGGGCCCGCTCGCTACGCATTGCCGCATAGCGGCCCGAGCGCCACGTTCGCACGACCTCGAGGAGCTTTGCCGGTTCGCGAAAACCGAATTCCCCAAGAACCGCCATCGTCTCCGGATTGTCGTCATCGCCGCGAAATGCGGTCTCCTTGCCACCGGACGCACCTTCAGGCAGCCTCTCAAACAGCCCGTCATAATGCCCCTGCACGCATTTCAGATAAGCGACGAGCTCGTCGCCAAAGCTCCGCGCATCCCTGGATCCGGAAAAATGCGCAACGCGCTCCAGATCCTCAATTCCCTTGGGAATCTTGTGCGTCTGTTCATCCGCAATCATCTGAATCCGGTGCTCGACATGACGCAAATAGCGGTAGGCCTCCGCCAGCTCGCCCGCGGCCTCGGCGTCGATCCAGTTTCGCTCGACCAGTTTGCCGAGCGTCTCCAGCGTGCCACGGGAACGCAAATCAGCCTGCCTCCCTCCGGCAATCAACTGGTGGGTCTGAACGAAGAACTCGATCTCACGGATGCCGCCGCGGCCAAGCTTGACGTCGTGGCCGGCGACCGCGATTTCGCCATGGCCCTTAAACTCATGTACGCGGCGTTTCATCGTGTGGATATCGGCGATCGCGGCATAGTCCAGATATTTGCGCCAGACAAAAGGTGCGAGCTGTTCCAGAAACTCCTCACCCGCCTCATGGTCGCCCGCGACGACGCGCGCCTTGATGAGCGCCGCACGCTCCCAGTTCTGACCAAAACTCTCATAATAGCTGAACCCCGCGTCGGTCGAGAGGGCGACTTGCGTGGCGCCGGGGTCCGGGCGCAGCCTTAAATCGGTACGAAACACATAACCGGCCGCAGTTCTCTCCTGCAGCAGCGAGACCAGGTCCCGGGTGAGCCGGACAAAGAAGGGGGCCGGTTCGATACCGTCGGCAAGCGCCGCGCGCTGGGTGTCGTAAAAAATGATCAGATCGACGTCGCTGGAATAGTTGAGCTCGAAGGCGCCGAGCTTTCCGAGGCCAAGGACAAAATAGCCGCTGGAGGCTTCCGGAACGGCCGGGTCGGATGGGGTGAATTTGCCCGCTTGCGCCGCTTGGGCAAACAGATATCGCACGGCAGCGGAAATGGCCGTGCCCGCCGCTTCACTCAGCACATGGGTGACCTGATCGACGCCCCAGACATTGCCAATATCGGCCAGCGCCAGCCACAAGGCCACACGCTGCTTGTAGAGCCGCAACGAGCGCATCGCCTCGTCTCGATTCGCGGCGTTTGCCATGCCCTGTTGCAGGGCTTCGCCAAGGCGGTCAAAACAATCATGCGGATCCGACGCAAGCCAATCCTGCAGGCCCTCGGGATCACGCGTGGCCAGACCCGTGAGATAAGGAGAGCTGCCAAAAACCGAAGTCAGAAGCGCGCGGACCGGCGCGGATGAAGTAAGCAATTCGGCAAGCCCGGCAACCTCCTCGCGCCCGGCGCACGCGGAGGCGAGTTCTTCAAGCGTGCGCGCCGCTTTGTCCGCATCATGCGCCGGCGGCGTTTGCCCAATCTGTTCGAAAAATGCCCCCAAGCCTGCCCCGTGTCGCGATGTTGGTCAGCCAGGCGCGCCGAGGTATGGCGGGCCGGAGGCGACTTTGCCGTCCACTTCCCTGAATGGCAAGGATAACACCGCTTTAAGTCCGGGTT
>JAJFHO010000055.1 GCA_021775575.1 Hyphomicrobiales bacterium
GATTATGAAGAAGACAAGAAACGCCGCCTGGGTGATGATTCGATCATTCCCAAACGGATCAAATATAAGAAGTTCGGGCGTTAAAGCGTGAGGCTGGCCCCTAACTCCCCAGCACCGCGAGCAGGGCGGTGACCTTGCCGCCATGTTCCGAGATATAGTCCTCGAACAGCCGCTTCTGGAAGGGCGTCAGCCAGAAGCCGAGCAGGCTGGCGTCGCGTATCTTGTAGCCTTTGCCGCGCGGTACGATGAGCCAGCGCACGGTGTAGGTGCTTCCGTTCCTCAGCGTGAACCGGCTGTCGACCTTGTAGCCCCAGTCGGCGCGGGCGCTGGGGGTGAGGACGTCGATCTTCGCGACCGCGTACATTTTCGACTGGGCAATGAAATAGCGCGCCATGAAGCGGGCGACGCCGTCATAAAAGGACGTGCGGCGGCTGCGCGGCAGGCCTTTGCGGTAGCTGCCCAGCGAATACAGGCTGATATCGGGCAGATCGCCATGGCGGCGGATAACGTTCGCCATTGTGTAGGGCGAGCCGGATCTCACCGCCGCCATAATTTCCTTGGCGACCGTGCGGACATAGGCGGCGGGCCGGTCGCTTGCCGCGACGCTGGCGCTTGCGAGCCCGAGCGTCATCATGGCTGCGACAAGGGCGGTTAGAGCGGAAAGTCTGAAATGGCTGCCTCGGGCAACAGCTGAAAGAAGTGTCATTGATCGTCCATCCCCGCCGTTTCCAGGCGCCAGTGCATGACGGCTACCCTAGCGGCGGAATAAGACGGAATCCAGACGTGAAAACGGGATAAAGCCGCCTTTCGGCATGCTTTGGACGCCTTGCCGGGCGAAGGCGGGCGACAGCCACATCTCCCGGCCTTCCGGGAAAAGCCATTATCCATGCATGGACAAACTGTTGCTGGCCCAGCCTGAAAACAGTTTTTCTGATTTATCTGCAATCGGCGAGCCCTTGGTGCGAATCGCGTGATATTATTTATCCCAGATCGTGGCATCACATGTCCCATGACAAGGTGGATAACCGCGACAATATCGAGCGACGCGGCTCGCAAAAAAAAGGAAAAATGATGCTGCGGGGTTTAATCGGCCTGATCCTGGCCCTGTTTATTGTGCTCCATGGTTATTTTTATTTGTCATTCGGTACATTCGATCCCTGCAGCGCCGCGACCTTCAAGGTGATCAACCAGGGGGAATCCGAGGCGACCCGGGCCGGTGGCCTGCTGTTCTCGGCAGCCATCGAAAAGCTGATCCGCTCAAAGGGCGTCCTTGCCTGTTACCGGATCGCGATTACGGGCGAAGCGCCGGAAAAACTGTTTTAGCTCACAACCCGATGCCGCCGGCGCGGGTTCCGCCCCGGTTGGCTCAACAGGCTATCGGGAAGGAGCCGAACTTTTTGTCCATCGTCTCTTGACATATAAAGATATCTTTATATCTTTTCGGCTATAGTCGGATATATGAGAGCTATGGACGAGAAACTGTCGGCGACACAACTTCTTGCGGGACTGAAGGCGGCGGGCGAGTCGACGCGGTTGCGGTTGCTTGCCCTGTTTGCGGCCGGAGAATTGAATGTGAAGGATCTGACCCGCATACTGGGACAGAGCCAACCGCGCATTTCCCGCCATCTGAAGCTGCTTACCGAAGCCGGTCTGATCGAGCGCTTCCGCGAGGGAAGCTGGGTCTATTTCCGCCTGGGCGAGGGCGATGGGCCGGCGGCGCTCGTGCGTTCCATAGTCGGTGCGCTCGACTGGAGCGACCCCGTGCTGGCGCGGGACCGGTCGCGGGCCGAAGATGTGAAGCGCGAACGCGCGGACGCCGCACAAGGCTATTTCAAGAGACATGCCGGCGAGTGGGACGCTATCCGCACGCTGCATGTCGCGGAGCTGCAAGTGGAAGACGCCATGGCGGAGGCGTTGGGCGACGGTCCGTTCGATGTCCTGGCCGATCTCGGCACCGGGACGGGCCGCATATTGGAGCTTTTCGGCGACCGGGTCGCCCGCGGCATCGGCTTTGACATCAATCCTGACATGCTGGCCTATGCCCGCGCCAGGCTGGAAGCGGGCGGCCTTGCCCATTGCCAGGTGCGCTATGGCGACCTGCTCAGCCTGAGTCTTCCCGATGGCGAGGCGGATGCGGTGGTGCTTCATCAGGTGCTGCACTTCCTCGACGATCCGGCCGGCGTGCTGCGCGAGGCGGCCCGCATTCTCAAACCGGGCGGACGGCTTTTGGTGGTCGATTTCGCGCCCCATGATCTGGAATATCTGCGCGATGAATTCGCCCATCGGCGGCTGGGTATCGAGCCGCGCCATATGCAGCGCTGGTTCGGCAGGCTCGGCTTGAGCCTTGAAAGCCAGCACAATCTTGAGCCGGCCAAGGATGTCGATTCCGGCAAGCTCACGGTGCTGTTGTGGCTGGCGCGCAAGGCAGAGGGAAATCAGACTGCGCCCGCCAAGGCGGGTGCGGCCAATCTGGAGGTGGTCCAATAATGTCGCGAGGCTTCGACAAGGGGCAAAAAGGCACGGACTTGCGCGTGTCCTTTGAGTTTTTTCCGCCCAAGACGGAAAAAATGGAGCAAACGCTCTGGCAGGCGATCCGGCGGCTCGAACCGCTTTCACCGGATTTCATTTCAGTGACTTATGGGGCTGGCGGCTCCACCCGGGCGCGGACCCATGCCACGGTTGCCCGTATCCTGAAGGAAACGGCGCTGACACCTGCGGCGCATCTGACCTGTGTCGGGGCCACGCGCGACGAGGTTGACGAGGTGGTCAGGGACTATTGGAAACTTGGCGTGCGCCAAATCGTGGCCCTGCGCGGCGATGCGCCGGATGATGAAGGCAAAGCGTATAGCCAGCATCCTGGCGGGTATAGCAATGCCGCCGATCTGGTTTTCGGAATCAAGCGGATTGCGGATTTCGAGGTCTTTGTTTCCGCTTATCCCGAAAAGCATCCCGACAGCCCGGATTTTGCCGCCGATATCGATACGCTGAAAGCCAAGGTCGACGCGGGCGCGACGCGCGCCATCACCCAGTTCTTTTTCGATAACGACCTATATTTCCGCTATCTGGACCGGGTTCGCGCAGCGGGCATCGACATTCCCATTACGCCGGGTTTTATTCCGATCCTCAATTTCAAGCAGGTGGCCAAGTTCGCCGCCGCCTGCGGTACGCATATGCCGAGCCGGATCGCCAACCGCTATGAAGGGCTGGACAACGATCCCGAAACCCGCAAATACGTCGCCGCGACCATCGCTGCCGAGCAAGTGTCGGGCCTGGCGGCGCAGGGGGTCAGTGATTTTCATTTTTACACGCTAAACCGGGCCGACCTGATCTTCGCAATCTGCCATTTGCTGGGCATGCGCGCGCAGGTTCCGGCGGAAGAAAAGGTAGCATCATGACGCGTGAGGAACGCATAGCGGCGCTTCGCGAAGCCGTTAAGAATCATATTCTGATTCTGGATGGTGCCATGGGCACCATGATCCAGCGCTACAAGCTGGTGGAAGAAGATTATCGCGGTGAGCGCTATGCCGATTGGCCCCAGGATTTGAAAGGCAATAATGACCTTCTGGTCCTGACCCAACCAGACATCATTCGCGAAATCCACGACGCCTATTTCGATGCCGGCGCCGATTTGATTGAAACCAACACCTTCAACGCCACGACGATTTCACAATCCGATTATGGGCTGGAATCGATTGCCTATGAACTTAACCTGGAGGCGACGCGTCTCGCTCGTGACGTCGCTGACGCCTGGAGCGAAAAAACGCCTGACAAACCCCGGTTTGTCGTCGGCGCAATCGGCCCAACCAACCGAACCGCGTCGATCTCGCCCGATGTGAACAATCCGGGCTTCCGCAACGTAACCTTTGATGAATTGGTCGTGGCCTATTCTGAGCAGACACGCGGGCTGATCGAGGGCGGCGCGGATACCATCATGATCGAGACCATATTCGACACGCTCAACGCCAAGGCGGCGGGCTTTGCGGTCCAACAGGTGTTTGAGGAAGTGGGTATCGAGTTGCCGCTCATGATTTCGGGCACCATCACCGACCTGTCGGGGCGCAATCTGTCGGGCCAGACTACGGAGGCCTTCTGGTATTCGATGCGGCATCTCAAGCCTTTTTCGATCGGCATGAATTGTTCTTTCGGATCTGACCAGTTGCGTCCGGCGGTTTCCGACCTGGCGGAAGAGGCGGAAGTGCTGGTGACCGCCTATCCCAATGCCGGCATGCCGAATGAGCTTGGCGAATATGACGAAGAGCCCGAGGATTTCGCGCCCAAGCTCGAAGAGTGGGCCAACGACGGGCTCGTCAACATGGTCGGCGGTTGCTGCGGCACGACGCCCGATCATATTCGCGCGCTCGCGCAGGCTGTCGCCAAATATCCACCACGCAAGGTTCCCCAGCTGCAGCACAAGATGCGGCTGTCGGGCCTTGAGCCATTCGTGCACGACTGACCCTCCAAAGGCGTATTACCGACATGACCAACGCAGGCTCTAGTTTTATCAATATTGGCGAACGGACCAACGTCACCGGCTCGGCCAAATTCCGCAAACTGATCGAGGCCGACGATTATACCGCCGCGGTCGAGGTCGCGCGCCAGCAAGTGGAAAATGGCGCGCAGATCATCGATGTGAATATGGATGAGGGCCTGCTCGATTCCGAGCAGGCGATGCAGACTTTCCTGAACCTGATCTCGGCGGAGCCGGATATCGCCCGCGTTCCGGTGATGATCGACTCATCGAAATGGACGGTTATCGAGGCCGGGCTGAAATGCGTTCAGGGCAAGGCGATCGTCAATTCGATCAGCATGAAGGAAGGCGAGGAGCCGTTTATCGAGCAGGCCCGCAAGGTCTTGCGCTATGGCGCCGCCGTGGTCGTCATGGCCTTTGACGAAGAAGGGCAGGCGGAGACACCGGAGCGCAAATTCGAGATTTGCGAGCGCGCCTACAAGCTGTTGACCGAAAAGGTCGGCTTCCCGCCGGAAGATATTATTTTCGATCCCAATATCTTCGCCGTCGCCACAGGCATCGAGGAGCATAATAATTACGCGCTCGGCTTCATCGAGGCGACCCGCGAAATCAAGGAAAAGCTCCCCCATGTTCTTGTGTCGGGCGGCGTTTCCTATCTTTCCTTTTCCTTCCGCGGCAACAATCTGGTGCGCGAGGCGATGCATTCGGTGTTCCTCTATCACGCCATCAAGGCGGGGATGGACAT
>JAJFHO010000056.1 GCA_021775575.1 Hyphomicrobiales bacterium
ATACCGTGTGGATAACACTGCGGAAAATCCGGTTTGGTTCAATGCTCCCGTTCCCTCATTCGGCCCCGAGGATGCCCGGCTGCTGATTGTCGGGCTGGCGCCGGGCCTGAAAGGAGCCAACAGGACCGGCCGGCCCTTCACCGGCGACTATGCCGGCGATCTGCTCTATGCGACGCTCCGCAAATACGGCCTGACCCGCGGCAGCTACGACGCCCGCGCCGATGACGGCCTGGAACTGAAGGACTGCATGATTACCAATGCGGTGCGCTGCGTCCCGCCCAAGAACAAACCCACAGGACCGGAAATTTCAGCGTGCAGACCCTATCTCGCCGCGCGGGTCGCGGCGCTTCCGAAGTTGAAACTTCTGCTCGCGCTCGGCCGCATCGCTCATGACAGCACATTGGCCGCGCTGAACCTTCGCAAGGCGGCATACCGCTTCGGTCATGGCGCGGAGCACGCGCTCGACGACCAGGGGCTTGTGCTTTTCGACAGCTATCACTGCTCGCGCTACAACACCAACACCAGGCGGCTGACCACCGAAATGTTCGAATCCGTTTTCGACAAGATTGCCCAGCGCCTGTCCGCCTTGTAGCAACTTGTCGCAAATCAAGTCGCGGCCATTGTGATAGGCTTACGATCATAGGCGTTCTGCCATCGATCCAGGAGCACATGGGATGCTTGAGATTTCTCCACAAAAAGTTGCGCATGTCATCGTTAAGGCACGCGAATTCGATGCAAAGGTCGATGCCTGGGAGGAAGAAGGCACATCCGACAGCGACAGCGACAGCATCCTTGAAGATTTTGCCGGCGACGCGACGCGAAGCGAGGCGGCTCAGTTCATTGGCGGACTCAATGACGACGAACAAGCCAACCTTGTCGCACTGGCCTGGGTCGGGCGCGGTTCCTTCTCGGCTGAAGAATTTTCGGAAGCCGTTGAGACGGCGAAGTCGGAAAAGGTCAACAAGACGGAAGACTATCTGCTCGGCATTCCGCTGCTTGCCGACTATCTGGAAGACGGCCTCGACAAGATGGGCATCTCGGTCGAGGCCGCCGAGGAAGACATCCTCTGAAAGACCATGCGCGGCAGCTGCGAATCCATGCCCTGGACTCAGGCTGGATTCGCCCGCAGCCACGCCAGCACTTCCTCCGCATGCCCGTCCGGCGGAAAAACCGGATAGAAGACATGCTCGATCGCACCGTCGCGCAGCATCAGCGTGAAGCGCTTGTGCAGGACTACCTTCGTTGTATTGCCGGCAAGGAAAGTCGGAAGCTTGAGGGCCCGCGCTAATTCGAGCCGATCGTCGCTTAGCAGTGCGAAGGGCAGATGCAACCGTTCGACCGCGGCGCGCTGAAAGGCCGTGTCCTGCGTACTCAATCCGAACACCTCGGCACCGGCGGCCCGCAATTCCTCATGATGGTCGCGGAAGGCACAGGATTCCGGCGTGCAGCCGCGCGCGCCCGCAATAGCCTCCCAATTATCGTCGAGCGATGGCTCGCCGGGCACGCCCGTGCGAGGGAAGGCGTAGATTACCGTGCGGCCGGGCACCTGCGACAGCACCACTGCGCCGCCCATGGTCGATGCCAAAGCGATATCGGGCAGACGGGCGCCCTTCAGATGAGCCGCTGCGCCGTCGTCTTCGGGAACCGGCAGATCTCCCGGCAACTCCAGCAGATTCTTGCTCATCGTCTATCCCTTTTCCCGCATCAGGCGCGCCTTCTGACGGTCCCAGTCACGGCGCTTCTCCGTCTCGCGCTTGTCATGCAGCTTCTTGCCCTTGGCCAGGGCGATTTCCAGTTTTGCGATGCCCCGGTCATTGAAGTAGAGGCGCAGCGGCACAACCGTCATGCCCTCGCGCTGGATACCGACGATAAGCTTGTGCATCTCGCGCCGGTGCAGCAAGAGCTTCCGGGGACGGCGGGGACTATGGTTGGACCGGCTCGCCTGCGCATATTCGGGAATATGGGCGTTATACAGAAACAACTCCCCATTCTCGTCGGACGCGTAGGACTCCGCGATATTCGCCTTACCCGAGCGCAGCGATTTTACTTCGGTGCCGACCAGCATCAGCCCGGCTTCGAAGGTTTCCTCGATATGGTAGTCGCGCCGGGCCTTCCTGTTTTCGGCGACCGCCTTTCGGCCATCGCCCTTTTTCGCCATCATGGCCTCCCGGACGCTGCGCTTTATCCGTTCAGCAGACCGGCGGACACCAGGGCGTCATCTACCGTCTTTTTCGCCGCATCGGATAAGGGGGCGAGCGGAAGCCTTGTCTCCGCGCCGCACAGCCCAAGACGTTCCGCGGCATATTTCACCGGTCCGGGATTGGCCTCCACGAACATGGCGTCATGCACCGGCATGAGCCGGTCCTGTATCTCCAGCGCGCGGGAAAAGTCGCCGGCAAGACACGCAGTCTGGAATTCCGCGCAATGCGCGGGTGCGATATTGGAGGTGACCGAAATCGCCCCGACGCCGCCATGCGCCATGAAACCGAGCGCGGTGGCGTCTTCGCCAGTGAGCTGAATAAACTCCGGCCCCATCGCCGCGCGCTGCTGGCTCGCACGCGCCAGATCGGCGGTCGCATCTTTCACGCCAACGATGTTGGGCAGCTTGAACAGCCGCGCCATCGTCGCCACGGACATGTCGACCACGCTGCGTCCGGGAATATTGTAAATGATAATCGGCAAATCGACGGCGTCGTTGATCGCCTTATAGTGCAGATAGAGGCCTTCCTGGGTCGGCTTGTTGTAATAGGGGGTCACAACCAGAACCCCGTCGGCGCCGGCCTGCTTGGCATGTCTGGTAAAATCGATCGCCTCAGCCGTGCTGTTGGATCCCGCACCCGCGATCACCGGCACACGCCCGTCCGCCGCCTTGATGCACAGCTCGACGACGTGCTTGTGCTCCTCATGGCTGAGCGTCGGCGACTCGCCCGTCGTTCCAACCGGAACAAGACCGTTCGTCCCCTGCTCTATCTGCCAGTCCACAAACTGCTGGAACGCTTCTTCGTCCACGCCACCATTCTTGAATGGCGTGACCAGCGCTGTGAAAGACCCTTTAAAACGCATGAACCTCAAGCTCCCGATAACCGTTGCGCGCGCCGGACAGACCCGGCAAAATTTGGCTGCGCTCGACGAGCGCCGACAATAGTCGCTTGTCGCAAAAGCGGCAAGAAAACCGTTAGATTATAATTGCCGGCGTCATCATTCCGCCGGAATGTCCGCTAGATTCTACTCATCCGAATGACAATGCGAATTGAACCTGGCCCACGGACGAACCATATTCAGGAATAAGGGCCGGATAATCAGGTCCGTTCGCCATTCCGGCGGGGGATGGCGGGCAGCTTTCGCGGGCAAGACGGAAATCAAACAGCAGATGCGTTCTGGACTCACAATATGTGTGACCTTGCTTGTCGCCGGTCTTCTGGCAAGCAGTCCGGCCAACGGCGCCGCGGCGGCCGCAAAGCGGGCCACCATACCCCTGCCCGACGTCAACCCGAAACGCGCGGGCAATGGCGAACCCGGCGCACAAGCGCAAGACCAGGCTGTCCCGGCGCCGAAAAAAAAGGCGTTCGACGCGGCCGCGGCCCTGAAGCCGATACTGGAATTCAACCTGTCCAAACACGACCGCACCGCTCTTAAATCCGCGATCAGCGCGGTTTACAAACACCGCTACCCGGACGCGCGTGCGCAAATCAAACGGCTCAAGCACCCGGCGGCGAAAAAGCTCGCATATTGGTACTATTTCCGAAGCAGCGGCCTCGATGCAAAGGCCGCCGACATCGAGGCCTTCCGGGTTGCGAATCCCCAATGGCCCGGCCATCGGCGACTGCGCCGCAATGCCGAAAGAGCCTTGTTTCTGAACAGGTCGGATGCGCGAACGATACGGGCGTTTTTCGCCGACTCCAGACCTCAGACCGGGGCGGGCAACGCTGCGCTCGCCGCCATGCATCTTGCGGCGGGAGAAAAGGGAAAAGCGAAAGCGCTTATCGCCGAGGCCTGGCGCAATCATAATCTGAATGGAAAAATCGAGAAAGCCATCCTCGCAAAATTTGGCGGGATGCTTGATGCAGCCGACCACAAGGCCCGCGTCGACCGTCTGCTCTATCAGGACCGCAAGAGCAAAGTCGCCGCGGCTCTGCGCACCGCAAGCCTGCTGCCCAAGGCCGAATTGAAGAAAATCAAAGCGCGCGTTGCCGTGGTTCAACGCCAGAAAACAGCCGCTAAACTCCTGGCTGCAATTCCCGACGCCCACACCAAGGATGACATCGGTTTTTATTTTTCCCGTATTCAGTGGCTGCGCCGACACGACAAGGAAGAGGAAGCCTGGACCCGTCTGCGCGATGCACCGAACGAGCCGGGTCAACTGCTGGACCTCGACGAATGGTGGGTCGAACGCCGCATTAATTGCCGCGGCGCCCTGAATGCCGGGCATCCGGAAATCGCCTATGCAATTGCCCGCGACCATGGGCCGCTGAGCGGTAAATATTATGCCGAGGCTGAATTCCTGGCGGGCTGGATCGCTCTGCGTTTTCTTGGCAAAGCCGATGACGCGCGAAAACATTTCCTGGCGCTCAGGACATCGGCGCGCACGCCCAAACCGATCGCGCGCGGCGAATACTGGCTCGGCCGCGCCGCGCAAGCGGCGGGGCGAGAGGAAGACGCCACGGAGCATTTCACCAACGCGGCTACCCATCGCTTCACCTATTATGGGCAGCTGGCGCGCCAGTCCCTGTCCAGGAGACCGGAATCGCTGCCTGTGGCAGCGCCGCCGCAACCAACCGCTGAAGAGATAAAAAGGTTTGCTTCGCGCGACGCGGTCAAAGCGATTGCCGTCATCCGGTCTGCCGGACTGATAAAACTGAGCCCGATCTTTTTTCACCAGTTGGCCCGGACCCTCAACTCGGCGGGTGAAGTGGTCCTGCTTGCCGAACTGGCGGTATCCATGGGCCAGCCGCATGCCAGCGTCCGGCTTGGCAAGATCGCCTTCAACCGGGGCCTGCCAACGGCGGAATATGCTTTTCCCATTGGCCTTCTGCCCGATTACAAGAAACTGACCGGACCGGTGGAAGAGGCCTTCCTGCATGCGCTCTCGCGCCAGGAAAGCGAGTTCAATCCAAAGGCCAAAAGTCCTGTCGGAGCGCGCGGACTGATGCAACTGATGCCGCGAACCGCGCAGATGGTGGCCCGGCAGCACAAGGTCAAATACCGCAGATCGAAGCTCACGCAGGATCCGGCCTACAACATGATGCTCGGCGTCGCACATCTGCGCGATCTGCTGGACAGCTATCAAGGCTCCTATATTCTTTCGCTCGTGGCCTATAATGCAGGAGGCGGGCGCGTGAAGGAGTGGATCGAGCAAGCCGGCGATCCTCGAGACCCGGGAATCGATCCGATCGACTGGGTGGAACGCGTTCCTTTCACCGAGACGCGTCATTATATCCAGAAGATTCTCACTACCGTGCAGATATTCCGGTCCCGGCTCGAGGGAGCTGAGAATGCGCTCCGGCTGATTGAGGATCTGAACCGCTATGAGCCACCCGCCGAGGCGGCGGCGGAAACGAGCCCGGCCAAGGCGACCGCGCAAAATTGATCCGCTACCGCTTATTCAACCTGCCGGCAGTTTGTGCCAGGAGCGGCAATCCCCGGATGTTGCCGCCTTACGCCGGTTTGCGCGCTTGAGTATTTCCGCCTGACTTGCCACTATCCGCCGGCGCCGGCAGGCGCGCGCACTGATCATTCCGTCCCGCCTGTTTGGCCGCCACAATCGGAAACCCATGAATCGAACCGACGAAATCCCGAACTGGAGTGAAGGCCACTATTCATCCCATGATGGTCTGCGCCTTTATGCCCGCCGCTATGCGGCTCCGAAAAGTGGTTTTCGCCCCGTCCTTTGTCTGCCTGGGCTCACACGAAACGCGAAGGACTTCCACCTTCTCGCCACCTATCTGAGCGAAACCGCCGGGCGCAAGCGCGATGTCTATTGCATCGACTATCGCGGCCGCGGTCAGTCGGACCATGACAGCAACTGGGGCAATTACACGCCCTATATAGAGCTGCTGGACACGCTGAATTTCATGACCATCGCGGGGCTCCATGAAGCCTGCGTGATCGGCACGTCGCGCGGCGGAATTATTGCCATGCTGATGGCGGTGATGCGGCCGACCGCGATCTCCGTCTGCATCCTGAACGATATCGGCCCGGTGATCGAAACAGGCGGCCTGGCGCGCATAAAAGGATATGTCGGAAAGACACCCGTGCCCGCAAGCTGGGAAGAAGCCGGAGCAATCATCAAGAATATGAACGAGCAGTTTTTTCCCTATATCGAGGACGATGAATGGGAACAGATTGCCCGGCAGATGTTTGCCGACGCCGATGGACGGCCGCAGTCGGACTATGACCCGAAGCTTGCCAACGCAATGGAAAAAATCGACCTGACCAAAAAGATTCCTAAAATGTGGCCGCAATTCCAGGCCCTGGCGCATGCGCCCACTCTTGTGCTTCGCGGCGAGAATTCGGATCTGCTCGGCGAAGCGACTGTCGCGCAAATGGCAAAGTGTCATTCAGCCATGACAGCACATACCGTGCCCGATCAGGGCCACCCGCCCCTGCTGCGGGATCACCTCACTATGGAGTTGATCGGCAAATTTATCGCCTCAGCCGACGCTGATCGCGTTTGACCCGTCGCTATATCCCACGCTCGCGTCTCACTTGCCTTTCGGCCCTGCCCGCTGCCGGCGATCGCGAAAACCGCGCATTCCGCACCCGGCCATGCAGCCGAGAAAATACGCCGCCGATAAAATGAGCACTGTTTGTAGTGCGAATGTCGCCATCAGCCTGTGTCCGACGCTCAAATTCCAATCGAGTGAATCAACTGGCCGGTTTTCCTGTAAACCAGCCGACAATAATGCCGATGACCAAAACCAGGACAATGTAGGGCAGCAGTTCAACAATCAGGAATTCCACGGAATACCTCCCCGGTAACGATCCGTATCCCGGAATACGCGCGGCGGCGTTTGGAGCCTATCCGGACTGTGATCATCAGCGCCTCAGATTGGCCGGAAAAAGTGAAAATATGTTCACCGTTGCCGCATCCACCTGTCTGCGGTTTTCGCCAGAGCTCTGTCAGCCTGCCGCCAGACCGGGGTCCTGAGCGCTGTGTTCAGCCCTTGCTGTTGCGGACTTCAATCTTTTCCACGGGCTTGTAGTGTTCGGGAAGCGTTTCGCGAATCAATTTGGAGAGTTCAGCGGCGGTAGCCGCATCGGCGGCGGTGCCTTCGATTGTCAGATCCTTTTCGCGCATTTTCACATTACCCTGTTCGAGGCGGGAAAGCAGGGCAATCGCCGCGAGCGCCGCATCGCCCCATCCTTTCGGCGGGCCCGAAGTCAACACCATTGCATCGTCGATTTTGACACCGGTAAATTCCTCGCCGACCTTGTCGGTAAGAGTTTTGCGGAACAACTCGCTTGGCACGTGCCCGGAAAGCATGACCGTGCTCCCTGTGTACTGGATCGCCAGGGAATAGAATTCCGTTCTTGGCGGTGCTATCTCCTGATGCGCCAACGTCAGGCCCGCGGGCAATGGTGATGTAAGCGCATTCGATATCGCCGAATAAGAGGTTTGATCGATGGCCTGTCCGGCAACGTTCAGCGACATATCCGAGAGCAGCACAGATCCGTTTTCGAGATGACTTAACTGATTGAGCGCAAAGCTGATCGCTCCCAGCCAGTTTTGCTTGGGTGGAACACCAGATGCAAATTTCGTGCGGTCTTCGATTTGCAGATCCGGCATCGTCGCCTTGATAATCCCCAGAATGGTCTGCTGGTCCGCCTTGGTGGGAACATGGCCCTTGATCCTGATTCGATCCTCTTTTCGGGAGGCCCGCCATGTGTAAGGGCTGATGCCAGGCAACAGTTCGGCGCGGTCTTGCATTGTCCCGACACCGCGGATCTGGCTTACCACTTTGCGGGCCGCGTTGCGTTCGTGGCGGTCGAAAGCGGTACCCGTCAACACGCCGTCACGCCCGTTGAATGTCACCTCGGCCCAGGAAAACCCATTCTGCTCGAGAGCTTGGGCCGAACGTTTGGTGAGATCCTGCTCAATCCGCGGCCCTTCCCCCGCAACAACGATAAGCGCGACGAACAGAACCGCAATCAAACCCAAAAGCCATTTGAATGGACTAAAATCCTTCATCCGGAATCCGCCTTAGGCCCAATGTAATGGTTGCCGACCGAATCGCACGAGGACAATGCGCCACCCATACGCCACAAGTCACACTGAAATTTACGCACAGCGCCAACAGCGCTTTACAACGAAACGCACACTGCGAAGAATACCAATCATACACAAGCGCGCCACCCTAATCCAAGCTTGCCAATCCGTTTACCGTAAACATTGAAAACAGCAGCCGTTAAGTGTGTTCTGAAGCGCATGCGTTTTTTGCGGCGGCGTATCCGAGCCGATGCGCAACCAGAACAGCCGCAATTTGCTAATTTGGCCGATTCCGACGTCTAATTGCAAACGCTCTACGATATCGATCTGCCAAGCTGGTTCAAAGCCAGAATCCACGCATTGGATCGTTGCGCCCGGACGGACGGCAATTTTTATCGCTGTGCTTGGTTTTTTGCGTCTTTACCGGCTTCCCGGCTGATCCGCGCTTTGGCAGCCGCGCCCGAAATTACTCGGCCGCCAGCCCCTCATTTGCGTTGCCGCCCGCATCGATTTCCGGGAGTTCAAAGAAAAATGTCGACCCGGAACCGAGCTCGGACTCGATCTGGAGGCTTCCTCCATGCTGCTCGACGATCGACTTGCAAATACTCAAGCCAAGTCCGGTGCCATGCTTTTCGCGGCCATCGTGGCTCCCGACTTGAACAAATTTCTGGAACACTTGATCCTGCTTTTCCTGCGCGATCCCCAAACCTCGGTCACGAACCGCAACCCGGATATGTGCTCCGCGCCGCTCCACAATGACATCCACGGCCTGACCCTCGGGCGAGAATTTGGCGGCGTTTGACAGAAGGTTGGTCAACACCTGCTCCAGCCTCGTTGCATCAGCGCGCACATGAGCTCGGCCGACTTTATCCTCCACACAAAAATGGACGCCATACTTTGCCGCATAGGGCTCATTCAGATCGACGGATTCGCGGGCCAATGCCACAACATCGACAGATCGAAATTCAAACTCCATTTTCCCGGACTCAGCCTTACCCAGGTGAAGCAGATCGTTGACCATTGCAGACAGTTTTTGGGCGTTTCGGTGCGCGATATTGACGAGCGACGAGGTATTGCCGGGCGAACCGGCGCCGGCGCCGCTCTTCATCAAGCCAAGAGATCCCAGGATCGACGTCAGGGGTGTGCGCAACTCATGAACGATCATCGAGACAAAGTCGCCAACGGCGCTCCTGCGTTTATCATTCGCGGGCGCTTTGGCATCGTGCGCTTTTCTGTTCCGGCGCGCGGCAAAAAACTGAAATCGGTCTCGAAAGCCGTTCGTCCGCGAACAGGATTGGAGTGTTGCTTTCCCGATTTCCGAAGAGTGTTGGCGATCATCAAGGCCATCGAGAGGATTGATCAGGAGACATTCCTCTTCCTTGTTGTCGGAAAGGAAGCGAACGCCACCAATATTCTTCTGCCGCCAAACAATTCGCGCAAGTATGGGTTTTTCGAAACCCTCCGGCAGGAGATAGATTATGTCAGGCAAATCCTCCATGCCGTTGGACACGATTTTGCAGCCGCTCGGAGACACATCCCGGATGACGCATTTGACATCATATTTGCTGTTCGTGTCGGAAGCGAAGGCGTGAATAGCGACTGCTTTTCGGTGCTCCGCCCTCCTCTCCAATGGCTCAAACGGCGCATCGAGGGAGGCAACATCGCTGGACCGGTTCAAATTTCATTCTCCCGGGAAAATGGTGTCAAACTGCCGTTTGTCACAACGGATTCGTCGGTTTCCACGTTAAATCACGTGACAAATCCCGCATGATTATCGGCACGCTTCGCTAATACTCGATTAATGCCCCAAGGATGATCGCCGGGGCGGGCGCGAGCGGCAGGAAAACCAGGTGCCAATTTCAGTAAACCCGCTCACCCGGGTTGACGGTCTGATGCCGGCCCGGGCGGCTTTTCGGGCACAGCGCATATACGTTCTCGAACCGCATAAATGCCGGCTTCTCGGTCCGCCGCCGTTCAATTGACCCCGGGTTACGAGTCAGACACTCTGAAACATGACGATTCGCCGCAATTCTCAAACTGGCCCATGGTTTTTGTCCATGTCCAACCGCTTACCATCGCCAAGACCCGCGCGGCTTGATGCACCGGCGTTTCACAACAACTGCGCGCACCAACGGCGAGACGGGCCGCCGATACGCGAAAGCGCAATATGAAAGCGATCTGGACCTTCAAGCGGCATGTTTTCGCCTGGATGGTCCTGTCCGTTTTCGCGGTCGCCTATCTGGCGTTTCTTTTCGCCTTTCACAGTGAAGACCGCGCCGCCAGCACTGCTTCGAGGGAAATATCGGGCGGAAGACCGCTTTCTCCCATCGCCAGCCTCGCCGAGAGGGAAACGCCGCGCCCGGCGCGAAATGCATCCCTGGAGGCATTGCGGACCGAGGTCGCCGGACTTCGCCAGCAGATCGAGGCGTTGAAGCGGCGCAACCGGGAGCTGCACCAGCGCATTGAACTGGTCGAGAGTGCATTTGGACCCGCCACATCGGCGCTTCCACCACAAACTCAAGAACCCCGTATAACCGGCAGTTTGCGCGAGAAAAAATTGCAATCTCCCGCTCTGCCAACCGTTACCGTCAGCTACCTTCCGCTGCCCGAAGACGGCTTTGGCGATGAATTGATCAGCGCCTCGCCAATCCCGGTTGCCGGCGTCGAAGAGTCAACGCAAACGCTGTTTGGCGTCGAATTGGCAAGCGACAAGTCGGCCGACGCGTTGAAAAAACAGTGGGAGGCGTTGAGCGGCCGCCACAAAATACTGCTTGGGTCGCTGGAGCCAAGACGACGCAATGGCGCGCTTGCCGGATCCCCGCCGACGGACGAGTTGACGCTGATCGCCGGTCCGTTCCCCAATGCCGCAGGCGCGGCGCTGCTTTGCACGCGGTTGCGCGCGGCAGGCACATCATGCAAGGAGACGGTCTTTGCCGGCGAGGCTCTTTAGCCCAGCCTCAGCTCCGGGCCACACCCGTCGGATTCCGGATCGAATTCAGTAAGCAGCGTCGATAACGCGCCGACGGATCACCCGGCGGCGGCTTTTACGCCGGTTTGATGTCGGTGAACAATTCCCGGGCCGGTTTGCCAAGCCAGGCGGAGATTACATGCTGCGCATTTTCCGGCACGTCCTTTCGACCTTCAATCCAGTCTTCGATTTCCCCTTTCGGATGATCGAGGAAGGGCAGAAGATCGGCGGTTTTCTTATTGCCCGCTTCCTTCATCGCATCCTTTACGCGAATTGCCCATCTGCGGACACCGGTCGGATCGACAGGGCGCAAAAAATTTTCTCCGGCCTTGCGGATATTGGCAATCGCATTCTCCGAGAGCAGTCCGGAAATGATCGCAAGGAAGGAAATGAAAAACGGGCTCAGTGCCGCGCTTTGGGATGCCGACGTGCGAGCTTCCGCGACCACGAGAACACCGGCTTTCGCCAGAATGTAGATGGCGAGTGCCGTAACCATGCCAAGGATGGGCCGGAACACGAAATAGGCCGTGGTTTGATCGTCCGTACCCGTTAAATAACTCTGGGTCAGATGGATCAACCCGCCGAGCGCACCCATCACGACAACAACGATAAGCGTCAGTATTTCGGGCTGGAGCGTGACGAGACCATAGAAGCTGGAGAATACCAGACCGCGAAGACCGTTGACCTCGCCGGCTATGTTTTGGACCAATACCTTCTGCTCTTCGCCAACATCGTCACCGTAAACCTTGTATATATAGTCCTCGACTTTCTTATTCGCTGTTGCCGAGGCTTCTTTAAGCTCATCTGTCTTAATTACCAGATCGCCTTTAATCTTCGTGACTCGCTGAATTTGCTCCCCAAATGCATCTGAATCTTTGTGAAAAGATTCCATATCCACGGAAAGTCGCTTGATCAAGGCACGCGCCTGATCGTCATCAATATGCCCCATAGCCTTGATCAGTGCTTTGGCTTTATCTGTTGGCGTTGTCCCCACCCTGAATACGATCCGAGGCGCATCCGCAAACCTGTCCAGCAGGACCTCCGCAGAGGCAAGATTGTTGGTCAAGCTTGTTTCGGCTACACGCAATAGAGACTGCCTCTCTTCCAACAATTTTTGCTGCACGCTGAGATCGGAGTTCAGGGTCGCGAGCGACGCCCTGATATTTCCTATCTCCACCTCCTGTTGGCCAAGCAGGTCGGCGGCGCTGCGTATCACCCATATCGAAACGGGTTTCCCGGCTATGGAAATAGCTCTGGCGCGGTTTTGGATTTGATGTGCCGAAAGACTGGTTATGACCAGCCAGAGACAGAGAGCAAAAAAGACCAAAAGATAAATGCCGCCAAGGCCCAATCCGAGCGCCTTGGCGCTCTGTTCCACACGTCTTCGAGCGACCGAGGCGACTTGTGGTTGTTCACGCATAAAAAGCAGATCCCACAACAAACAATTGCAACTATAAATAGGATAATCCCATCCAAGAAGGGAAATCAACGAAACAATATTTTGATAATGCACAAGTCAGCACGGCAACATTGACGCGGATTCGCGGCAAACCGCAGCTCAATAATTGAATCTGTTTAATAAAACAGCCGGCAAAAGCTATCCGCCAAGGAACAGGCGGCCTACTTCCGGATTCTTGAGCAGATCGTCGCCCTTGCCGGCAATCGCCACCACGCCCGACACCAGGACATAGCCGATATCGGCGAATTCCAGCCCCTTCTTGGCGTTTTGCTCGACCATGATAATGGTCTTGCCCTCGCCATGCTGCAGGTCGTGCAGAATTTCGAAAACCATGTCGATAAAGCGGGGCTCCAGACCGATCGACGGCTCATCGACGAGCAGCACTTCCGGCTCCATGACCAGCGCCCGCGATATCTCCAGCAGGCGCCGTTCGCCTCCCGACAATACTTTCGCCAGGTGCTTGCGCCGGGCGGCAAGGCGCGGATATTTATCAAATATCCGTTCGGCCGCTTCCTTGGCGCGTTCAGGCTGATCCTTCAGATACCCGCCCATCCAGAGATTTTCCTCAACCGTCATGCCCGGGAAAACCGACTTGTCCTGGAGGATGTATGCGATCCCGGCCTGCTTCAGCTTCTGGCTCGAGCTAAGTTTGGTGACGTCTCGCGCATCGGCGCCGCTGCCAACGATGATCTGGCCGGAAAAAATATCGTTGAAGCCGAAGATCGCGTGAAGGATCGTCGACTTGCCGGCGCCATTCGGCCCGATCAGGCAGAGAGACTGTTTGCGTCCGACCCTGAGATTGAAATTGTGCAGGATCTCCATCTTGCCATAGCCGGCCTTCAGATCGTCGATCCGCACATAGGGGTCGCCGGGAACGAGCGCGTCCAGATCCGCGATTGAAACCTTTTCCGCAATCGCTTCAATCTGGCGCGTCACATCTTCGACGGAAATAACGGTGTCGACGCCGCCCGCGCCATAGCCGCTGACCTGTCTTTTTCTGGCGCCGCCGCCCGCCGGTTTCGCCGCCACCTTCTTTTTCTGCGCCGCAGTTGTGGGCTTTGCCTTGGACTTGGCGTTTTTCGATGCCGAACGGCTCCGGCTCGTACGCTTCGACGCGGGTTTTTTTGTGGTCTGTCTTGCCGCCATCAATGCGCCCCCAGATAAGCGTCGATCACATTCTGGTTCTTCTGTATTTCGCCCGCTGTGCCGGAGGCGAGCAATTCGCCATGCGCCAGACAATAGATCTTGTGCGCCATATTCATGATGACGCGCATATTGTGCTCGATCACCAAAAGCGTGATGCCGAACTCTTCATTGGCGCGGCGAAGCCGGTCGATCAGCCCGTTGATCAGGGTCGGATTGATGCCCGCCGTCGGCTCGTCGAGCAACAGAACCGTCGGTTCATTCATCAGCGCCATGGCGAATTCAAGAAGCTTTTGCTGGCCGAACGAAAGGTCGCCGGCCATCAAATACCGCTTTTCGTAAAGCCCGACAAAATCGAGCAGCGACTCGCCTTTTTCGGTATCGGCGCGGGCCTGACGATCGAACATGTCCAGGAATTTGGCTTTACGATGGGGGATCGAAATCAGCATGTTCTGAACGCAGTTCATAGCCCCGTAGATGCGTGTCTGCTGAAATGTGCGCAGCAGACCCAGGCGCGCGATTTCCTGCACACGAAATTTGGATATTTCCTGGCCCTGGAAGCGGATAGAGCCGGAGTCGATTGGATGATAGCCCACGATCGAGTTGAATAATGTGGTCTTGCCCGAGCCATTCGGGCCGATCAAACCGGTTATGCCCCCCTCCTCGACGTCGAGTGAAACATCCCTGTTCGCCACGACGCCGCCAAAGGTCTTCGTGACATGTTCGATCTCGATGATCGCGTGTTTCATTCGGCTGCCTCCGCGGGCGTATCATCCTTCCGCTCCACGCGGATACCGAACCATTCGGGTTTCTTCCTCATCAGCCAGCCGACAACGCCTTCCTGGAAATAGACGACGATGATGACAATGAGCGCACCGAGCGCGACCCATTGCCAGCCGAGCAGATAGGTCCATGTAACCTCTTTTATGACATGGAAAATCACCGCTCCAACGATCGGACCCCAGATCGTTCCCTTGCCGCCGAGCAAAACCATCAGCACCATGAAAATGCCGAATGTAACGGTTGGAAACGCAACTTCGAGCGGCTCGATGAAGCCCGTCATGTTGCCGAAGATAGCGCCCGAAATACCGAGGAAGAAAGCCGCGATGGACCACGCAACCATCTTGTAGCGAAGGGTATGGATACCCATTCCTTCCGCCTTCTCCTCGTCGTCGCGAATGGCATTGAGAGCCAGTCCGAAGCGGGTCGAGTAAAGCCATTTGCAGAATATGAAGACAGAGATCGCGAGCAGGAAATTCTGGGCGTAGAAGAAGTATTTTCCGATATCGGGGTCGCCGGGGAAAGGCGGCATTGAGATGCCGCTGCCGCCGCCGACCCAATCCCACGCGCCGATCAGTTCACCCGCGGCAATCGCCACGCCGAGCGTTCCAATCGCAAAATAGGGACCGCGCAGTCCGAACACGATGCGACCGAATATGATCGCGAAAAGCGACGAAAGCACTGCCGCGGCGGCTATTCCCGCCGCCAGACCGGTAAAATACTGCGCCTCGGTAAAGGCGTAGAAGCCCTGCCCCGCTGAATCGGTATATTCGCCGACCGGATGGTAGAGCCCTATCTGAACCACGGCCGATACATACATGCCCGCGCCGAAGAAGAAGATATTGCCGAGCGAATTGTAGCCCATCTGGCCGCCGAGAATATCCCAGGTCAGCGCGAATACGATCATCAGCCAAAGCACCGACAGCTGGATCGTATAGGCCGGCCAAATCAGCGGCGCGGCGATTCCCGCAACGAGGATGCCGCCGTGCAGCAGGAGGCTGCCCAGCGAAATGGAAATGCCGGACCCTTGTTCCGGGGCGCCGTCCTTGTCCGTCGTTGCGACCGCCATTACTGGACCACCTGCCTGTGCCGGGACTGTTGCATTTGCCGCACCACCAGAACCAGGACCAGCAGTCCGACGACGATCGCCTGCTGGAATGTCGCGCCGAGAATAAATCCACCGAATTGCTCGAGCACGCCCATTCCCAGACCCGCGGCGATCACGCCGGGCAGGTTCCCGAATCCGGCGGCGGTGACAATTACGAAGGAGCGGATCGAAAATGTAATCCCGTAAAAGGGCTGGATGACCCAGATCATGGCGATCAGGGCCCCCGCCGCGCCGCAGATTGCGGCGTTCAGCGAAAAGGTGAAGCAGTAAACCTTGTCGGTGTCGATGCCGAGAACCTTGGCCGCGCGGGCATCCTGCGCCGTCGCGCGGATCGCCTGCCCCATCCGGCTGTTCTTCATGAAGGTAATGACGCCGGCCGCGAGGAGCGCCGCGCAGACAAAGGCAATCAGCTTGACCTGCGCGATAGAGACCATGCCGTCGAAGAAGAACCAGGACTCAAAACCGGCGTCGGCGGTTTGGGTGTCGGAGCTGAACAGCAGATTCAGCAATTGCGATATCACCAGTGCGATGCCGAAAGTCGCAAGCAGCGATGTAAACAGGTCCTTGTCGATCACACGATAGATAATGGTGCGGTAAATCAGCCAGCCGAAACACCACAGAATAAGGAAGGCGACAGGCACGCCGAACAGCGGATGTATTCCATGCTCTCCCAGATACCAGGCGATATAACCGCCCATAATGACGAAATCGCCCTGCGCCAGATTCTTGACATTCATCACGCCCCAGACAAGGGCGAGGCCGTAAGCCGCCAGAGCAAAGACCGAGCCGATCAAAAGCCCTTCGATCAGCAATGCCAGATTGAATACCGGCGCTTCGATCAAGATATTGATGTTACTCAGAATTTGCATCCGCACCCAGTGCACCAGGCATTGCGCCCGCCGCTTCCTGCCCCTTCCTAGACGTCCTCACCCCGCGAGAGGAAAAGGAGCCGGCGAATTTTTCGCCGGCTCCCGTGCCTGTCGGTATTGCAGCCTATTTGGCCATACGGGGCCAGGCAATCTTGTGCGATGCGTATTTCGACGGCGCGACAACGACATATTTGCCGTCCTGAATCTGGCGAAGCACCATCGGCTTGGCGATGTTATTGCCAGCTTCATGGAACTTCACATGACCATAAAAGGTCGGCATATCCGTCGCAGCGAGCGCGTCGCGGACCTTTTTGCGATCCAGGGAACCGGCACGGGTCAGCGCGTCGGAAAAGACATAGACCGCTGCAGTGGCCTGGGCCATCTGATACGGTATAGTCTTGTCCTTGTAGGCCGGCAGGGCAGCCTTGACTTCCTTATTGTAGTTCGCCGCGGACCCGAACAAGGGGTCCTTGTAGGTCAGCGTCTCGGCCCATTGCGTCGGGCACAGAAAGCCTTCCGCGGCAGCCGGGAACTTGCCCGTGACATTCGCGGCTTCACAATGCGTAAGCGCAATCATCGGCACGCTGATTTTCATCTCGCCAATTTGGCGGGCGGCAGTCGCGGCGCCCTTGGAGTGACCCGAGATCATAAGAAGATCGGGCTTCAGCGCTTTCACTTTCGTCAGCGTGGCGCTCATGTCGGAAAGATCGCGCGGCAGCTTGTCGTCAATGACGATCTTCATGGCGTATTTCTTGGCGTCCTCGACAACACCGGCCCGGACGTCAAGCGAGAAGGGGTCGTTCTCGAACGCCATCGCGATCTTGATCGATGAGGGTTCCCGGCCCTGAGACTTGGCGATCTCGGCTGCCGCGGCGATCGCGGAAGCAAGATACTGCTCGGAGGTGGACAGCACCGCGAACATATATTTGTAGCCCTTGTTGAACAGGGACCGCGAAGCACCTACCGCTTCAACCATCGGGATCTTGTATTTCTCGGTAACCGGCGCGATCGCCTTTGTCAGTCCCGAGCTGTAGGGCCCGAGCATGAACTGGACTTTATCCTGATTGATCAGGCGTTCGGCGAGCTGGGCGCCGCGGGCCGGCGTCGACTCATCGTCGTAATAAGTGACCTTCAGCTTGTAGCACTTGTCGCCGACCTTGACGCCTCCGGCATCGTTGATCTTCTTCATGGCGAACTCGTAGCCATTCTGCGCATGAATTCCGTTGGTGGAATATTTGCCGGTGAGCGAGATCGCCGAGCCGAGCACAAGTTCCTCGCAAGCGGCATTGGCGTTGGACGATGCCGCGACCAGCGCCACCGAGGCGACTGTAGCCAGCGTCCATTTAGTGAAATGGCGCATGTCGTTTCCTCCTAGGGTTACATTTCGGGTCGGGTTTTACCCGATGAGCTGTACTGCTCTATACATCCTGCCTCTGCTCCGCATTGGCGCGGAAAAAGGACCGCCGTCAATAAAGCAAAGGGGCGGCTCACGGGCAAACTAAATCCCCAGCAACGTTAGCGTCCTGAACCGTTAGCTCTTTCGTCTCCGGTGAACAGTTCGCGCAATGCACGGTTGATGCACTTCACGGGCACACGCCTTCCTGCACGATCCGGATCAAAGACGCTCCGCGTTAAAAGTATCGCATTTCTGGATGTCGCCAGAGTCGAATCCGCTCTTGAACCAGCGCACGCGTTGCTTTGACGAGCCGTGGGTGAAGGCGTCGGGAACGACGTAACCCTGCTGTTTCTTTTGGATATTGTCATCGCCAATAGCGCTGGCGGCGTTGAGAGCTTCCTCGATATCCCCGGGCTCGAGAATATCCTTGGTCCGGTTGGCATGTTTCGCCCAGACCCCGGCCATGCAATCTGCCTGGAGCTCCATGCGCACCTGGAGCGCGTTGGCGTCGCGCTTGCTCATCCGCGCCTTGGTCTTCTGAACCTTATCCGCAATCCCCAGCAAAGTCTGGACATGGTGACCAACTTCATGGGCGATCACATAGGCTTGGGCAAAATCGCCCGGCGCACTGAATTTGGTTTTCAGTTCCCGGTAAAAGGAGAGGTCGACATAAACCTTGCGATCGAGCGGGCAGTAGAAGGGGCCCATCTGCGCCAGCCCCGTACCGCAGGCCGAACGTGTCGAGCCGGAGAAAAGCACCAGTTTTGGCTCCTTGTAGCTGCGGCCATACTGGCTGAAGACCGAATTCCAGACATCCTCGGTATCGGCCAGGACGACCGAAACAAACCCTCTCAGATCGTCATTGCCGGTTGTTTTCGGCGCCTGCGCTTTTGGCGCCTTGCGCGTCGTAACCTGCCTGTCAGGATGCTGCGCCTTGGGCAGTTGCAAATCAGGCATCTGAACGCCGGTATCGCCGCCCTGCATGATGACGCTCGGGTCGACGCCGAAGAAATACATCAGGCCGAGGATGACAAGTATCCCCATAATGCCGATGCCGCCGCCCTTGCGGCCACCGGTGGGAATGCGCATGCCGCCTTGCCGCCTGCCGGGAAAAGGGAACCCGGCCCGGCTGCCCTCGTTGCGGCGGTCTTCAACATTCTCGCTTTTCCTGCGGCCACGCCAACGCATGTGTCCTACCTCATCTGATCAATTTGTTTCGCACCAATCTCCGGCGTTCGTTCAATGCCCGGACGACTGTCTGATTTCTGCATGCCGGGGTAACGGGAGCAAGGTCAAATTGACTCTGGCGAGACGCCCGCGCCGCGTTGCCGGCATTATGCCATATAGGTGTCTTTGTAGGACTCCCTAAGTTCTTTCTTTTGAATTTTGCCCATGGCATTGCGCGGCAGCATATCAACGAAGAAAACGCGTTTCGGCTGCTTGAATTTCGCCAGCTCGTTTGTGATCCGGTCCAGAATTGTCTGCTCGTCGACGCTCTCGCCCCGTTCTTGAGCGACGACCGCCGTGACCCCTTCCCCGAAATCGGGATGCGGCAAGCCAATAACAGCCGACTCCGCGACGCCTGGCACGGCATCGATCGCCGCCTCGACCTCG
Organism: Hyphomicrobiales bacterium; assembly: GCA_021775575.1. Taxonomy (GTDB): domain Bacteria; phylum Pseudomonadota; class Alphaproteobacteria; order Rhizobiales; family Methyloligellaceae; genus JAJFHO01. Next base: position 19,544 of record JAJFHO010000056.1, read on the forward strand.
GCCGGATAGACGTTGAACCCGCCGCTGATGATCAGGTCCTTGTCGCGTCCAACGATACACAGATATCCCTGATCGTCGATCACCCCCAGATCGCCGGAAATGAAAAAGCCGTCATCGCGGAATTCCTCGGCCGTCTTGTCGGGCATCCGCCAGTAACCCTTGAATATATTGGGACCGCGAATCTCGATCACGCCAACCTCGCCAACGGGAAGCTTCTTGCCCGATTCCAAATCGGCTATGCGAATTTCAATTCCCGGCAACGGGAAGCCGACAGTGCCCGCGCGGCGGGCGCCGTCATAGGGGTTCGACGTATTCATGCCCGTCTCGGTCATACCGTAGCGCTCGATGATCGCGTGCCCCGTGCGCTGTTCGAACTCGGTATGAACCTCGGGCGAAAGCGGCGCGGAGCCTGACGTGAAAACACGCATATGCGCCACCAGTTCCCGCGTCAGGCCGGGTGATCGAAGCAACCGGAAATAGAATGTCGGGACACCCATCATCGAGTTTGCTTGCGGCAGCAGAGCGATCACCTCCTCCGCGTCGAACCGGGGCAGGAAGATCATCGACGCACCGGCCATGAGGATCGTGTTGGTCGCCGTGAACAGTCCGTGCGTATGGAAGATCGGCAGAGCGTGCAGCAGCCTGTCTGCGGCGGTAAACCGCCAGGCCTCCACCAGCGCTTTCGCATTAGACGACAGATTGCGATGCGTCAGCATCGCGCCCTTCGAACGGCCGGTCGTCCCCGAGGTGTAGAGAATCGCCGCCAGATCGTCGGCCGCGCGCTCGACGTCGTCGAACGCCGCGCCCGACGTCTCGACATGGCTGAGAAGCGAACCGGTGCCGTCGCCTCCGAGTGTTGCGACCCTGGGAACGGACGTCTCTTCCGCCACAAGCCGGAGCGCGTCGATATCCTTCGGGCGGCAAACCAAGAGCGCCGGCTCGGCGTCGCCGAGGAAATAGGTGAGCTCCGCGGCCGTATAGGCGGTATTGAGAGGCAGGAACACGGCGCCGGCGCGAATAGCGCCAAGATAGAGCATCAACGCGTCCAGGCTCTTTTCGACCTGCACGGCAACGCGGTCCCCCGGACCGACGCCAAGACCGGCAAGCGCATTGGCGTACCGGGCCGAGGCGTCGAGCATGTCCTGATAGGAAAAAACCGCGCCCGCGCCGGTCCTAATGAATTCAGTATTGCCGTCTTCCGGGAACCCCGCGCGCAGCAGGGTGAACAGGTTCTTATTCTTCGGCATGGGCCGGTTGCTGCCTTTCGGGCTCGTTTATTATTCCGGAGCGATCGGTCGCGCGGACCAATCCCTTCACATTTTTGGAGGCGGCGAGCACCCCGTCATTCACATACGCCTCGTGGTTCTTTTCAATGTCCTTCAGGTCGTAAAGATAGTTGACCATAATCCCGTGTGCTTGACGCAACCCCTTGGCGGATTTGTCACCCAGCCAGTTTATCTTTTCGAGCCGCGCCCCGTTTCTCAGATGGAATCGAGCTACGGGATCAACCGGCATACCACGGCGGTTCCTCGCTTCCAGATAATAGGTCGCGGCAAGCGCCAGCAAAAGAGACTTTAGCTGATCCTGTGTTTCGCCATGAGCCGCCCAGCTCGGATCGTCAAGCATCTTGAGCGCCTCTTGCTCGCTTTCCGACAGTAGCCCCTCCCCGCCCTCGGCGAGCAACCGCACCAGCCATGCCGCGAAGCGCGGCGCCGGCGAGAGGGTGACAAAGGTCTTGAGGCCGGGCATTGCCTTGGCCAAATCCTCGGCCACCTGCTTGATCAGGAAATTTCCGAAAGAAATGCCGCGCAGGCCGCGCTGGCAATTCGAGATCGAATAAAATACCGCGGTTGTCGCCTCACCTTTTTCACTCGCCTTTTCGGGGTCGGCGGCCAGCAGCTCCTGGATAGAACCGGGGATGTCCTGCGTAAGCGCAACCTCGACGAAGATCAGCGGTTCGTCGACAAGCGACGGGTGGAAAAAGCCGAAGCAGCGACGGTCCCGCGGATCGAGCCTGCGGCGCAGATCGTCCCAGCCATGAATTTGGTGAACAGCCTCATAGGCGATGATCTTTTCGAGGATCGAGGCCGGCGTCGACCAGTCAATCGACCTCAACACCAGAAATCCCCGATTGAACCAGGAGGCGAGCAAATGCAGAAGATCGTTGTCGACCGGCTCCAGCTCCGGCGCCTCGGCCAGCAGATCGATAAGGTCCTTGCGCATGGCCACGATACGCGCTGTTGCGCCGGGTGCGAGATTGAGACGGCGGAAAAAAATCTGGCGCGGCGACTCGACCGCGCGCGCCAGCGGAACCAGTTTTTCCGGCGACGGCTCGTCCAAATAGCCCCGGGCCGCGGCCGCGATCATTTCTTCATCCGGATTCAGTTCATCCAGCAGGAAACGGAAATAAACCTCCCGGCCCTCCGCATCCAGCATTTCATAGGCGTCGAGAATCTGCGATGCGATCGCAACGCCGGATGCTTCGCCCCGGCTTGACAGGAGCGCGCTGCATAGCGAGACGATTGAACCTTCAGCGGTGTGCCCGGAGGTTCGCTCCAGCAACAACCGGCCGCGTTCGCCAATCGTATTCAGCAGTTCCTGAAAGAAGGAAACATTCACAAGTTTCAACCCCTAGTTGAGAGTGCCATGCGAACCTGTTGGCGAAAATACACGACAATTCTGGCCTCGCAAGCTCGAACTCGGCCATATGACGTTGAAACCAAGCCCGTTTCCCGGCTCATGTCGGCGCTCTCACAGCTTTGCCTGTCCGCTCTGCCCTCCATCGTCATGAGTCGGCGGCACAGATCCGGAAGACTTGGCGGTAATAGCCGCGCGACAGGCGCCAATAAACAGGCTGCGCGGATTTACCCGTCTTCGTCGAAAACCCGGTTCGCGATCCGGAAACATTCGACTGCCGCGGGAATGCCGGCGTAAATCCCGATCTGGTGCATGATCGCACGGATCTCGTCCTTGGTGACGCCGTTGCGCAAAGCGCCGCGCAAATGCAATTCCCATTCATGCATCCGGTTCAGCGACGCGATCATGGTAAGATTGAGCATCGAACGGGTTTTGGTGTCGAGCGTTTCATCGCCCCACGCGAAACCCCAGCAATAGGCCGTAACGAATTCCTGGAAGGGTTTGTTGAAGTCGTTGGCCGCCTCAAGCGACTTTTCGACATATTCCGCGCCAAGTGTGGCCTTGCGTTTGGCCAGTCCCTTGTCAAAAAGCTCCTTGTCCATCCGTAATCCCTCCTGTTGCAAGACTTGGTCGGGGACACCGTTCCTGTGACAGATGCGCCGCGTCAATATTAAACCCGTGAATGCGGGATGAATGGCCGGTTCAACGGCGGTTCAATGCCGGAGAGCTAGAAGCGTGCCGGAAAATCCCGGCACATCGCGGCGCCGGGGCAATGGGTAGAGGCAGAGATGACCGACTATTTGTTCAAGGCGCTGTTGACGCTCGCCGTTTTCGTTCAGGTCGTATCCGGCGTTGGCATAATGGCGGTGCTGGTCCTGATCGTGCTGAACGGTGCAGGTATCGTGACGACGCCGGTGTGAACGCCGCCACGGACCGCGGCAACGGCATAATGCAGAGAATGCGAAGTGCAGAAATGAAGAAGGCGGAGCGCAATGCTCCGCCCTCCCCTAATCTCGTCAACCGCCGCGCCCTGAAGCGCCCGTTCGGCGAGAAATTATTCCGGATTGGCAGGCCGGTCTTCAGGGAGACCCTTGAACCGAACCTGATCAACCCGAAACGGCAACCATGGGCGTTATCCCCAAACCCCTGAAGGCTCAGGGATTACCCACGGTCACGGGCCTCGAACTCCCGTCTTATTTAACGTCGCGTCCGATTACGACGTGGTCCCGACGATGGCCTTATCATCAGTCCCGGGTTGGCGATGTCTCCGGGCCCACCACCGCCCTGCCGTTGGCTGTGATCCATTCCGCTTTCGCTTCCCGGATCCCCGCCTGGCTTGGCCGCGGGTCATCAAGTCATCACCTAAGTCGTTCTCGGCAAAGAACAACTGCGGACTTGCCGTGTCCTCGCCGTGCTGGCTGCCTCCCGCAGGAGACAGTTATGCGCGACTGGTATTGAGGTTAGTGCGATTCTCACGACGCGGAAGCCGCTTCGTATGGAAGCGTCCGGGTTTTCCCCGATATCCACGCAATCGCTCGCCTGTGGAAAACTCCAGACAATAAAAAACGCGCCGGTCGATTCGGACCGGCGCGCATTAGTGACTTTGCGGCTGCGCAGTTGCCCTTACGCGCCGAACACGAAATAGGTCTCGCGCGCCCAATGGGTGTAGTCGGATTCAAGAACCATGAGTGCGACGAAAACCATCACCAGCACGGGCGGCAACAAGATCGCGTAGATCAGGGCCAGCCTTTCCCATTTCATATGCATGAATATCGCGACGATAAACCCCGCTTTCAGCATCATGAACAGGAGGATCAGCGACCAGCGCAGCATGCCCTCCAAATGAAAATAGTCGACGAGATAGGAGAACAGGCTCAAAACGAACAGCAGTCCCCAGATCCAGAGGTAAACGCCGATCGGATGTTGTTGACCTTCTGCAGTAGCCATGTGCGCCCCTTACCAGAGATAGAAGAATGCGAAGATGAAGACCCAGACGAGGTCGACGAAATGCCAATAGAGGCCCATCGTCTCGACGATCTCGTAGTTGCCTTTCATCGTGGTGAAATAGCCGCGCCGGCCGGTATCGTAATCCCCTCGCCAGACCTTGCGCGCGACAATGAGCAGGAAAATCACGCCAATCGAAACGTGAAATCCGTGAAAACCGGTAATCATGAAGAAGGTGGAGCCGAACTGGGGAGCGCCCCACGGGTTGCCCCAGGGCCGCACGCCTTCCGAGATCAGCTTGGTCCATTCAAACGCCTGCATGCCGACGAACATGGCGCCGAACAAGGCCGTCGCCAGGATCAGATAGGTCGTCACCTTACGGTTTCTGCGGTAGCCGAAATTGACCGCCATCGCCATGGTGCCGCTCGATGAGATCAGGACAAAGGTCATGATCGCAATCAGGATCAACGGCACGTCCTGACCGCCGATATGCAATGCGAACACCTTGCTCGCATTCGGCCATGGCTCGAGTGTCGATGAGCGCACCGACATGTAGGACAGCAGGAAGCAACTGAAAATGAAAGTGTCCGACAGCAGGAAGAGCCACATCATGGCCTTCCCCCAGGGGACATTCTTGAACACCCTTTGATCGGAGGACCAGTCGCTTACAAAACCCTCCATGCCCGGGGCCAACGCCACCGATTTTGTTGCCGATTTCGCCATTAAGCTCCCCCGTTTATCTGAGCCCGCAGATGGCCAGAATAATCGATAGATTGTTGTTGCCGGCAAACAGCAGCCCGAACAGCACCAGCCACAGGACAAGCAGGAAATGCCAGTAGAAGGCGCACAGCTCGACACTGCCGCGGATTTGACCGGCCTCGCAGCCGCGCCACCAGACCTTTTGCGCCGTCCGGCCCCAGGCAATCAGACCGCCGACAATGTGAAGCGCATGCAGCCCGGTGATCAGAATAAAGAAGGCGATTGCCGGATTGGTGGTCTCGAAATAGCCCATCTGCACGAGCTGCCGCCACGCCAGAAGCTGCCCGGCGAGAAACACGACCGCGGTGATACCGCCCGACAGCATGCCGATCTTGACGTCGTCGATCTCGTCGCGCCGGCCGCCGATCACCGCCCATTGCATCGCGACGCTGCTCGATATCAGCGCGATGGTATTGAACCAGAGCAGTTTCGATTCCGGCAGCGGGCGCCAGTCCTCATAGGTCATCCGCTCGCCATAGGAAACGATCAGCAGGAAGAACAACACCGAGCCGACGCCGAACAGCCATTTGATCGCTGCCCGTCCGGAGGACACCGCCGATAGCATCTTCTGTTCTTGACCGGCGCCTGGAATGCCTTCGGTGGCAATCCAGGGCTTGTCGGTCAATTCCCGCAACAGGTTCATTTCTTCGCTGCCCGCGAGCGCGAGGTCTTGGCCGCTGCCTTGCGCTTGGGAAACGCCTCGGACTGCGACATATTTTGCGGAATGAAGTCCTCCTTGGCGCCGGGCACGTTAAAGTCATAGGGCCAGCGGTATACAAGCGGCAGTTCCTTGCCAAAGTTGCCGTGCCCCGGAGGCGTCTCCGCCGTCTGCCATTCCAGCGAGCAGGCGCGCCACGGATTTGGACCGGCCTCCTTGCCCTTGGAGTAGCTGCGGTAAAGGTTGAAGAAGAACACCAGCTGCGCGAACCCGACGATGAAGGTTACGATCGAAATGAATGCGTTCAAATCGCCAACCGACTGGTCGAAAATCTGCGTGTCGCCCAGTTCGAAGTAGCGCCGCGGCACGCCGACAAAACCGAGATAGTGCATCGGGAAATAAATCAGATAGGCGCCAAGGAAGGTCACCCAGAAATGAAACTTGCCCAGCGTCTCGTCCAACAACCGGCCGGTAATCTTCGGATACCAGTGATAGATGGCGCCGAATATGACCAGGGCCGGCGCGACACCCATCACCATATGGAAATGGGCAACCACGAACATGGTGTCGGATAGCGGCACATCGATAGCGACGTTACCGAGGAACAGCCCCGTGATGCCGCCATTGACGAAAGTGACGATGAAGCCGATCGCAAACAGCATCGGTGTGGTCAGATGGATATCGCCTCTCCACAGCGTCAGCGTCCAGTTGTAGACCTTCAGCGCGGTGGGCACGGCGATAATCAGCGTCGTGGTCGCGAAGAAGAAGCCGAAATAGGGGTTCATGCCCGACACATACATATGATGCGCCCACACGACGAAACTCAGCGCGCCGATTATGACAATCGCCCAGACCATCATCCGGTAACCGAAAATATTGCGTCTGGCATGGACTGAAATCAGGTCGGAAACGATGCCGAAAGCCGGCAGCGCGACGATATAGACTTCGGGATGTCCGAAGAACCAGAACAAATGCTGGAACAGGATCGGACTACCACCGCCATAGCTGAGATGCTCGCCGAGTTCGACGATTGACGGCATGAAGAAGCTGGTGCCCAGAATCCGGTCCAAAAGCATCATCACCGCACCGACAAACAGCGCCGGGAACGCCAGCAGCGCAAGAACCGTTGCGGTGAGAATCCCCCAGATGGTCAGCGGCAGACGCATCAGCGACAAGCCGCGGGTGCGCGCCTGGAACACCGTCACCACATAGTTTAGCCCGCCCATCGTGAAACCGACGATAAACAGTGCAAGCGAGACCAGCATCAGGATAATGCCGCCATCGGACCCCGGCGTACCGGAGAGGATTGCCTGCGGCGGATAAAGCGTCCATCCCGCGCCCGTCGGACCGCCTGGCACGAAGAAGCTCGCGCACAGCACGACCACCGCGAGCAGATAGACCCAGTAGCTGATCATGTTGACGAAGGGGAACACCATGTCCCTTGCCCCGACCATGAGCGGAATCAGATAATTGCCGAAACCGCCGAGAAACAGGGCCGTCAGCAGGTAGATGACCATGATCATCCCGTGCACGGTGATGAACTGGTAATAATCATCGGGCTCGATGAAGGAAAAGGCTTCCGGGAAACCAAGCTGGAGACGCATCAGCCACGACAGAACGAGGCCCACCAGCCCGATCGCGATCGCGGTAATGGAATACTGGATGGCGATGACCTTGGCGTCCTGGCAGAAGACATATTTCGTTATCCAGCTTTTGGCGTGATACAGGTCTTGCTCTTCGATCTCCGCTGGCGGGACATATCCGACATCGTCATGTGTTGCATCGGCCATTACATCACCCCCGTGAAAGCTGTCTGATCGAGATTTAGCGTCACGTGTCTCATTGTGCGGACACCTTCTTTTCCGACGTCGCCCGGTCCGTAGTGGAGGCCAGATCAATTGATTTTTGTTGCTGCGCCTTTGCCAGCGATTGACCGAATGTCGTCTGTTCGGCCAACCAGGCGCGGTAGTCGCTGTCATTGTCGACGACGACCATGCCGCGCATCGCATGATGACCGACACCGCACAGCTCGGCGCACAGCACCTCGTAATTGCCCACCTTTGTCGGCGTAAACCAGAAATAGGTGATCGTGCCGGGGACCATGTCCATCTTTGCCCGGAACTGCGGCACGTAAAAATCGTGCAGCACGTCTATCGCGCGAAGCAACACCTTCACCGGTCTGTCGATGGGAAGATGGAGATCGTCGCTCTCGATCAGCACATCATCCTTGCCCTTCGGGTCGTCGGCATTGATCCCGAACGGGTTTTCAGGTGTGATTTTCCTCACATCCGACTTGCCCAGAACTCCGTCCTTGCCCGGCAGCCGGTAACTCCATTGCCACTGCTGGGCGACGACCTCGAACTCATCGGCGCCTTCGGGCACCGTAATAAATTGTTTCCAGGCGAACAGTCCGGGCGTCAGCATGATCACCACGCCAATCGTCGTGCCGATGGTCAGCCAGGTCTCGAGAGACTTGTTCTCCGGCTCATATTCGACGTCGGCCTTTACCCCTTCGCGGTGCCGGAATTTCCAGATGCAGTAGCCGGTAAAGAACAAGATGGCGACGAAAACAGTGCCGGTGACCCAGAAGGTGATGATGATGGTCGTGTCTATGAAACCCCAGTTCGAGGCGATCGGCGTCCACCACCACGGGCTCATCAGGTGAAACGCCACCGAGCCTACGGCGACAAGGATGATAATCAGCGCAGTAATCATATTTTCTTTTTCCCTCACCCAACCAAATTCACGCTGAACTTACTGGAACTGCCAGGGTAGGTCTAGATGTCGCAGCGACATAATGCCGCCATGCGCTCAAGCGCGATATGCCAGCCGCGCGCGTGCGGCAAAATCGCATGCCTCGCTGGTTTAACAGCGGCGCGCAGGACGGTGATGGCGATCGCGAAGCACGCTGGTTCACCGCTCCGGCAGAATCGCCGGAGGCTGGCACAAACGCAGATAACCGGGGAAAATGACCCTGTTTGCACTGCCGGAGCAGCTTTTCGCGCTGCCGTGAGGGGCGTTGCGCCAGGCGCGCCGTTCCACCTGCTGAATTTGGCGACAAAGTCCGATTCTCGCGATATACTATCGCAGCGACGTTAAGTCGCAGTTGGCGATAGGCGGCCCGCCAGGGCCTTCAGCTTGCGAAGAGCGCCGGCCCGCGGCCGAACCGTCAGTATGCAGAAGCGACTCGGGAGAAAAGAGCTATGGCGAATCAGAATTCGTTGGCGGCGGACAGCGCCGCGGAATTGCAGACGGCCATCCATAATATCAACAGAAATGATCTCATGGACGCTCTGAGGAAGGGTATCGACGACTTCAAGGCCATGCCGACCCACGTATTCCTGCTCGTTGTCATCTATCCCATCGTCGGCGCGATTCTGATCGACTTCACCTTCGGCTACGACATTTTGCCCCTCGTCTTTCCGCTTATCGCCGGCTTTACCCTGATCGGTCCGCTTGCCGCGGTCGGGCTGTACGAAATGAGCCGGCTTCGCCAGAAAGGCGGTGATCCCACGATACGAGACGCGTTCAATGTGGTGCGGTCGCCGGCGCTGCCATCGATTGCCGCCATCGGCCTGATGCAGCTGGCGATCTATGTCGTCTGGCTGGGCGCCGCCCTGACGATCTACAAGATGACTCTCGGCATATACGAAATCGGCTCTGTGGGCGAATTTGCAGAACGCGTCTTCACCACACCTGAGGGCTGGACGTTGATTATCGTCGGCAGTTTCGTCGGCTTTTTGTTTGCCGTCGCCGTGCTGATGATTTCCGTCGTGTCGTTCCCGATGCTGCTCGATCGCAACGTCAGCGCCCTGCATGCTGTCCAGACTTCGATCCGCGCCGTCACCGCCAATCCTCAAACGATGGCCGCATGGGGGTTTATCGTGGCCGCGGTATTGGCCGCGGGCATGCTTCCGCTATTCGTCGGTCTCGCCATCGCCATGCCGATCCTCGGCCACGCGACCTGGCACCTGTATGGCAAGGTCGTTGGTGACTGACAGCGATTCATTGCGGTAAGCTGGAGAGTCATTATTTCAGCATAAATATTGTTGTGCATTGGGCTCCTTAGAGACCGGTTCGACTCCGTCAAACCCAACCCAGTCCGACAAGACAGCAAGCCAGCAGGGGGCAGTGATATGAGTTCAAGATCGACTGACGGGCACGGGCGGCTCTTTGAAAGCGTGGTGGACACCATCGGCAACACGCCTTGCATCCGCATGAACGCCCTGGCGCCGGATCACGTACGGATTTACGTGAAGGCGGAGTTCTTTAACCCGACAGCTTCGGTGAAAGACCGGCTGGCGATCAGCATCATCGAGGAAGCTGAGCGGCGCGGCGATCTCAAGCCCGGCCAGACGGTGGTTGAAGCGACGAGCGGCAACACCGGCATTGGCCTGGCGATGGTCTGCGCCGCGAAGGGCTATCCCCTTGTAGTGACCATGGCGGACAGTTTCTCCATCGAGCGCCGCAGGCTGATGCGCTTTCTCGGGGCGAAAGTCGTGCTCACGCCGCGGGCGGAAAAAGGCTTCGGCATGTATCGCAAGGCCGTGGAACTGGCAGAGGCAAATGGCTGGTTTCTGGCCCGGCAGTTTGAAACCGATGACAATGCCAAAATTCATGAAAACACGACCGCGCGCGAAATTCTCGCCGATTTCGAGGGTGAAAGGCTGGATTACTGGGTCACCGGTTATGGCACCGGCGGCACGATCACGGGTGTGGCCCGCGTGCTCCGCAAGGAACGCCCCGACACGAAGATCATCCTCAGCGAGCCCGCCAACGCACAGCTTGTCGGCAGCGGCGCAGAGCAGCAGCGCGGCAAAGACGGCGCGCCGGCGGCAAGCCACGCCGCCTTTGAACCACACCCGATCCAGGGATGGACGCCGGATTTCATCCCCCTGGTGCTGCAGGAGACGATTGATAACGGTTATTATGACGAACTCATCCCCGTGCCGGGCCCGGTCGGTATCGAGTGGGCGAACAAGCTTGCCGCCAAGGAAGGCATTCTGACAGGAGTGTCGGGGGGCGCGACTTTTGCAATAGCGATGCAGATCGCCGAGAAAGCCGAGCCCGGTTCGGTCATTTTGTGCATGTTGCCCGATACCGGAGAACGCTATCTGTCATCGCCGCTTTTCGAAGCCATTGAAGAAGAGATGACGGAGGAGGAGATTGCGCTTTCGCTTTCGACTCCGGGATATCACATGCCCGCCTCCTAGGAGCGGCAAAACCGCGGACCGGGTCACGCCGTTCTGCTATTTCAGCAATTTCATCAGATGCGCGTGTCCGGCCGCCTGGGCGATCTCGATCGCCCTCTCGCGTTTGCTGTTCCTGCGCGCCGGGTCAGCCCCTTCTTCAAGCAGGAGTTTCACCGTGTCCTCGCGCCCGGCACGCGCCGCAAACATGAGAGCTGTGTAGCCGTAGCGGTTTTTCCGGCCGATATCGGCTCCGGCCTTGAGAAGTCGGCGAAGAAGATCAATGTTTCCCGACTTCGCGGCCAGCATCAGCGGCGTGTTGCCGCTCGCTGAAAGCGCATGAATGTCGGCGCCGGCATCAATCAAATGGTCCGCGCAGGCAAAATGCCCCCGTTCGACCGCCCTGAGCAAAGGCGCCGGTCCGCCGGCATCTATGGCGTCGGCGGACGCGCCATGCGCGAGAAGAACCGCCGCGGCGTCAACTTTGCCGCTATCCACCGCGAACCAGAGGGCGGTCCGTCCGCGCCCGTCGACCGCGTTGACCGGCGCATCTTTCGCGAGCAGCGCCAGCAAAATGCTCTTGTCTCCCCGCGGCGCCGCCTTCATCAGGATGGTCCGGCCATCTTCGGAGCGTCGGCTGATGTCGGCACCAGCCCGGACGAGATGCAGCGACGCCTTGGCGTGACCCGCTTCAATAGCTCGCTCAAGCGCCGAGCGGCCGCGGGCATCGACACTATTCAACCTGGCGCCGGCGCCGATAAGCTGGCTTATGATCCCGGCATATCCCCCGGCGGCAGCGAACAAAATAGGCGATCGTTCAGCCCTTGAAGGATTTACCGCTGCTCCCGCCGCGATCAGCAAGGCGCTGATCTCGCCGTGGCCCGCTTGCGCCGCGAGCGCCAATGCGCTGTAACCGTCGAGATCAACAGCATCGATGTCGGCGGTCTGCCTGACAAGCTCCTTAACCGCGTCGGTCTGACCGCGTGAAACCACATCCATGAGAGCCGACCGGCCATTGCGTGAAGCCTTTTGCGCCGTGCCGGGACTGATCTTGGGCCTCGGTTCCGACTTCCGGGCCGTTCGGCGATTGCTTGTTTCGCCCGGCTCGGGAGGCGCAGGCCTGGCTTGCGTCAGGCGCTGCGATTGCCGAGCCTGCGAAATCAATTGAGCGGCCTGCGCATGCCCTTGACCCGCCGCCTTGTCGAGCCATGTCAGCCCGGTGGTCATGTTCCGGGCCACTCCCGTGCCCGACAGATACATTTTCCCCACGCTATATTGTGCCTTTGCGTGGCCCGTTGCAGCGGCGGCACGCATCCAGTGAAAGGCTTTTTTCAGGTCTTTTGGGACGCCCTGACCGGCCCGGTAAAGCGCGGCGAGCCGGTATTGCGCCTCAGCTGACCCTTTGCCGGCGGCGCTTCGAAGCAGCGATACCGCCTCAGAATAGTCCCGGTGCCGAATTGCGGCGTCCACCTGCGACAAGGTTCCCGCCTCATCTGAATTCCGCGCCAGGACCGGAGCCGGCCCGAGCAACAAAAGCACGGCGAGGAAGGACTTCAGCCGAGTTCTTTTCGGGCAGGATTTAGGCCGTTCCATGCTTTGTCTCCACCTCGACGCCAATGGATTTGAGAAACCCTGTCGGCAGAATTCCGCCTGCGCAAACAATGACCGCGTCATTCTTGCCGACCATTGTTTTCCCAGCTTTCTCGATCTCTGCATCATGTTTGCCGATGCGTATGACGCTGGATTCGAACAAGACGTTCAGCCGGCGCGCACGCTGTGCCGCCTCGACCTTATTCCTGTTCTTGAGTTTGGCGCGAGAGAATGAGTCGTTTCTGTAAGACAGGGTGACGGTCGTGCCGGGTTCATCCGCAATGCTTGTCGCGGCTTCGAGTGCGCTGTCCCCTCCACCAACGACGAGAACATGACTTCCGCGATATTGCTCAGGGTCGATAAGCCGATAGACGACCTTCGCCTGCTCCTCGCCTGGCACTCCCAGCTTGCGGGGCGTGCCCCGCCTTCCGATCGTCAGAAGCACCGCGTTGGTGCTGTATTGCCCGCGCGTTGTTCGCACCTCAAAGCCGTCACCGGACTTTGTTATGTCTTCCACGCGTTCTTCATAATTGATCGTCAATCCGGCCTCTCGCTCCGCTTCTTGCCAGAAGGAAAGCAGCTCTTCCTTGCTGGTTTCACGAAAGTTCATTTTGCCGATAATCGGCAATTTGGCGGGCCGCGTCATAACCAGCTTGCCGCGCGGGAACTGGGATACCGTGCCGCCAAGACAGTCCTGCTCGACGGTAACGAAGCGGAGCTTGTGATGCTTGGCCGCGAGGGTTGCCGCGAACCCGGCGGGGCCGGCGCCGACAATCACCAGATCGAGGCGGTCCTGGCTTGCGGAACTGTTGCTGCTTCGCACGGAGTCCACGGCCTGACAGCCTTGTTCAATCGCGTTGCCAATCAGCCCCATGCCACCGAGCTCGCCGGCGATATAAATGCCAGGCACATTGGTCTGGAAATCAGGTCCGACATGAGGAATATCCACGCCCCGTTTCTCGGTCCCGAATACCAGGGTAATGGCCTCGGTGGGGCAGCTCGCCTTACACGCCCCATGGCCAATACACAGCGTTGGCTCGACGAGGACCGCCTTCTTGTTTATCAGCCTGAGAATCTTGCCTTCCGGGCACGCGGTTATACAGGCGGCACATCCCAGGCATTTAGCAGGGTCGATCACCGGATGCAGAGACGCAGGCTCCGTCAGGCCCGACTTGATTGCTTCGTCGCGGATCGCGACGCTGGTCCGTTCGTGTTTTTTCCGGAACAGGAAATACAATAGCCAAATCACCAGCAGTGGCGAGGCATATACAAAGATCATGGGTGTCATCAGCTATTCCTAAACAACGCCGTTAGGGTCGCGGCGCTGTCGCGGGAGACACGCCAAGCGACCTGGCTTGTTGCAGGATCTTCTGTTTGACGTCGGGACGTTCGCTAAATACGTCAATAGCCCTGCTGAGTGCGGCCCGTGCCTTTTCGGGTTCCTGCAGCACCATGCGCGAGCGGATCAGCCGGACCCAGCCCTCGGCATCGTCGGGAGTTTCCTCGAGCCGGCTGGCGAGACGCCGGACCATGCCGCGGATCATTTCACTCTGCGCTTCTGGAGAGAGTTTTTGCGCCGCGCGAATATCGTCGGAGCTGGGCCCTTCAACCGTCACCTTGGCCGGCGCTTCGGCGCTCCGGGCGACCGGCAACCGATCGCTCACATCCTCTCCAATCTCGTTGGAAAGCGTCAAAATTTGCGCCTTCAACGCCGCCGACCAGATTTGGATGTCCGGATAGTCCCGCAGAAGCGCAATCCAATCCTCAAGCGCTCCCTTTTTGTCATTGTCCTGCCTTTTCATCAGAGCTGTATGAAAACGGGCTATACGGTCGGACGGATCAAGCTCCAGAGCCCGCGAAAAGGCCGCCTTTGCTTTATCGGTCACCTCGCCGGCGGAGGATTTGACCAAGGCGGCGCCATATTCCGATTGCCAGGACGCATTGCCGGGGCGCAATGCGACAGCGCGGGCATAAGCGTCGGCAGCCTCGCGATATCTGTTTGTCCGGAAATATGACCAGCCCAGCATCCGCCAGTCATCGCCGTTGTCGGGGGCGCTCTCAAGCCGTCCGGCAAGGCGTTTGATCATGATGTCGACGCCCGGCAGGGAGGGCGGTTTGTCCGGTGCGGAGCTCATTGGCGAGGCCGGCTTCCCGGCCTTCCGCACATAAGCTTTCAGATCACCGATGACGGTGTCCGTTTGACTGGCCTGGCGGGTGTCCGATCTCTCCTGCTGGCTGGAACTGGCCAGAACGTCCTGAGCGCGCGGCCTGGGAGAGAATTGTCCGTCGATTGCCAGCAGCGTTGCGATACCCGCGGCCAGTATTCCCGCTATCACCAACGCACTGCGCGGCGACACCATGATTCTTTGCTCCAGGTCGCTCCGCGCCGTTTTGCCGGCAAGCTTCCGCAATATTCGCAGGCGAGCCCTCTCCGCCCGCACTTCGTCGATTTGACCTGAC
The DNA here is from genome assembly GCA_021775575.1 of Hyphomicrobiales bacterium. Classification (GTDB taxonomy): domain Bacteria; phylum Pseudomonadota; class Alphaproteobacteria; order Rhizobiales; family Methyloligellaceae; genus JAJFHO01. The sequence goes on from JAJFHO010000056.1 coordinate 34,781, forward strand.
TGCTGCTTCTTCTCAATCTCCTTGAGTTTTTCGTTATGCGCTTCGACAAGGTCGGCGCGTCCTACCGTGTTCCGCCGCCGGCGATCGAGGAAGAGCGCTATCACAGTGGCGGAGATTGTTGCGGTGACGAAAATGGCAATTGAGACTGCAACACTCATTGCGGCAAACCCTTTCGGTGTACGAAAAGCGAGCCCCAGCCAACAAACCCCGAGTAATGACAACGACCGGTCCGACGATTTATTCCGCCGCCGGAAAAATATTTCATGCACCTTCATGAAGGCTCTTTTTTGTCACGAAAGTGCCCATTTTGGTCGACCAGATGGCGGCGCGGGGCGGATTTCCGGCTCTGGCGACACCGGGCGGTATCTGTTCCAGCAAAAAAAGGGCTCGGTGAGTGGAATGACCGACATCGTTTCAAGTGACCTGCGCGCTCACGACCCGGTGGCGCGACGCGACGGCGGGCGGCGGGAGCCTCAGGCAAAGTCCCCTTCGGCAAGAAATCCGATGAGGAATATCGCCGATTATTTGAATCGGCCGTCTCAATCCCTCGGCACCCTGGCATTTGGCGCCGTTGTCGCCGTTGTGCTGCTGATCGGTTGGCTGAACCGGCATGAGAAATATCTGACACCGGAAGATGGCCTGGGCTATCAACTCGGAATTGCCGGCGCGGTCATGATGCTTCTTGTATTTCTCTATCCGCTTCGCAAGAAATTAAAGCTGCTGGGCAGATTGGGCCGCGTATCCCACTGGTTCAGGATGCACATGTTCCTGGGCATTTTGGGCCCGGTGCTGATCCTGTATCATTCCAATTTCGAACTCGGCTCCACCAACAGCAGCATTGCACTCATCGCTATGCTCACGGTCGCGTTGAGCGGTCTTGTCGGCCGCTTTTTCTACAAGCGTATTCACATGGGGCTTTATGGGAAGAAAGCACGCGTAGCGGAAATCTTGGTAGACACCAAAGCGCTGAAGCGCGCGATAGGCGTTGATTTGAATGATTTCGAGCTTATCGCGGGCGAGCTGCAGAATTTTGAAAAGACGGTTCTCGCACCCTACCGGGGATTGTTGGAAAGCGCATTTTCCGTGCTGCTGTTTGGCCCTAGAGCTTACCATTCCCGCAAGTCGATATTGCGCCGCGCTCATGCGGCGCTGCGGTCCCAGGCCGGCGACATGGGATGGAGCCGCCGCGAGCAAAGGGCACGTTTGAGAACTGCAGAATTTCATCTGTTGGAGTATTTCGCCGCGGCGCGAAAAGCGAGCCAATTTGTCTTTTACGAACGGCTATTTTCACTCTGGCACGTGCTGCATCTGCCCATGTTCTTATTCCTGATTGTAGCCACGATCATCCACATTGTCGCAGTGCACCTGTATTAGGAGGGGGGCGGCTGTGCACGGTTGGTCCCACTGGATAACCTTCCTTGCCGGCCTGATTGCGTTCTCCAGCACGGCGCACGCGCAGAATATATTCGAGCGCATGGTCATGCCCGGTCCGCTCATTGAAGGCCACGCCAAGATTGAGAAGGACTGCGGCAAATGCCATCAGCCGTTTTCCAAAGAAACACAGTCACGCCTGTGCCGCGACTGCCATGACAAGGTCGATGCCGACATGAAGCAAGGCGTGGGCTTTCACGGCTTGCGCAAGGATATCGCCAAGACAGAGTGCAAGCATTGCCATACGGACCATATTGGCCGGGACGCCGACACGGTTCAGCTCGATCCCGAAAACTTCGACCATCATTTCACTGACTTTCCACTGACCGGCGCACACAAAGCTGTTGCATGCGCCGCCTGTCACAAACCGAAAGCCAAATTTCGGGATTCACCGCGCGCCTGTGCCAAGTGCCACAAGGAGGATGAGCCGCACAAAGGCCGTCTCGGTGAGAAATGCGACTCCTGTCATAGCGTGGAAAATTGGCGCGACACAAAACCATTCGATCACGACAAGACAAAATTTCCGCTTGTTGATACGCATAAAAAAGTTCGTTGCGAGCTGTGTCATACGGCCGAAATCTACAAGGACTTGCCGACCGCCTGTGTCGCCTGCCACCGGTTGCAGGATGTCCACAACGGAACGCTTGGCGAAAAATGCGAGACCTGCCACTCATCGAAGGAGTGGAAGATCCTGAAATTCGACCATGACAAGCAAACGAAGTTTCCTCTGCGCCACAAACATCGTGAGGCAAAATGCACCAGTTGCCACAAGAGCACCGTGCGCGCGGAGAAGCTGTCAACCAAATGCGTCTCCTGCCACCGCGAAGACGACGCGCATGACAGGCAGCTCGGCTCGAAGTGCGCCGACTGCCATAATGAAGCTGGCTGGCTCCAGACGAAGGCCTTTGATCACGAGATAACCCGCTTCCCCCTGATCGGCCAGCATACCGTTGTCCCGTGCGAGGAGTGCCACATAACACAGAAGTTCAAGGACGCGCCGCTGGCGTGCGAACGCTGCCATGAGGACAAGTTTCACACAGGCCGTCTGGGGCCGGTTTGCGCAAACTGTCATAACCCGAATGGCTGGGATTTCTGGCAATTCGACCACAATAGCCGGACCCGCCATCCGCTAACCGGGGCGCATGAAGGCCTTGATTGCCATGCCTGCCACCAGGCGCCGGTAAGCGGTGCCATTCGCCTCGCCACCGACTGCTATTCCTGCCACCGGCGCGACGATACTCATGATGGTTCATTTGGTCGGCGTTGCGACCGATGTCATACAACGAAATCGTTCTCCGGCGCGCTCATTCGCCGGTAGAACCTCATCGGTTTATGCATGGAAATGCACCTCAACAGGATCTTGCGAAGGGAATAAAACCGCTGGCCAGTCGTTGTCTTGGAAAATCACGGGGACCCGAGTGACTGAGGAAATCCGCGAAAGGGTGATCGCCTTTATACCGCGACTGCGCAGGTTTGCGTTTTCGTTAACCGGCGACTGGGACCGTATGGAAGAATTGGTTCAAGATACTTGCGAGCGCGCACTGACCCGGCATCAGCAGTGGAAGCCCGGTACGAGCCTGGAAAGCTGGATGTGCAGGATTGCCCAGAACCTTTGGAAGGATGGGCTGAAAGCGAAAAAGCACCGTATGCAGGTCTCCGACGACAGTCTCCATTTCCTGACCGGTGTCGACGGGCGAAACGAAATGGAGGAACGGCTGACATTGAAAGCGGTTATGGCGGCGATTTCCCGGCTGCCGGCCGATCAAAGGCTTGTCATTGCGCTCGTATGTATCGACGGGCGCTCTTATGCGGAAACCGCGGAGATATTGGACATTCCAGTTGGCACGGTCATGAGCCGGTTGGCGCGCGCGAGGCAAGCCCTTTACGCCGGCCTTTATGACAGTGAACGCGGTTCGCCATATGCAAAAGCGGAGGGGTAGGGTTGGACAAGGTCACAAATGAAATGCTGATGGCGTTCGTCGATGGTGAGCTTGATCCGGCCACGAGGAAAAAAATCAAAGCTGCTCTTCATTCGGATCCGGAGCTGCGCGCCAGGGCTGCCATTTTCGAGGCAACGCGGCAGCCCATCGCAGAGGTTTTTGATCCGATATTGAGCCACCCCCTTTCCCAGCTTCCGAAGGGTATGCGTACCGGGGCTGGGAAAGAGGGATCGGCTGCTCACGCTCCCCGAGACCTCCATTGGCGTCCCGAGGGGCTTTTCAGATGGTTTTCGGGCTTGTTTGAGTCGTCCAGGACTTTGTCGCTGGCGGTCGCGCTTTGCGCGGTGTTTCTGGGCGGTCTTGGAATAGGCCTGTTGATGAAAACGGGCCTGGTGCCGCATGACGCACGCGGCGCCGCTCTCGTCGCCTATCGTGATGACGGTCTTGTGGCAACCGGGAGCCTTGATCGCACACTTGAAACGATCGGGAGCGGATCGAGGCTCGCGAAGTCCGTTACCGGCGGGCAAGAGCTGGAAATCAGGCCGATCCTGACCTTCCGTAATCGCCAGGGCCAGTTTTGCCGGGAGTATGAAGTTCTTTATCCGGTCCCGAGCCGGTTTGCCGGTCTTGCATGCCGCACCGAGGACGGGGACTGGAACGTCCTTGTTCACTCACCGGTCACGGCTCAACCGGCCCCGGGCAATGATACCGCTGTTGCCTCCGGGGGAGGCCTGGAAACCATCGATGCCGTGGTCGGGCGCATCATCAAAGGCAACGCCCTCGACCCCGAACAAGAAACATCGCTCATGAACAAGGGATGGCGGGGACAGGACTAGGTTGAGAACTCATAAAAGCCGCCATAGCCGATCAAAGATCTGACTTCCGCTTTCTGAGGGCAAAGCGGACATAAACCGCAGTGACGCAGAATGTCTGCTTCTGACCCTGAGCGGACATTGCGAGCAGGGAGCAGGTCAATCCAGGGGCGTCTACGAGCTGCTGCCGAGGGACAGGATAGCATCAATCAAATTTCGCATTGCGCGTCTAAATCTGGATTTAAAAACTACCGCTTTGTATGCACCGTCAGCGAGCAGCTCCAAGGCGCGCGAGGCCTGCCGATCCAGTTTTATCATCAGGATCTATTTCAACTGCCATCCGGAAATCGGCAATGGCTTTGTCGCGCTGATCCATCATTTCATGGGCAACTCCCCGATCGCTAAAGCCGACTGCATATTTCGGGTATAGTTCAATCGCCTTGTTGAAATCATATAAGGCTCGGCGGATCTCACCCTTCTCTCGGTAAGAAATGCCCCTTTTGCGGTGGGCTTCGGCGTGTACCCATGTTTGAACGAGATATTTGAAGCTGCGGGATTCGCGTGCCTTGGCAAAATCAACTATCGCGCGATTTAGCTCTCCTTTTTGTAGGTAGGCGGCACCACGTCTATCGTAGAATTTTGCCAAATTCGGGCAGACCTCAATGACCTTGGCGTAGTCGACAATGGCAGCGTCAAAATTACGTTTCCTCCGATGAGCATCGCCTCTATGCAAGTAGGGCTTCGCGCAGTTCTCAACGCTCTCCGGCTGTCCTCTCTCGATAATTGATGTACAGGCCCGAACCACAACATCCGGCTCTCCAACCCCATCACAGTCCGCCCGCAACCCGCTGGTTATCGCATCAAGAATAAAGAACGCCATGAAGGCGAGCATAGCTAATGTCTTAGCTTGCGAAGGCCCAAGCATCATATCCCCCCAAACTTGGCAGCGTGTTTAAACTCAGTCTAGCACATTCAGGGATGGTTCGAGCGCCCATACAACAGACAGCCATGTCCGTTAATGGCACAAAGCGGATATTCCATGCTGTGTGGATTTATGTCCGCTTTCGGGAGTAAAGCGGACATTCCCGCAACGGCTCAGCCGATGCTCATTTATGAGGATACGGCCTAGTCCTGCGCCGGGAACTCTATTGACGTCCTGTAGTTAGTGACAATGCGCGCCCCGGCGCGCTGCTCTTATCGCGGGATAATACCGGTTCCCACGAAAGCCCTGCGGTGCCATAAATGACGGGCGGGGCCGCATCCTTGTTTGGCGGTCGCGGCGCTGTCTGCGCAATTGAGGCCGGCTGCCGTTCATTGCCGCGACAGTCTGGCGGCGCCATTACCAGACCCCTCCCGTAAACGGGGTCCCTGCCCCGTGAGCCCAAATCCCGAACCGGCAGATATTTCATAAGTTGATCGCGGGTGCGCTCATTCACCCGGCTCTTGTAGATTGTCGCCAGCAGCGCGGTGACATGTGGCGCCGCGAAGGACGTGCCGGATTGATAGCCCTCCCTGTCGCCGGGAAGCGCCGTCCAGATATTCACGCCTGGGGCCGCCACATCGATAAATAGACCGCGGTTCGCGCGTCTGTAGCTGTGCAGCTGGCTGTTTACCGCGGTGACCGCAATAACCTCCGGATAGGCCGCGGGATAACGCGGCGGTGCGGCCGGCCCTTCGTTGCCGGTCGCCGCGACAAAAATCGCGTGCTTGCCGCTCATCCGCTGCAATGCGTCATGGATGAGCCGGTCTTCAGGGCCGACAAAACTCATATTGACAAGCTGCACATCCCACGCCTCCAGCCAATCGAGGGCCTTGAGCAGCGTAAGCGTATCCGTGGCCGGCTGGCCGTTCGCATCGGCATAGAAAATATTCGCCGCAAAAAATTCCGCGGCCGGGGCAAGTCCGGGCGTACTGCTATTAAGCGAGCCGGCGAGTATCGAAGCGACGGCTGTCCCGTGGTTATCTGCCGACGCCCGCTGTTCGGGCGGGATGAAATTTCCAACCCTTATGCTCTGGCCCTGGAATGTGCGATGCGCGAGATCGACATTGGTATCTATAATGCCGATGCGGACGCCGCCGCTGCAGGAGCTGAGTTCAGGGTTCCACCGTAGAACGGAACGGGCGAAACAATGGTCGGCCTCGCAGGCATGTTCAGCACTTCTGGCTCTGCGGCCGGAACGCGCACGGCTCCGGGGGGAAGGTTTCTTCCCGGACGTCGCGGGCTTTGCCGGCGCGCGGCGCTCTTTGGCCGCATGATACACGCGGTATTTCTTATTGAGTTCGAAACTGCCGGCGGGGACTTCGCGTCTGAGGAGTTGACGCGCTTTGCGCGCGCCCAGGCCCGGAGGGGTTTTCAGCCGGACAACCCGTCCGCGAACGCCCGATATTGCCGTCGAGGAGATAATTTCGAAACCGAGCCTCTGCGCCGCGCGCTGTCCCCTGGCGCCTGGTTTACGGCAAGAACCTCATCGTCTCTGAAAGAGGTCTTCGCGTGGCCGTGGCGGTCTACGGTTCGTCTTGATCGTTTTTTCGCTGGCTTTGGCTGTTGTGCTTCCTGCTCGTCATTCTC
>JAJFHO010000057.1 GCA_021775575.1 Hyphomicrobiales bacterium
ACCGGTGCGGTCATGATCGACGGCAAGATGCAGGACGATGCAACATGGAAGCAGGCAAAGGTCATTGTCGACCTTGCCAAGCTTGTTTCCGAGAAAGACGCCGACCGCGCGGCGCTCTACGGGCTTTGAGCACATATTTGGCAGTTATATTGACGCATCCGTTGCGAGCACGATAAGGATTGTGCAGGGGAGCACGGCAACGAAAGCCAACAAGCGAATAATGGAAAACTCGAAAAGCGCCAAATTCCAGATTGGGCAGATCGTCAAGCACCGGATTTATCCATTCCGCGGCGTGATATTCGACGTCGATCCGACCTTCAATAATACCGAGGAGTGGTGGCTGTCGATTCCGGAGGAAATCCGGCCAGGCAAGGACCAGCCATTCTATCATCTCTTTGCCGAGAATGATGAGACGGAATATGTCGCTTATGTCTCCGAGCAAAATCTTGTCCCCGACCTCTCGGAGGAACCGCTGCGTCATCCCGACATTCCGGAAATTTTCGACGAGCTGGAAGACGGAATCTACCGAACGCGCAATGTACACGCCCACTAGAGTTCTATCGGGCTGGTTGGAATCAATTCTGGATCCGGTTTGGCCGGTGCGCTCCGCCGCATAAACCGATGTGACGCAATGCCCGGCATCGGGCAAGACCGCTTCAGCTCATGGCGCCCGCCAGCCGGTCGCAGGCTCTAGTTACCTGGTTCCCCGACTTGCAGGCGGCGGGGATGGCTGCCGTTGTTGAACCGGCCTGCCTGCTATACGGCTACGGCTTCGGCTTGGCTGGCGCAGCTGGAGGAGTCGCGCCTTTTTTCTTCTCCTTCTCCTTTTTCTTGGCTGCTTCGGATGCTTTTTTTGCCAACTCCGCACGGCGCTGCCTGATCAGCGTCATGAGCTTCTGGCGCGCCTCATGATATTTCTTGCTGTCGACCGCCTCGCCGTCATACGCCTTTGTGAAACCGGTAAGCGGAACGGGAAAGGCGATTGTCTTGCCCAAATTATTTATGGCAAGCACTTTGAGCTGCGTTCCCTTTTTTAACTGCGCGACAATTTCTTTCGAGGCGAGCGCTTCCGCACTACACCCGCCGGCATGGCAAAAAGTGAATTTCAGAGGCACCGGCTTGTTGTCGTCGACAATCGCCTGCAATCCTGGCGGCAGCGCCACGCCCAGCGGGACGAGCACCATAAGCAATTCCTTGTCCTGCCCGGATACATTGCGGATCGCCACCGAAACCAGAACCATGCCGTTGGCCGCGCTCAGCCGTTCGTGATGCGTGAGGCAAATCTTGCTTGACCCAATCACCCCCCCACTCACAGTCTGCTGGTCCTGGCACAGCTTGACCCACGCATTTTGCGGCTTGGATTGCTCGGCCTTCTTTGCAGGTTGAGCGGGCTGCGCCGGTTGCGCGGGCTGCGCGGGTTGTTGCGCATGCGCCATGGGAGCGATTGCCAACAAACCGGCAAAGACCGCCGCCGACAACGCGCCGCGGACATACATGCCCCCTCTGACCCGACCGGGGAAAATTTTCCAATGCAACATCAACCTCGACCTTTCATACGTGTCATCTCTGCTCAATGCCTCAAACCAATTAACCCGTCTGAATACACTGAATTACGGCATTCCAGTGACAATGCCGATCCGATCCATCCTTCGAGCAGATTTTCCCGGCGCGGCAAACTATTTCATACGGCAGTTTATACCCCGCCTGCCGAGGACCGGCCAGCATGGTTAGCTGCTTTCCACGCCCGGCGGAGCACCCGAAGGAACATAATTGCAATTCAACCCGCCCTCGCCTAAACGATAAGGCCATGCGCAGGCGCGGCACCATCTATAGCTGGGCTTCTATCGCCTTTAAAGCCCTTATCCTGTTTTCCTGTCTTGTCGGCCATACGTCAATGGCGGGGGCCGAACCGCAGCATGGCATAGCCATGCACGGGAAATTGCGGCATGGGCCCGATTTCGAATATTTCAGCTACGTGAACAGCGCGGCTCCCAAGGGCGGGCGCGTCGTATTCGCCGTCCAGGGATCGTTCGACAGCCTCAATCCTTTGATAATCAGGGGCGTCGCCGCTACCGGATTGCGCGGCTATGTCTATGAGAGCCTGATGGCAAGGGCCCTGGATGAACCCTTCTCGTTATACGGGCTGCTGGCCGAGACGATCGATACGCCCGACGACCGAAGCTGGGTTACCTTCACATTGCGAAAAGAAGCAAAATTCTCCGACGGGCAACCGGTGACCGCCGACGACCTGGTATTTTCCCACGCTCTGCTGCGCGACAAGGGCCGCAAGAACCATCGCGATTATTATTCGAAGGTGACCAAGGTCGAAAAGCTCGGCGAGCGGTCGGTCAAATTCACCTTTGCCCCCGGCGGCGACCGGGAAATGCCGCTCATTCTGGGTCTTATGCCGATTCTTCCCCGCCACCTCGTCTCGCGCGACAGCTTCGAGGAAACCAGCCTCGAACCACCGGTTGGAAGCGGCCCTTACGTCGTCACCAAAGTGGATGCGCCCAAGTCGATAACCTATACGCGCAATACCAATTATTGGGGCCGGGACCTGGCGGTAAATCGTGGCCAATACAATTTCGACGAAGTCCGGTTCGAATATTATCGCGACGGTTCGGCCATGTTCGAGGCCTTCAAGAAAGGCCTGTATCACCTTCGTCCGGAATCTGATCCTGGCCGATGGGCAAATGGTTACGACTTCCCCGCCCGCCGCGACGGCCGGGTCGTCAAGGAAGAATTTGCGATTGGAATCCCGTCCGGCATGTCCGGCCTTGTCTTCAACACAAGGCGCCCGCTATTTGCCGACAAACGAGTGCGTAAGGCGCTGACTTTGCTTTTCGATTTCGAGTGGCTCAACAAGAGCCTGTATCATGGCCTGCACGCGCGGACGCAGAGTTATTTCGACCGCTCGGAATTGTCGTCGCACGCGCGCGCCGCCGACGATGTCGAGCGGGCGCTCCTGGCCCCGTTTGAAAGCGAAATTGAGCCGGCAATACTGAACGGCACATACAGCCAACCGGTTTCCGACGGCAGCGGGCAGAACCGCGCCAACAGGCGCCGGGCATTGGCGCTGCTCGCACGCGCGGGATATGTGCTCAAAGGTGGAAATCTGGTCAACGGCAAATCGGGCGAACCCTTCGCCTTCGAGATCATGGCCGCAACCTCGGGTCAGGAACGTTTGCTGCTCAGCTACACCCGGGCGCTTAAAAAGGCGGGCATCACGGCGCGTATCCGACTGGTCGACTCCGCCCAGTATCAGAGCCGCCGCCAAGAGTATGATTTCGATATGATGCAGAATTTCTGGTATGCATCTCTCTCTCCCGGCAATGAACAGAATTTCCGCTGGAACAGCCGATTGGCCGACGAGTCGGGTACGTTCAACTATCCCGGGATCAAGAGCCCGGCCGTAGATGCGATGATTATCGCATTGCTTGCGGCGGAGAATCGGCAGAATTTTGTGTCGGCAGTGCGCGCCCTCGACCGGGCGCTATTGTCAGGGCACTATGTCATTCCCTTGTTTCATTTGCCCAGACAATGGGTGGCGCGTTGGAGCATGCTCCGCTACCCGGAGGTAACCGCGCTATACGGCTATCGCGTCGATAGCTGGTGGATCGATCCAGCAAGCGCGGATGCGAAACGCAAGTGACCGCTGCAAAACGGTTACACAAGCGGCGAACCGGACAATTATGGATACAGACTCCAACACCAGCGTGCGAATTGAGATAGTCGAGCAACACGACGCAGCAGATGCGCCGGACACCGCCGGCGACGACGGCGACGGCGGCGGCGAAACAATCGACTCGCATCTGCGGCGTATGGCCGCGACTGTCCCGGACTCCGCGGCAATTGCCGATCCCCCCAACAGATCTGCCTACGGCATGGGTCCGGGAGGCAGCTTAAGCTACCGCGAAGCGGATTTTCTGGCGGATAATATTGCCCAGCGGTTTATCGACCATGGACTGAAACCCGGCGACGTTATTGCGATTCAGTTGCCGAATTTTCACGAAGGACCGCTGTTGATTGCCGCCGCCTGGCGCGCGCGCCTTGTCACCGTGCCCATTCCGATGAGCTGGCGGCTGAGTGAGCTACACCATGCCCTCGCCCAACTTGACGCGGCGGCGGTCGTGACCACCGGCAGTTTTGCCGGTGTCGATTATGCCACGACGATGCGCGACGTCGCGGAGCATCACATCACGGTCCGCTACATATTCGGGCTTGGCGAAAACCTGTGTGACGGCGTCACGCCGATCGGAGACTGGTTCGTCGAAGACGCGCCGAGCGAAGGCCCGCAAACGCCTCCCCTTCCCGCCCCGGCCGCAACCGATATGGCGGCAATGACGTGGGCCTGCTCCCCGAACGGTTCCTATCCGGTACCGCGCACTCACGCGGAACTTCTGGCATTGACGCGAATTGTCGTCCGTGAGCTTCAGTTTACCAGAAAGGATGTCGTCCTCAGCACTTACCCGCTCACATGCATCGCCTCCTTATGCGGCCTGTTCCTGGCGCCGCTGCTGGCGGGGGCCTCGATTCATTTGCACCAGCCATTCGACTATGACGCTTTCGTCACCCAAGTCCGGGACTGCAAGATTACCTACACGGCGATACCGGCTTCCGTGATCGCCGCTCTTGAGGATCGCGGCGACCTGGCGGGCGCGGATTTATCCCTGACGCGGTTCGGTTGCATGCGACCATGGCCGCATGGCGACCCAAATCGGAAACCGTCTGCCAAATCGTCGGTGCCGGTGTTCGATATCCATAATCTGGCGGAGCTCGCGCTAGTGATCAGCGGCGCAAAGGACGATTTGGAACCGGCCGGATTGCCACTCGGGAAATTCGTCACCGCCGCCGATGACGGAGATGAAGAAGTCTATCTTGAAACCCGTGTGCGCGGCAGCGTCAGCAATGGCGGCGGACACAAGCATTTGCACGGCGATCTGTTCGTCCGTGGCACGATGGTTCCGGGCGGACCCTTCGCGATCGCCGGGGCATTGACGGACACGCTCCTGATCAAGGATCAGCAGGGCTACCTCAACACCCACATTCGCAGCATGGTGGACGAGGCGATTGACCGGCAGTTCCAATGCGAGCCCAACAACGAGATAATCTATCATGGCGGGGCGGCCGTGGGCGCCTCCGAACTCGACCGTATTTATGTCGATTATCCCGATTTCCTCGATGCGGCCGCATTCTCGATCGATGACGAGATTATGGGCGAGCGGATATTCGCCGCGGTGGTTCCTCGTCCCGACAAGACGCCGTCGCTCGCCGACTTCAAGCGTTTTCTGACCGAAAAAGGTATCGCGCCGTTTAAGGCTCCCGACCAGCTTGTCGTGGTGAATTCGATACCGCGCGATACCGCGGGAAGCGTACTCCGCGGGCAGATCCTGAAACAGGTCTGAGGAGCGCTGCCCGGCTCGGGCTGCGGCCGGACACCGCCGGGACAATGACCGCCTGCCGCCCGGTACAATTCAAAGTCAGCGGTTTTATGAATTATTTACGCTATTTCCGCGACACTGGGGCGCGAGCGATAGCAATCGATTCTCAAGGCGGAGAAATAGCGCAATGCAGGGTTCTGCCCGGATATTGATCGTCGGCCGGGAAGACGGCGACGACAAGAAGCTTGCGCAGGCGCTGCGCGCTGGCGGTTATGAGAGTTCGATCGGCGATATTACGCAGGGCGCGGAGGAAATTTCCGGAAAGCGGCGTCCCGACATCGTAGTCTTGAATATGCGATCGGCGGAAGCCCGCCGGGCGCCCAGAGCTTATCTGGCATTTGCCGAAGCGCTGAAGCAAAGCGCGCTTTCCAGCCGGATGCGGATCATGCTGGTTGGCGCTGACGCGGATATCGCGATGGAAGACTCCGCCAGGCATATTGACGATCTGCTGATTGGCGAGATCAACGAGGTTCAGCTCTGCCACCGTATCCGTTCGCTCATCCGCCTGAATACAATGCATGAGGAACTGGTTCGCCGGCTCGGAACCTCCGCGAAATATGGCCACGATGCGCCACCGGCCATCGATCCGCCGTGCGATATCGACAATGCCACCGTCCTTGTGCTTGGCGATGCCTCCGATTTCGGCATTATCGAGACGTCCCTGTCCAAGCAGGCAACTCTGATCGGCGCCCTTACCTCCGCCACCGCGCTCGATTATCTGACGCGGCGTTCCTTCGACGCCGTCATCATAAACACCGGCCGCGATGCCGCTGCCTATGCCGAATTCGTGAACGACATACGCCGGCAGTCCCGGCTGTTCAATCTTCCCATTGTCCTGCTGACGGACGCGGCGGCGATGGAGGATATCTTGGCTCTGTACGAGACCGGCATAACCGACGCCATAGCAAAACCGTTTTCGCAGGAAGAGATCCAGATCCGGCTCCAGACCCTGGTGCGCGAATCCCGTTTCCGCGACACCCTGAAGCGCATTTACGCCCAGGCGAAGCACTTCGCTACAAGCGACGCCTTGACCGGCCTCTACAATCGCGGCTTCCTGCTGGAACATCTTTCCGCGGTTATTTCCGACGCGCGCCGCACGTCGCAAAGCGTAAGCCTCGCCGGCCTCTCCATTGCGAATATGGAGCAGATAAACTCCATGCTCGGTTATGCCGGCGGAGACCGGCTGATCCGTCAGGTCGGTGAAGCCATCGGACTGCTTATTCGCGGCGAAGACCTGGCCTGCCGTTATTCCGGCTGCCGCTTCGCAATCATGCTGCCCGATACCTCTGTTGAAAACGCCGTCCACGCGGTTCACAGAATAAACGGTGTCGTTGCCAATACTGAATTTGGCGTCGATGGCCATTACCATCCCATTGCGGTGGACCTGGACATCACGATTGCCGGTCTGGAAACCGGAGACACGGCTGACAGCCTGATCAAGCGCTGCTGGGCGTCGGGCAAGAAATCGAAACCCTCACAGGCGGCAGCCTGACCGCGGCGCCCCCGGTGCCTTTTATCTTGCCCTGATAATCGCGTGAGCGGTGTTTCCCGGGCTTGGCGTCAGGCAGTGTCATGTCCATAATGCCCGGACAATTCCGAGGAAACCGCAATGCACGCGCACGACCCGATGATCCTCGATATCGTTTCCGACATCATGTGCCCCTGGTGCTATATCGGCAAAAGGCGGCTGACGCGCGCCCTGGTCCTGGCCGGGCCCGAGATTGATACCGAAGTGCGCTGGCGTCCGTTCCAGCTTGACGCCACGATCCCGCCGGAAGGTATGGACAGACAGGAATATCTCGACAAGAAATTCGGCCGCGAAAAAGCCGCGGAGATCTATAAACAGATCAAGGAAGTCGGCGAGATGGAGGGTATTCCTTTTGTTTTCGACCAAATCACCAGATCACCCAATACGATCGATGCCCACCGGCTGATCCGCTGGGCGGCCACCGGCAGCCAGCAGGACGAGGTGGTCGAGAAATTATTCGAGCTTTTCTTTCTCGAGGGTGAAGATATCAGTGAACATTCGGTCCTGATCGACGTTGCCCGCGAAGCCGATATGGATGTCGACCTGGTCACGGAAATGATTGCAACGGATGCCGACAGGGACAAGGTCGAGGAGGAAATTTCGCTGGCGCAGCAACTCGGCGTTCAGGGCGTGCCGACCTTCGTTGTCGCAAACAAATTCATGATTGTCGGCGCCCAGCAGGCGGAAGTCCTCACCGACGCCATTCAGCAAATAGCACTCAGCACCGGCGAGGATGCCGAAGAAGACGAAGAGGACGACGAAATCCCGATCTAGAGCCCATCGGCCAAATCGGATTTATATCAAGCCGCCTGGCGAGCCGCTTCGGCCAATTCGGCAAGCTGATGCACGGTCGCACGGGTTCCCTTCAGCCGCTCCTCCGCGTCATCCCAGTCACCGCGGACCACGAGTTTGTGGTCGGGCCGCAGCTTCACAGCGCTGCCGCCGCCGGTAATGAA
>JAJFHO010000058.1 GCA_021775575.1 Hyphomicrobiales bacterium
AACAAATAGATAGAGCATGATCGGCGATTCAGAAATCGTCGAACGCGCTCTAGAGCCCTGGCGGCAAATTCGGGGTCAGATCTCGAGCGCCAAATCCCGCTGACAGGGCAGCGCATTCAGTGCGTTGCTTCTGATTCCAACCAGTGGCAGCAGCCGCGTCAGCGGCGGTTCGTCGATGCCCAGGCCCGACAGGTGGCGCACGGTGTTGGCCAGATATTCCGTATTCGGGCCCGACCGCCCTTCGCCGCGCCGCACCAGAAACGCCTGCTCGGTCAGAGGCAGTTTCCCGGCATATTGGCGATGCGAGTTGTCGACAAGAAAACAAAGCGCACGCGCGCCGCTTTTGCCGCCGTCCATAAGCCGGACCGGCCGGATCGCCTCCCGGTAGACCCGGGTCACCTGTTCGCGCGCCCTCAGATATACCCTGGTCCGCCGTTCGTTTCCCGCGCGCACGCGAAACGCCAGTCCGTCGCAACGCCCGCCGGCATCGAGCCCCAGCACCAGCCCGGGATGGCGCCGCGATCCCCGATGCACGACGGAATAGACACAAAGAGAGCGGTGCGCGCCGACCAGCTGCGCCGGCACCGCCTCCTCGAAGGCAAAGCCCGGGCGCCACATCAAGGAGCCATAGCCGAAGACCCAAAAATCGGTCACATTCCGTCTCGATCTTGAAAATTCAGATATGCCATCCATTACGGCGCGCCCGCCCGCCCCGGTCAATGGCGCCTTTCCGCGAAACTATTTGTTTATTTGCTCAATGATCGTCGGCGTCATGCAACCCGCGCGTCCGGCCGAAATCGGGCTCTTGGGTATCCTGCCCGGCCTCGATCACGCCGCGCCTGATCGCCCGCGTGCGGGTGAACATTTCCAGAAGCGCCTGCCCGTCATCGCGCCGGATCGCGCGTTGCAGGGCGGTAAGATCCTCGGTGAACCGGCCCAGCATCTCCAGCACAGCGTCCTTGTTGGAGAGGAAGATGTCGCGCCACATCACCGGATCGGAGGCGGCGATGCGCGTGAAATCGCGAAATCCGCTGGCTGAGAATTTAATCACCTCCGACTTTGTGTCGGTCTCCAGTTCACTCACCGTTCCGACGATGTTGTAGGCGATCAGATGCGGCACATGGCTTGTAATGGCCAGCACCAGGTCGTGATGCGCGGCGCTCATCGTCTCGACCCTCGAGCCGAGCGCCGTCCAGAACTGACAGAGTTTCTCGACCGCCTCCGGGGTACTTTTCGCAGCCGGCGTCAAAACGCACCAACGGCCGTCGAACAACTCGGCGAAGCCGGCGTCGGGCCCGGACTCCTCGGTCCCCGCGATCGGATGCCCGCCGACAAAGGAAACGCCGTCCGGCAGAAGCGGCTCGACATCGCGGACGACGCTGGCCTTGACCGAGCCCGCATCGCTCACTATAGCGCCCTTCTTCAGATGCGGCGCGATCTCCCGCACGACCGCGCCGGTCGCGCGCACCGGGACACCGATAATGACGAGATCGGCGTCCTTGACCGCGCCGGCCGCCGTGTCCGCCACATGATCGAGGAAGCCGAGCTCGCCGGCCCGCGCCCTCGTCGCTGGCGAGCGCGACGTACCGGCGATCTCCCGCGCCAGCGTGCCGCGGCGCGCGGCAAGCGCAATGGAGGACCCGATCAGCCCGAGCCCGATCAGCGCGATCCTGTCGAATAGTGGTCCGCTCATGCCGCGCCGTCCCGTCCCATAAACTCCGCCAGGGCGTCCACGACGGCGCGGTTTTCAGCCTCCGTGCCGACGGTGAGCCGCAGAGCGTTCGGGAAGCCATAGGCGGTGACACGGCGCAGGATAATCCGCCGCTGTTTCAGAAATTCATCCGCCGCCGCGGCTGAGCGAGCCCCGTCGTCCGGGAAATGCACGAGCAGGAAATTGGCGACGCTCGGCGTGATTTCAAGACCGGCTTTTCCCAACTCCGCCGCCAGCCAGGGCAGCCAGCGGTCATTATGGGCGGCGGCCTTCTCCATATGGGCGCCATCGGCGATCGCGGCCGCGCCGGCAGCGATCGCCGGTCCCGACAGATTGAACGGCCCGCGGATACGGTTGAGAATATCGGCGACCGCGCCCGGGCAATAGGCCCAGCCGATCCGCGCCGAGGCCAGCCCGTATATCTTGGAGAAGGTGCGCGTCATCACCGTGTTCGGCGTATTGGCGACCAGCTCGACCCCCGCCTCATAATCGTTGCGCCTGACATATTCCGCGTAGGCCGCGTCAAGCACCAGCAGCACATGCGCCGGCAAGGCACGCCGCAACCGCTGCACTTCGTCGAACGGCATATAGGTGCCGGTCGGATTGTTCGGGTTCGCCAGAAACACGATTTTGGTCCGCTCGCCGACGCAGTCCAGGATCGCGTCCGTCTCGGCGCGGGCGTCGGTTTCGGGGGCCACGACCGGCGTCGCCCCATTGGCCAGGATCGCGATCCGGTAGACCAGAAAGCCATGCTCCGTATAGATCGCCTCGTCGCCCGGCGAGAGATAGGCATTGGCCAGCAGCGAGAGCAGTTCATCCGATCCCGCGCCGCAGACAATGTGATCGGGGTTGAGACCGTGGCGCGCGGCAATCGCCTCGCGCAGCGCCCGCGCGGTGCCTTCGGGATAGCGCGCCAGCATATCGCCCGCCCGCTTGAAGGCGGCGACCGCCTTGTCGCTGGGCCCGAGCGGCGTCTCGTTCGAGGACAGCTTGATAACCGGCCCCGACCCGGCGAGCTTGCTCTCGCCGGGAACGTAAGCGTCGATATCGCATATGCCGGGGCCCGCCACCGGGCTCTTTGCCGTCGCCATCACTCTGCTCCTGCCGCGCACCCGTGCGGGCGCCCCTAGATAGGGCCGGGCGCGGCTGAAATCAAAGGAAACCTCACAACCCTTCATTTACCGCCTGCGCGCTACACTCTTGACCGGCGCGTGCCTTTGGCGCTTAATCAACGCTCAAGTGGTGATTTGGCCGGCCGGCTTGCAGCCACTTTAAAAAACTCGCTAAAAGGCCGCGTTCGAAAACCCGGTCTTGGCGACTCTGCCCGGCCGGGATTTTTTGTGCGCAAATGGCAGACAGGTCTCTCTGGCAATGGCCACCGTAAAAAACAGAAAACGGCAGAGCGGGGCGCCCCTGCATCTGGGCGAGGGCGCCAATCCGTCAAGCGAGGTCGTGCATTTCGGCGACGGCGCGGCCCTCCCTCTGGACAGCGGCGCGAGCCTGACACCCTTTTCCGTCGCCTATCGGTCCTACGGCACGCTGAACGAGGACAAGAGCAATGTCGTCCTCGTCTGCCATGCGCTCACCGGCGACCAGTATGCCGCCAACAAACATCCAGTGACCGGTAAACCCGGCTGGTGGGAGACCATGATCGGGCCCGGCAAACCGGTCGACACCGGCAAATATTTCGTCCTGTGCGCCAATGTGCTGGGGGGCTGCATGGGTAGCACGGGGCCGAGCTCGACCAATCCGGAGACCGGCAAGCCTTACGGCCTCGCCTTCCCGGTCATCACCATCGGCGACATGGTACGCGCGCAAATGCGCCTGCTCGACCATCTTGGGATCGACGATGTGTTCTGCGTCATCGGCGGGTCGATGGGCGGCATGCAGGTACTGGAGATGGCCGCCAACCACAAGGAGCGGGTTTTCTCCGCCATACCGATTGCCTGCGCGGCGCGCCATTCGTCGCAGAATATCGCCTTCCACGAGGTCGGCCGTCAGGCGGTCATGGCCGACCCGGAATGGCGCGGCGGGCGCTATCTCGACGAAAAAACCAGCCCGAGCAAGGGTCTCTCGGTCGCCCGCATGGCCGCGCATATCACCTATTTATCGGATGAAGCACTGCACCGGAAATTCGGCCGCAACCTGCAGGACCGCTCCGCGCTCACCTATGGCTTTGACGCCGATTTCCAGGTCGAAAGCTATCTGCGCCATCAGGGCTCGACCTTTGTCGACCGGTTCGACGCCAATGCCTATCTCTATCTGACCCGAGCGATGGATTATTTCGACCTGGCGGCGGATCACGGCGGCAATCTGGCAGCGGCTTTCAAGGGCACCAATTCGCGTTTCTGCATCGTTTCCTTCACCAGCGACTGGCTGTTTCCGACCGAAGAAAACCGCGCTGTCGTGCAGGCGCTCAACGCTGTAGCGGCCAATGTCAGCTTCGTCGAAATCGAGACCGACGGCGGTCACGATTCATTCCTGCTGAACGAACCGGAGCTGTTTGAAACCATTACCGGCTTTCTCTCCTCCGCCGCGCGACGGCGCGGCCTGAGATTCGCCGAAGCCGCGGACGCGGTCTTTTAGGGGCCTGTTGAACAATGGAAGCCAGACCCGTAATCCCGGCTACCGACACCGCGCGTGTCGATCTGCTGCTGATTTCGCAGATGGTGGAGACGGGGGCGCGGGTTCTCGATATCGGCTGCGGCGACGGCGCGCTGCTGCGCATTCTCACCGAAACCCGCAACGTCGACGCGCGCGGCGTGGAGATTTCCCAGACCGGCGTGAACCAGTGCGTGGCCCGGGGCTTATCGGTCGTTCAGGGCGACGCCGATACCGATCTCGCCAACTATCCCGACGGCGCCTTCGACTATGCGATCCTGAGCCAAACCATCCAGGCGACCCATCGCCCGCGCCATGTGCTGGAACAGCTTTTGCGGATCGGGCGCCACGCAATCGTTTCCTTTCCCAATTTCGGCCATTGGCGCATCCGCGGCCAGCTGGTGTTCGGCGGCCGCATGCCGCTCACCGAAAATCTGCCTGTCCCCTGGTATGAAACGCCGAATATCCATTTCTGCACGATCAAGGATTTCATCGCGCTGTGCAACGAGCTCGGGGCGAGCGTCGAACGCTCCGTCGCGCTGAATGCCTATGGCAAGCCGATGGCGTTTTCAGCACCTCTCTTCATGCAGAATCTGATCGGCGCGCAGGCCGTCTTCCTGCTGTCGCGCGGCGAGAGCTGAGCGCGGCTAGAGCATGTTCGGCGATTTCTGAATCGCCGATCATGCTCTTTCTATTTGTCTTAACGCGCTTTCCGGGCGGAAAACCGCCCACACTTTTCCTGAAAGCGCTCTAGGACCGGCGCTGCGTAACCGTGCCCGAGGGAACCGGGTGCAGACGCGCGCGAACCCGCTCCGTGTCGCCCTCCGGCGTCGCCGCGTAAATCTGCTTCGTCGCCTCGACGATCAGCACACCGGAGAAGGCCGGCCAGAGAATGGCGCCGAGCCGCTCCCAGGCGACCGCGGAGCGCAGCAGAATGGGCCAGTTGAAAGGCGGCATGTAGAGGGCGTGAGCCCAATCCACGGGCGTGAACAGGGAGTCGCGCAAGCGGCGCGCGAGCTGGCCGCGGCTGTAGGGCAGGCCGTGTCCGAAGGGCGTCGTATCGATCCGTGCCCAGATGCCCCGCCGGTTCGGGACCACCAGCAGCATCCGCCCCTGCGGCGCCAGCACCCGCCATGCCTCGCGCAGCATTCTGCGCAGATGTTCGCTGTTTTCCAGCGAATGGACGACCAGCAGCCTGTCGGCGCAACTGTCGGGAAGCGGCAAATCGTCTTCCTGCGCCAGAACCGTCTGCCGCTTGCCGTCGGCGGGCCAGGCAACCACACCCTGGGCGGCCGGCATGATGGCGCCGACCCTGGCCGCCTCGCCGCGAAATACCGCCAGATAAGGCGACGCATATCCGAGCCCGAAGACATTGAGACCGGCGACATTGCTCCAGCGCGCACGCACGCGCGCGGCGATAAGCCGGCGCACAACGGCGCCGAGCGGCCGGGCATAGAATTCACGCAGATCGACAACGTCTATATGCATCAGCTCATGATCGCTCCGTGTAGCGGCGCCGGGATCGGTTCCATCATAGCGGCGAACCTTTCTCGCAAGCGACATTCAAATCGTGCGCCAGCAGTGCTAGATTTCCCCCGAACAAGAATAGTAGCGTTTTTTCAACCGGAGAAAGCCAGGATGGCGGATCTCGAAATTTATCAGTTTCCCTGCCGCAGCGACAATTTTGGCGTCTTGATCCATGACGCGGAGGCCGGCGTCACCGCTTCCATCGACGCTCCCGAGACTGGAGCTGTGCGCCGCGCGCTCGCGGACAAGGGCTGGACGCTGACCCATATTCTGACCACGCACTACCATGGCGATCATACCGACGGGAACGAACCGTTGAAGGGCGAAACCGGCTGCACCATCGTCGGGCCGCGCGCCGAGGCTGCCCGCGTACGTGGGATCGATGTCCAGGTCGGCGACGGCGACAGCTATACCTTCGGCTCCTTCGAGGTCCGCG
>JAJFHO010000059.1 GCA_021775575.1 Hyphomicrobiales bacterium
CCGGGCGTGCCGGTCTCGCCAATTCCACCGACCTCGCCAGCCGGGAAGGAGCCCAGCGGCTGCCGTGGCGCCGCTTCGGTCTCCGCGGGCAGGGGCAGCCCGGATCCAATGATCGGCAGGCCCCGCGCATCCCTCAGTGCAAGGGTATCGGGCAGGATGGTAAGGTCGCCCTGGAGCTGGGGGATGGTCTCCGGTGCCGTTTCGCCCGGCCCGGGCAGGCCCGCGAGCAAGGGTTGCCCGGGTTGCGTGCTGGCATTGAGCAATTGCGCGAACAAGCCGGACTCCGCTCCGACAGTGCTTCCAGTAACGGAACCATTGGTGGCAGCAGAGCCGGTTAGACTGGCAATAAGGGCGGCTAGTGGATTCATCTATTTATGCCTGTTACGCGGCCACATGAACTTCTAGGACTATGAGAGCAAGCGGCGGGCCAATATGAGAATATGTTGAAAGCTCTTATATTTCAGACAATTAGCATTGTATGATTGGCGCTCGATGTTGAGGCGTGCCGGCTCAGACAGGCAAATATTGCCTGATTGCGGTCAATTTTGCCGGTCAAACCAAACAAACGCAGGATGCCGCTGGCGGGTTGCACACACCCCTTCACGGCAATATGTTTCAGAGACCGACCTTGCGCGGAGGCGCCAAGGCGCCGGAATTGACAGGTTATAGCGGCAATACGAGATTTGGACCGCCCGCAATACTGGGCATATTGTGTAAAACCGATCGCGGCAGTTTCCTTAACTCATGGCAGAACTCAACAGTCTGAATCTTCCCGGGCCACCGGAGAGCACCCGCGTCGTTGTCGCGATGTCGGGAGGCGTCGATTCGTCGGTCGTCGCGGCAATTCTGAAAGACGAGGGCTATGACGTCGTCGGTATCACGCTGCAGCTATACGACCATGGCGGGGCGGCGACATCAGGTTCGACATGCTGCGCCGGCCAGGATATTCACGATGCGCGCCGGGTCGCTGAAAAGCTCGATATGCCGCATTATGTGCTCGACTATGAACAGCGCTTCGCCAGCGCGGTCATGAACGAATTCGCCGACAGTTACCTGTCGGGCGAAACGCCAATCCCCTGCATTTCCTGCAATCAGAAAATCAAATTTCGCGACTTGTTGCATATGTCGAAGGATTTGGGGGCTCAGGCATTGGCCACCGGCCACTATATTTCGAGCCGGCCGGGCAAGAATGGCTGGGAGCTGCATCAGGCGGCCGACGGCGGCCGCGACCAGAGTTATTTCCTGTTCGCGACGACGGCGGAACAGCTCGAATATCTGCGCTTTCCGCTCGGCGCCATGAAGAAGCCGGACGTGCGTGCGCTGGCGCGCGGCCACGGGCTGGACATTGCCGAAAAAAGCGACAGCCAGGACATCTGTTTCGTGCCCAGCGGCCATTATAGCCAGGTCATTGAAAGGTTGCGCCCGAATGCCGCCTCGGCGGGCGATATCGTTCATGTGGACGGCCGCGTGATCGGCAGGCATGACGGGATCATCAACTACACCATCGGTCAGCGCCGCGGCATTGGCGTCGCGGCGGGTGAGCCGCTATACGTTGTCAGGCTCGATGCCGGAAACTGCGAGGTCGTGGTTGGACCCCGCGACCATCTCAGGGCCCGCAGGATCGTTTTGCGCAATTTAAACTGGCTCGGTGATCAGCGCTTTGAAAATCTGCCCGTCAGCGGTATGAAGCTGGCCGTCAAGATCAGATCGACCCAGGCGGCGCAGCCGGCGACATTGTATAACAAGGACGGTGCGGCGATCGTCGAATTGCATGATGGCGAGGATGGAGTATCCCCGGGGCAGGCCTGTGTGTTCTATGACGGCACGCGCCTTCTCGGCGGTGGCTGGATCAAGGCGACGGGCCCCGACGGGGCAGCCGCGGTGGATAGTGCGGTGACGGGTGATAGCGGATTACGCGGAATGGCTGCCACGCCCGGCCGGGCGTGACGATCAGGGGAAGACGGCAGACCCCGAATCTGGCTAGAACGCGGGCTGCATCGATCGGAGTAGAGGCAGAATGCAACAAAATGGCGAAATCATCGATATATCGGCGGTTCAGCAGGCGTACCGCCGGTGGGCGCCGGTTTACGATTTGACATTCGGCCGTGTGGCCGAGGCGGGGCGCAAGCATGCGGTTGAGATCATCAACCGCCGCAAGGGCAGCGTGCTCGAGGTCGGCGTGGGAACGGGTTTGTCGCTGCCCGCCTATCGCCCCCATCTCGAAATTACCGGCATCGATTTGTCTCCGGACATGCTGTCGAAGGCGCAGCAACGCGTTGACCGGGGCAATCTGGAGCATGTATCGGCGCTGCGCGAAATGGATGCCGAGGCGCTCGATTTCGCCGATGAACAATTCGATACAGTGGTCGCGATGTATGTCATGACCGTGGTGCCGGATCCCGAGTTGGTCATGGCCGAATTGGAGCGCGTTTGCGCGCCGGGCGGCGAGGTTATCCTGGTCAACCATTTCAGCCAGGAAGAGGGTGCGCGCGGCTGGATCGAGCAGCGTATGGAGCCGCTGGCCCGGACGCTTGGCTGGCGTCCCGTTTTCCCGATGGAGCGGGTCATGGGCCGCTCGGGGCTGCGTCTGGCGGAGCGTCGCTCGCTGCGGCCCTTCGGCCTTTTCTCGATGCTGCGATTTGTCAAACAGCCGGAATTCGCGGCCGACCGCAAGCTGCAAACCAAAGCCATGAATGGTCATGCGCAGTTCAAGCCGGCCAGGGCCTGACGCCGCTTTCCGGGTTTTATCGATCCCTTCGAACCGCTTGGCTTGACAGGCGCAAAGCCCGCTCCTTATATCGGCGGCATATCACGTCATATGGCGGAGTAGCTCAGCAGGTTAGAGCAGCGGAATCATAATCCGCGTGTCGGGGGTTCAAGTCCCTCCTCCGCTACCAATCTTTTCAATGGGTTAGAGGACGCTTCGGATTTTGCAGTCCGGATGAGCGCCCATTGGGTCTCCTGTTTGCCGCATTCTGCTGCGTTCGAGGCGGTTCGGCAGTCAGCCGCCGAAATTAGCGATTGCCGCGGAAAGATGAAAACCGGATCAGGCCGGGACGACATTTTTGCGTCAAACGAGGGTTTGGCGCGCCGTGGCTATCGAGGTCCGCTTTGCCCGCTGATGGCTGTGGGATGCATCTTCGCGTTCTGACCTTGACAGGGCAGAAATCCGAACGGTATCCGTCGCCGGCAATTCCTGTCTGGCTGAAACGGCCCG
>JAJFHO010000060.1 GCA_021775575.1 Hyphomicrobiales bacterium
CCGGTCTCCCGGTCGTGGACGACATGGATGCCCTCCAGCGCGGCGATCCGGTCCGCGAGGTCGCCCGCGTCCGCGCTCTCGGGCAGATAAACGGTGGCAAAGGATCCAAGCGCGCCGTGATGGATCACGTAAGGGTCGGTGATCGGCAGGATGACCCGGGCTTGATCCTTGCCAAGCCAGTCATCCAGAAGGTCCTGCAAATAGAGAACATCAGGCTTGCCGTCGGCGCCATGCTTGTCCTTCATGCCATGGTCGGCGGTCAGAACGATTGTCGCGCCCGCGGCGTCGAGCCGGCCGAGATAGCCGTCCATCATCGCGTAGAAGGCGTCCGCGCCCGCGCTTCCGGGCGCGAATTTGTGCTGCACATAGTCGGTGGTCGACAGATACATCAGCTCGGGCCGGTCGCGCTCCAGCAGCTTGACGCCGGCGGCGAAGACGAATTCGGACAGTTCCGCGGAATAGACCTCCGGCACCTCCATGCCGACAAGTTCGCAAACGCCCGTGATGCCGTTGCCTTCAAGCGTGCATTCGTCCGCCCGCTCCGATGAAAAACAAATCGCGCCGCTGTCGCCGAATGTCAGCCCATTGCCGAGCAGAAGCCGCAGCTTGTCCTTTGCCGTGAGCACAACGACCTTGGCGCCGGCTTTCTGGAAGGCGTCGAAAATGGTCGGCGCGCGCAGAAATTTGGGATCGTTCATCAGTACTTCCTGACCCGAATCCGGGTCCAGGAAGAAATTGCCGGAAATGCCATGCACGGCGGGAGGACGGCCTGTGACGATCGAAAGATTGTTCGGGTTGGTGAAGCTCGGCACCACCGAAAGACCGCGCAGATTGTCGCCCTTGGCGATGATCTTCGCCAGGTTCGGCATCAGGCCGCGCGCGGCGGCATCGTCCATATAGGCCGGCTCGCTGCCGTCGCAGCAAATGACGACCAGGGGTTGCTCCGGCCAGTCATAACTCCGGCCATTGACCTCGACAGGTGTCTTTTGCGCCGCCATGTTTCTCTCCTGTTCGGTTCCGGCTCTTCCGGCAATTCTTTACGCCGCTGCCGGCGTGCAGTCGGCAATCCCCAATTCATCCAGTGCTTCCGCGACCGCCGCCAGCGCGCCCTCGATCTGTTCCTTGCCCAGAGCGCCGATGCACCCGATCCTGAATGTATCCGCCACAGTGAGCTTGCCGGGATAGATAATGTATCCCTTTTTCCGCAGTGAATCGTAGAAAGCCTGAAACTCGAAACGCGGGTCGCTTGGAGTCTGGAACGTTACGATGATCGGAGCCTGCAATTCCGCCGGCAGAAGGGGCTGAAATCCGAGCTTCTTCATGCCGTCCGTCAGCGTGCGGCAATTCTCCGAATAGCGCTTTCCGCGTCCGGTTACGCCGCCCTCGGCCTCGAATTCTCTCAAGGCCTGGTCGAAGGACAGGATTGTGTGCACCGGCGGTGTAAAACGCCATTGCCCATTGCCCTCCATCGCACGCCACTGGTCATAAAGGTCGAGGGCGAGCGAGTGGGAATTGCCTTTTGTCTTCTCCAGCGCCTCGGTGCGGGCGAGACAGAATCCCAGGCCCGGTGTCGCTTCGAGACATTTGTTCGACGATGCCACAATGGCATCGAACTTGATCCGGCGCGCGTCTATCTCTATCGCTCCGAAGGCGCTCATGGCATCGATCAACAGCGAGCGCCCGTGCGCGGCCGTGATTTGCGCAACCTGCTCGATCGGATTCAAAATGCCGGTTGTCGTCTCGCAGTGGATAACCGCCACATGGGTTATCGCCGGGTCTCCGGCCAGCGCCGCGTCGAGTTCCGCAGGGTCGATGGCCATATTTTCCGGCCGCTCCAGAACGATTTTGTCGCGATCCAGATAGTCGCAAATACGGGCGATCCTCTGGCCGTAGGCGCCGTTGACAAGTATCAGGATACGCCCCGATTGCGGCACGAATGTCCCGATCATCGCCTCGACGACGAATGTGCCGCTACCCTGCAGGGGGACACAAACGTAGCTGCCGCCGCCATGTATGATGTCCACCAGCCGCTTGCGCATGCGCGCATTGATGTCGATCAGATGATGATCGCGCGAGCCGAAATCATGTTGCATCGCCGTCTTGACCGACGGCGACGTGGTCAGGGGGCCAGGTGTCAGTAGCCACGGCTCGCCGGTCGGCGTGGCCGCCGCGCCTTTGCCGGCATCAGCAGGTCGGTCCATCATGGGCCTCTTGTCAGGTGAGCAATTAGTCTATGTGACATATGCGCCGTTCACTGCTATTCATCCAATACATAATATCTACCTCTACTATAGGTAAAATCTATGAACCATTCACAGCTTCGCGCTTTCCACGCGGTCGCGCTTGAGGGTAGTTTTACAAAGGCAGCCGGTGTTTTGCACGTGTCGCAGCCTACCCTCTCCGGCCATGTCAAAGCGTTGGAGGAAGGGTATGGCGTGACTTTGTTCCAGCGCGGCAGCCGCGAGGTCGTGATGACCGATTTCGGCCGCGCCCTGTTTGCGATCACGCAACGCTATTTCGCCTCCGAAGCCGAAGCACAAAGGCTGCTGTTGACATCCGTGGGCCTGATCAGCGGCCGGCTCAGGATCGGCGCCGATTCCCCGTTCGCCGTTATACCGCTGCTCGCGGCTTTCAAGGGCCGCTTCCCGATGGTCGAGATCAATGTCGATTTCAGCAATTCGCGGGAAGTACTGAACGGCGTGCTGGCCAACAAGTGCGATATTGGCATTCTGGCCCGGATCGCGCCCGACAAGCGTTTGCATATCGCGCCATTTCGAGACGACTATTTGATCGTTTTCGTCGACCGCGGCCATGCCTGGTCGCAACGCAGGAGCATCAATATGCGCGATATCGCGGAACAGACCCTGGTCCTGCGCGAGGCGGGCTCGACGACGCGGGCCATCTTCGAGGAGGCGCTGGCCGAGCGCGGTATCGAGCCGGCGGCGGTTTTGGAGATGGAAGGCCGTGAAGCCGTTCGCGAGGCAGTTGCCGCCGGTCTCGGTGTCGGTGTCGTGTGCGAGTATGAATTCGGGAACGATACGCGGCTGCACAAATTGATCGTCAAGGACGCCAAACTGAATTTGACGGAATGCGCCGTATGCCGGCGCGACAGCCGGACCAATCCGGCGGTGGCGGCCTTTCTCGATATCGTCGAGACCGCTTCCAGCCATCATCGCGTCCGGGCGGCTTAGCCTTATGAATCCGACGATCGCCGCAATGGTGATCGCTTCGGCCGCGATCCACCCGGTCTGGAATTTATTGCTGAAGAAAGAACCCGATCCGCAGCTCGGCTATCTCGGTCTGACCGTTATGATGGCGCTGTTGGCCGCGCTGCACGTGGTTGTGTCGGGTGCCGATATAGCCGCGGCCGGCGCCGTCCTGCCGCTGATTTTCTTGTCCTGGTGCGGTCAAATCCTCTATGGGACCTGCCTCACCGCGACGCTCATGCGCGGCGATCTGTCCGCTTATTATCCGATCATCCGCGCCTCGCCCGTGTTCATTGTCATCGTCGGCGTTTCGCTGCTCGGCTACAGCTATTCCTGGGCCGTGCTGGCCGGGATTGCCATGGCGGTGGCGGGCGGTTTCCTGCTGCTCTACCGGCGGGGCACGCATTTTCTGGCCGATCCGGCAACGCTTGGATTTGCACTGCTCGCAATGTCCGGTACGGGGATTTATTCGATTGCCGATTCCCAGCTGATGCGGACCATCGAGCCTGAAGTCCAGCTGATGTGCGTGGAGGCATTGCTGCTTCCGGTCTATCTGGTGCTTTACCTGCGCCGCCGCGCGCATACGCGCCAGCCCGACCCACGCGCGGCGCTGGTCAGAGCCTCGATGTTCGTGATTCCCGGCGCGATGGCCTACAGCGCCTACTATCTGGTCCTGATGGCCTACCAGATGGGCGGCGAGGTCGCCGCAGTGACCTCGGTGCGGCAGGCCTCGATCCCGATTTCGGTGCTGCTCGGAGGCTTCTTCCTGCGCGAGGGGTCGATTGCGCGACGGCTGTTCGCCGCGACCCTGCTCGCTTCGGGAATCGTCGTCGTCATCGCCTCCGGCTAGGGCTCCGCTTTTCTTGCGGGCAGCTTCCCTTCATCTTGCTTTCGATAACGCTGCCATAGCGGTCCAGTTCCAGCCGCACGCGCATGCCCTTGCGGCACCCCACGACGAACATTGTCGGGTTCGTCAATCCCCGCTTCTCAAGGTCTTTCAGAACGCGGCGGACCCGGCGGGATTCACACCGTCCCAGCTCTTTTTGACTGACCGTCTCGCCATAGACGGTCAAAGACAGCTGTAACCGCGCTTTGTCGTCGCATACCTCGGCGATGAAACCGCCAGGGTGCTTGTCGACGATCTGGACAGAGCCATAACCCATTTCGCGCAGCAATGCTTCAAGCTGGACGGAACTCAATGCCGGCTCGCAGCGACCGATCCGGCGTTCGTCGACAATTTCGCCGTAGCGGTCCAGGCTGACCTCGACTCTTTCCACGTCGCGGCAGGCCTGCGCCATGTAGCGCGGCAGCTGTCTGTCGATAACCTCCACGCGCGAGAAGCCATAGCGGGCCAGAAGCGCCGGAATATTGGCCGGGTGGATGGCCGGGTCGCAGCGCCCGGTCGACCGCTCGGAGACGACGAAGCCGTCATTGTCGATCCGCAGCTCCAGCTTGTTGTCTCCCCGGCAGGCCACGGCGGAAAATCCTCCGCGCCGTTCCCTGTTCGCGCGAATCCGACTGAAGCCGCGCGCACGAAGCTGCGCCACGATGTCATGCACACCAAGATCGCCGCCACAGCGGCCCAAAGCCTTTTCGCTCTGAATATCGCCATAGCGGTTCATGGCCAGGCGGAGCCGGTTCCTGCCGCGGCAGGCCACGGCAAGGAATCCGTTGCCGCTCGGGTTGATCTGAATTTTCCGGAAGCCGGTTTTGTGAAGAATTTGCTTGGCAATGCCGATGTCGATTTCGCGGCGGCAGCTGCCGATTTCGTTGGCTCTGCGAATCCGCCCGTCGAAGCTGATTTCGACGTCGTATTTCTTGCCGCCCTTGCAGGCTTCGGCGCGCGCCTTGGTCATCCGCCGGCGGGTAATCCTGATCTCGCTGTAGCCGTTGCTGGTCAGGACACGGTGCACAAGTCCGTCGGACACACCCAGTTCGAGCTGGCGTCCCTGCGCCAGAACAAAGGCATTGTCCGGCGACGCAACCGGCTTGAGCGCGCCCGGCTGGATAGCATGGGCATATGTGCCGGCGGTTAGGACCAGCAGCATGGCGGCAAGGCGGATGGAGAATTTCATGGCAAGCCTCCCTTTGTCGTTCCTGTGATGCTGAACCGTACCCGGGCGGCAGCGTGTCCATAACGTATGGGGCGCCATGAACCTGTCGAATAACGTATGCGGATTAAGCGGCGTGCATCAAGGTCGAATTGCTCCCGCGCCCGGCAGGTTTACGCTTTGACCCGCTCCAAGCCGGGATCATAGGGCGTGCGCAGATGGCAGCGCGCCTTGAGTAGCGTTCCGGCATTGTCGATCTCGTAACTGCCGGACTCAAGGAAGGCTCTGTTCACGCCCGCCTCGTTATTGACGTAGCCGAGGGCGACCGCCGCGCCAAGCGTATGGCCATAGGCGGCGGATTCGATATCGCCGACCGGCTGGCCGTCGCGAAGGATCAATTCTCCGCCCCAAAGGACCGGCTCGGGGTCCTCCAGCACGATTAGCGCGAGCCGGCGTGTGAGCGGTTCGTCTTTCACCTTCAACAATGCGTCGCGGCCCAGAAAGTCGCCCTTGTCGAAGTCGACCGCGAAGGACAGCCCGGCTTCAAAGGGCGTGTCGTCGGGGGTGAGTTCATGCCCCCAGGCGCGGTAGGCCTTTTCGAGCCTGAGCGAGTCCAGGGCATAATAGCCCGCATGGACAAGGCCAGTTTGCGCGCCAGCGGCAACAATCTCGTCATAGACGCTCAATGCCGATTCCACCGGCACGTAAAGCTCCCAGCCGAGCTCGCCCACATAGGTCAGGCGGGTCGCGCGCACGCGCGCGGGGCCAAGCGAAATCTCCCTGCTGGTGGCGAATGGAAAGCCGCCGATAGACAGATCGTCCGGCGTGAGCGAGGCAAGCAGCTCGCGCGATTTCGGGCCCATGACACTGAACACGGCGAGCGAATTGGTGATGTCGGTAACGCTGACATGAGCATTCTTGCCGATGTTGCGCGTGATCCAGTCGCGGTCGCGGATCGCTTCGGCCGAACCCGTCACCAGCAGGAAGCGCTCATTGTCGAGCCGCGTCACGGTGAGGTCGCTCTCATAACCGCCGCGCGCATTGAGCATGCCGGTGTAGACGCAATTGCCCGGCGCCACCGCTACATTATTGGCGCACAGGCGCTGAAGTTCGGCTTCCGCGTCGCGGCCCTGCACCAGCAGTTTGCCGAAGGAGGTCTGATCGAACAGCGCGACGCCCTCGCGCGCTGCCCGGTGTTCTTGCGCCGAATTCTCAAACCAGTTCTGCCGCTCAAAGGAATAGTCGATCGTCGGCGTCTGGCCTTCCTTGGCGTACCAGAGCGGGCGCTCCCAGCCCATTTTGGAGCCGAAGCAGGCGCGCTTTTCCTTCAGCCGCTCATAGACAGGCGAACAGCGCAACGGGCGGCCGGAGTCCAGCTCCCTGTTCGGCCACGGCATTACATAATGCAGACCCAGCGTTTCCTTCACCCGCGCCTCAAGCCAGGCGTCGTTGCCCTGATAGGGTGCGAAACGGCGGATATCGACCGGCCAAACGTCGGATGTCGGCGCGCCCGCGACCATCCATTCAGCCAGCGCCATGCCGGCGCCGCCCGCGCTCGCGATTCCCATGGAGTTGAAGCCCGCGCAGACGAAATAGTTCCTGACCTCGGGCGCCTCGCCCAGAATGAAAGCGCCGTCGGAGGTAAAGCTCTCGGGCCCGTTGACAAACTGTTTGACCTCGGCGCGCTCCAGTGCCGGCACGCGGATAAGCGCATTCTCCATCAATATCTCGAACTGGTCCCAGTCATCCTCGAGCAGCGTGAATTCGAAGTCGTCGGGAATCGGGTTCACCTTCCAAGGTTTCGCCTCGGGCTCGAACCCGCCCATAACGAGGCCGCCAACCTCTTCCTTGAAATAGATATAGCCGTCGGGGTCGCGCAGGCAGGGAAGGTCCGTATGCACGCCGTCAATCAGCCCGGTGACGATGTAGAAATGCTCACAGGAGTAGAGCGGTATGTTGACGCCGGCGAGACGGCCAAACTGGCGCGCCCATTGACCGCCCGCATTGACGATATATTCGCATTCGATGTCGCCCTTATTCGTGCGGACTTTCCTGATCGCGCCATCGGCGAGATCGACGCCGGTGACGCGCGTTTGCTCGATGATCCGGCCGCCATTGCGCCGGG
The DNA here is from genome assembly GCA_021775575.1 of Hyphomicrobiales bacterium. Lineage (GTDB taxonomy): Bacteria > Pseudomonadota > Alphaproteobacteria > Rhizobiales > Methyloligellaceae > JAJFHO01. Next base: position 7,383 of record JAJFHO010000060.1, read on the forward strand.
TGCCCCTGGCCAGCGCCTGGGTGAGATCGGTCGGGTTCGCCTTGCCGTCGCCCGGCAGCCAGACGCCGCCCGCGAGATCCTTGCTTTCCATGACGGGCCAGAGTTCGCCCGCTTCTTTCGCGGAGACGATTTCGGCTTCCACGCCATAGGCCCGCGCTTTCGCGGCGGTGCGTTTAAGCACGGTCATGCGGTCCTGCGTGCGGGCAATGCTCAGGCTGCCACAGGCCTTCCAGCCCGTCGCCTGGCCGGTCTCTTCCTCCAGGCTTGCATATAGCCTTGTCGAATATTCGATGAGCCGCGTGAGATTTTCATGGTTGCGCAACTGTCCCACGAGGCCGGCCGCGTGCCAGGTCGTGCCGCCGCTCAAACGGCCCTGCTCAAGCAGCACGACATCGCTCCAGCCAAGCTTGGTGAGATGGTAGGCGACGGAGCACCCCGCTATGCCGCCGCCGACAACCACGACTTGCGCCTGCGTTGGAAATTCGCCTTTTGCCATTTACCCGTTCCGCTTCGCTGATTTCGCCCGGTGCGGCCAGTTCAGCCTGGTTGCGGGCTATTGTTCAAATCGTTTGTTTCGACACCTGTCATCGGCGTCGGCTATACGCGCGCGGCTCGGCGCGCCAGCACCCGGATCCGCAGCCAATTGCCGAGCTCCGCCATGCGAAGGGCGGGGTCGAGAATTTCAGGCCCCAGACCCTGCCGTGCGGCCGCGGCTTCGTCGCCCGGGTTGGCGTGAAGCGCGCCAAAATCGGCGATGGCGCCGGCGACGCCCGCACTGTCTTGGTAAAGCCCTTGCTTGAGGATCGCAGCTTCGTCGCGCCGATACAGAACCGCGATGAGGGCCAGGTCGAATTCGGGATGATATTGCACGCCCCAGAAATCGCCCGCCGCCTCCGCCAGTTCCAAGGCCTGGATGTCGCTCATGGCGTTGCTCGCCAAGACCCGCGCGCCTTGGGGGAGCGTCACAACCTCGTCGCGGTGAATAGCGAGCGCGTCAAAGCTCTTTGCCTTGCCGGCGAACATCGGATGGCTGCCGCCCGCCTCGTTGCGGGCGATGGCGCGCGCCACACCGATCTCGATGCCCTTCGGATTGGCGCGGACCTCGCCGCCGAGCGCCTGACACATGATCTGCTGGCCCCAGCAACTGCCGAAACACGGGACGCCTGCGCCATGCACCGCCTTCGCCAGCTCGATCTGCCGGGTGACCTCGGGGCGGTCCTCGTAGGCGCTGAGCGCGGAACCGGTCCAAGCGATACCGTCGAAATCGGCAAGGCCCGTGCCGGCGGGCAGGGTGTCGCCGTCGGCGGCGTCCAGGATCGTTATATCGAGGTCCGGCTCAAAGAAGCGCAGGGCCTGCGCATAATTCTCGCCATAGACCGGCCCGCCCAGAGCGACGATCTTGCCCGTGCCTTCAGCATTATTCCCGTTGATGATGAGAATGCGGGGCGGCATGGTTCAAAGCTCGCCGGCGCAGGCGCGAGTGTAAATCTCGGCATATCTATCGGCGCTGTGCCGGATCGGATTACCGGCCGCGGTCGGGTCGCGGAGCGCGCGCGCGCCCATCTCTTCAGCTTCCGAGGCGTCGACGCCAAGCGCCGTTGCCCGATGCGGTATGCCGACCTCCTCGCGCAGCGCAAGCAGCCAGTCGAACACCGCGTTATAGCCGGCCACTTGCAGCCCGAGCACACGGGCGAGCAGTTCCATATGGCTGGCGATCGCCTCCCGGTTGGCTTGAACCACATAGGGCATGACGACCGCGTTGGTCAGCCCGTGATGGGTGTCGTGCAGGGCGCCGATCGCATGGGACAGGGCGTGCACCCCGCCGAGACCCTTCTGGAAGGCGGTCGCGCCCATCGCGGCGGCAGCCATCATATTGGCGCGCGCCTCGATATCATTGCCGTCCCTGACCGCGCGCGGCAGATGTTCGCCGGCCAGCCGCACGCCTTCGAGAGCGATGCCGTCGGCCATCGGATGATAGCCCGGTGCGCAGAACGCCTCGAAACAATGCACCAGCGCGTCGAAGCCGGTGGCGGCGGTGAGATTGGCCGGCAGGCCGCGCGTCAGCTCCGGGTCGCACAGGGCGGCGACCGGCATCATGCCGGGGTGGAAAATGATTTTTTTCTCTTTCGTTTCCTCATTGGAAATGACGCTGGCGCGGCCCACCTCCGAGCCGGTTCCGGCGGTGGTGGGGATGGCGATCACCGGTGGCAAGTCGCCGGCATTGGCGTCCTTCCAGCCCGGCGTAGCGTCGTCGAAATGCCAGACCGGCAATGTCTGCCGCGCCATGAAGGCGATGGTCTTGCCGGCATCGAGACCGCTGCCGCCGCCGAAGGCGATAACGGAATCATGGCCGCCCTCGCGAAAGGCGGCGACGCCGGCCTCGACATTGGATGCGCTCGGGTTTCCCTTCACCCCGGAGAAGACGCCGATGTCCAGCCCGCCGTCGCGGACGAGAGAGACGGTATCCTGCGTCATGGGTACGTCCATCAGGCCCTCGTCGGTGACGAGCAGCGGCGCCGTCATGCCCGACGATTGGCACAGGCGTGGCAGCCGCTCGATAGCGCCGGCGCCAAAAACGACGCGGGTTGGAAAATTCCACTGGCGGATGTCGAGAATACTCATGCGCGAAAAACCCTTCAGAAAGTATCGAGGCCGTCAGCTGGCCGTCCCGGTACGCAGATGGAAGCTCTTTGGCCGGGTCAGCTGCTCATAGCCAAGCGCGGAGAGGGTGCAGCCGCAGCCGCTGTCGCCGACACCGGTCCAGGCCAGCGCCGGGTCGAGCATGTCGCAGCGATTCATGAAAAAGGTGCCGGTCTCGACTTTGTCGCCGATCGAGCGGGCCGCCGCCTCGTCACCGGTCCAGACGCTGGCGGTAAGGCCGAAGCGCGAGTCGTTCATCAACTCGACCGCCTCGTCGTCGCCGCTGACAGCCATAATGCCGATAACCGGACCGAAGGACTCCTCGCGCATAACGCTCATCTGGTGGTTGACGCCCGTCAGCACTTGCGGCGCCAGATAAGGCGTGCCCGCCTTGCTCGCGGGAAAGGCGGCCTCGTCGACATGCGCCGTCGCGCCGGCGTCCCGGGCGCTTGCTATCTGGCCGCGCACGAAGTCGGCGGCGCCCGCGTTCACCATGGGGCCAAGCGTCGTACTCGCCTCCAGCGGGTTGCCGAGCACATATTGCGAGGTGAGATTCACGAAGCCGTCGACGAATTCGTCATGGAGATCGTGATCGACGTAAATACGTTCGATGCCGCAGCAGGACTGGCCGGAATTGAAAAACGCGCCGTCGACGAGATTCTCGACCGCAAAGCCGAGATCGGCGTCGGCCCGGACATAGGCCGGGTCCTTGCCGCCGAGTTCGAGCCCGAGCCGCATGAACCGGCCGGCAGCGGATTTTTCCACTGACGCGCCGCCGCCGACGGAGCCGGTAAAGCAGACCATGTCGACGAGGCCGCCGGCGATGATCCGCGCGCTTTGTTCGTGACTTAGCACGAGGTTCGCGAACAGCCCTTCCGGCAGGCCGGCCTGATCGAAGGCCTGGGCAAAGCGCTCGCCCGCGAGAAGGGTTTGCCGGGCATGTTTCAGGATCACCGCGTTGCCGGCCATCAGTGCTGGAATGATCGAATTCACCGCCGTGAGATAGGGATAGTTCCAGGGCGCGATGGTGAAAACCAGCCCGAGCGGTTCGCGGATAATGAAACGCTCAAAATCGGGTTTCGCTTCAGGCACGATATTGGCGAGCGCGTTCTTCGCAATATCGATCATATAGCGGGCGCGCTCCTCCAATCCCTTGAGCTCGCCACCGCCGAATTTAATGGGGCGGCCCATTTGCCAGGCCAGTTCAGGGACGATTTTATCGCCCATCGCCAGCATCGCGTCGACCGCTCGCCGGCAATATTTCGCACGCTCGGCAAGCGTGACGAGCCGCCACTCGGCCTGTGCCCGCCGGGCGGCGGCGCAAGCGTTCTCAAGGTCTCTTTCGCTCGCCAGCGGACGCTCGGCGTAAATGCCGCCATCCACCGGCGAGACGCACTGAACGGTATCCGGCATCGGCTTTCAGATAATCTCCAGGTAGCGTTCCATCTCCCAGTCGGTGATGGCCTTGCGGAACTCGCGCTCTTCCCATTCGCGGGAGGTGGCGTAATGGTCGACGAAATCGGCGCCGAACAATTCAGCGGCCGGCTTGGATTTGCGCAGCCGTTGCGCGGACTCCCACAGAGTCTTCGGAAGATGCTGTTTCGCCGGAAATTTCGTGTCATAGGCGTTGCCCGTGACCGGGGCTGTCGGTTCGATTTTGTTCTCAACGCCCCAGAGCCCCGACCCAAGCGCCGCGGCCAGCGCCAGATAGGGGTTGGCGTCGGCCGGGCCGATCCGGTACTCGACCCGCTGGGATTTCTTCGATCCCGGTATGACGCGCAGCGCGCAGGTGCGGTTGTCGACGCCCCAGCTCGCGTCGGTCGGCGCCCAGAAACCCGGAATCAGCCTTGTATAGGCGTTGATGGTCGATGCGACCATGGCCAGGAGTTCCGGCATCAAGGCCTGCTGGCCGCCGACGAAATGCCGCATCGTCTCCGACATGGCGTGCTCGCCCTTGGCGTCGTGGAAGGCAGACTTGCCGTCTTTCCACAGCGACATATGTATATGGCCCGACTGGCCCGGCCAGTCCGGCGACCATTTCGCCATGAAGGTCGCCATCTTGTCCTGCTTCTGGGCGAATATCTTGACGAAGGTCTTGAACAGGGCCGCCCGGTCCGCCGCCTCGACGGGGCCCGCGATCTCGATCGCCGCCTCCAGCGCTCCGGGTCCGGTTTCCTCATGCAGTCCCTCAATCGGAAAATCCATTTTCTCCGACAAGTCGAGCAGCCCGCGATAGAAGTCGGACCCGGTCGTTGCCCGGATCATCGAGTATCCGAAAAAGCCCGGCGCCATCGGCTTCATGCCGCGGTAATTTTTTTCGCGCACCGAATGCGGTGTCTCGTCGAATACGAAGAATTCATATTCAAGGCCGGCCATCGCCTCAAACCCCATTGCCGCGGCCCTGTCCTGCACCTTGCGCATCACGCCGCGCGGACAAAAAGGCTCCGCCGCGCCGGTGAACTCGCCGAGCACGAAGATCATATTTTCTTCCAGAGGGAGCTCGCGGGTCGTCTCGGGCAAGAGCCGCACGGGGGCGTCGGGATAGCCCGTATGCCAGCCGGTATATTTGACGCCGGGGTCCTCGTAGAGCTGGTCGTAGGAGTCCCACCCCAGCACTACGTCGCAAAAGCCGAAGCCATTTTCCAGCGCGGAGAGAAATTTTTCCCTCTTCATATATTTGCCACGCAGCACGCCATCGACATCGAACACGCCCACCTTGATGTGCGACATGCCGCGCTGGTCGACCAGCGCCTTCAGGTCGGCGGTCGACTTGACATCCCTAGCCCGCATTTCACTCTCCCCTTTTCCTTCCTTCGCGCGGGTCACCCGGTGATTGCGCGATCAGGCCAGCTAAGCCGCGGCCAGGTCCTGCAGACAGGCATCAAGTATGTCGATCGCCTGATCCATCTGTTCGAGCGTTGTGACGAGCGGCGGCGTAAGCGTAAGAATATTTCCCATCGAGGTCTTGAAGCTGAGGCCCCGGTCCAGCGCCGCATACATGATCTGTTCCGCCGCATCATCGGCGGGTTCCTTGCTGTCGCGGTCAAGAACGAGTTCGACGCCGATCAGCAGCCCGCGGCCGCGCACGTCGCCGATCAGGGGGTGGCGCGTTTTCATTTCGTTCAACCGCGTCAGCGCATGCGCGCCGACCCGCTCGGCATTCTCGACCAGCCCCTCATCCTCGACGATCTCGATTGTCGTTAGCGCCGCGCGGGCCAGCACCGGGTTTTTTTCATGCGTGTAATGACCGAAGGCGTAGTCGCCGGCGATATCGAACTCCGGCCGGCAGACGGCGGCGGCGATTGGCAGAATGCCACCGCCGAGCGACTTGCCGAGCACGAGAATATCGGGGACCACGCCGTCATGATTGCAGGAGAACATGGCACCGGTTTTGCCAAGCCCGGTCGGTATTTCGTCGAAGATCAGCAGGGCGCCATGATCGTTGCAGGCCTGCCGGACCGATGCCCAGAAGCCCGGTGGCGGCATATAGGATGTGGCGCGCGCGGGCTCGGCAATCACCGCCGCGATATCGCCCTCGCGCTCCAGCACATAGCGGACCATGTTCGCGCAGGCGAGCCGGCATATATCCAAATCCGGTTTTCCGTCCGCGCCGGTGGCGTAGCCGTAAGGGCAGCGGTAGCAGGCAAAGGGCGCTACATGTTCCGCGCCGGCCAGCAGGGGACCGACGGCGGGGCCGCGAAACAGCTGCTCGCCGCCTACGCTCGATGCGCCGAAACCCGCACCATGGAACGCGTCCCAGAAGGATATGGTCTTGAAGCGGCCGGTGCTCGCGCGGGCGATCTTGAGGGCGATTTCAACGGCGTCCGATCCGCCGGTCGCGAACAAAACCTTCGACAGATCGCCCGGTGTTATCGAGCCGAGCTTTTCAGCCAGCTCCACCGCCGGCTCGCTGACAAAACGCCTCGGCGCGAAGGGCAGGGCGTCCATCTGTTCGGCTATTGCCTGTTTGAGCCGCGGATGGCCGTAGCCGATATGGTGAACATTATTGCCGTGGAAATCCATGTAGCGGCGCGCCTGGGTATCCTCGATCCAGATACCCTCGGCTTTGGCGATGGCGTTAAGACAGGGCGTGGAGACGGATTGATGCAGGAAGGCTTTCGAGTCGCGCGCCAGCAAAGCCCGGGTATCGGCGTCGAGCGCGCGCCCGCTCCATTCCGCGCGCCGCGCCGACAGGTTGACGTCGCTTTCGGACTGGGACGGAGAGCGGCTTTGTGTCCGGTTATCGAGAGCGCTGGCCAAGGTTCACGCGCTCCGGGTCCGCCAGGCGGAGTGACGCGCGTTAAGCGACTTCATCAAAAATGCGTGCAGCATGCGAACGGTAAAGGAGGTCGCGACGATGATCATGGCCATGGCCGCGGCTTCGGCCTGATCGCCCACATCGTCCAGATTGAGCACGGTTATCGCCGCCAGTTTGGTATCGGGCGAATAGAGGAACACAACCGCCGATACGGTCGTCATGGCATTGACGAACAGATACATCATGACTTCCGAGACCGCCGGCAGGCAGATCGGCACATGCACCCGGAGCATGGTCTTGTAGAAGGGCACCTTGAGCGATGCGGAAACGGATTCGAACTCCTTGTCGATCTGCTTGAGCGCGGTGAGCATGGTCAGATGACTCACGGTGTAGAAATGGACGACCGTGCAGACAACGAGGATCGGCAGGGTCGCGTAGATGATCGACAGGGGGTTTTCAGGAACCGAGAAGAAAAATACGTAAGCCAGGCCCAGCACCAGGCCGGGGACGGCCATCGGCATCATGGCGAGCATATGAAAGATGCCGCGCAGGCGCACGAAGCTTTGCCCTTTTTCCACGAAATAGGCGCCGAGAAAAATAATAACGACGCCGATCACGGCGGTAAGGGCCGCCATGCGCAGGCTGTTGTAAAAAGACGACCAGCCGTTCGGGTCGACCGCGTCGAAATCATAATGGATCAGCGAGAAGCTCAGATCATAGGGCCAGAATTTGGCGAATGAGCCGAAAGCGGCGGTGCCCAGAATGCCGATCAGGAACATGGCCATCACGGTGCAGTAGCCAAGAAAGGCCATATCGCGCGTTTTGTGCGGCTTGGGATGATACGGCACGGCGCGGGCCGACAGCAGCGCCACCTGCTTTTTCTGAACATGGCGGTCGATGATGAAGGAGAACAGAGCCGGCATCAGCAGCACGAGGCCGACGACCGCGCCCATCGAGAAATTCTGCTGGCCGACCACTTGCTTGTAGATGTCGGTGGCGAGCACATTATACTGGCCGCCGATGACCTTGGGGACGCCAAAGTCGGTGATGGTCAAGGTGAAGGCGATGACGGCGGCGGAGACGATGCCGTAAATCGCACCGGGCAGCGTTATGGTGAAGAAGACGCGTACCGGCTTTGTGCCGAGCGCATCCGCCGCCTCATAGAGCCGTGCGTCCGTCGTCGACAGCGCGGTCACCATGATCATCAGCACATGCGGGAAGATATAAAATACCATGCCGATCATGATGCCGATCGGCCCGTAGATGGTCTCGCCGAACAGAAGGCCCTTGATCAACCCCTGATTGCCGAACAGGTAGATCAGCGAAATCGCCGGCAGCAGGGATGGCGCCAGAATCGGAATTGTCGCGATGGCCCGGAAGACCCGTTTGAAGGGCATGCATGTCCGCGTCAGCCCATAGGCGAAGGCAAAAGCCAGGACGCAGGCGATGACCATGGTGAGCAGAGCGATCGTCAGGCTGTTGCCGATCGACTGCACCAGACCCGCGGAAGTGAAATATTCCTGGAAGTTGGCGAGTCCGACAAAGGCGCCCTTGTCGTCCTCGACGCTCTTTTTCAGCAGCGCGTAAAGCGGCAGCGCCATAAAGGCGATCAGCGCCACCAAAATGGCGACAATACCCGCCAGCATGATCCAGGATTCGGCCTTCAGATGACGCAGACGCCGCATCGCCGGCGAACCCGGAGGCTCGATGCCGGTTGCGGCCGGTATGTCGAGCGCCGTCATATATGCTCGCCGCGCTTATCGTCGCGGAATGCCTGAAGGCGCTCTGTCGGCAGCGCCACCTTGAGCTTGGCGCCACGCTTCAGGTCGAAGTCGCGCATGAGGTTGATCGAGAAGTCGGCGATCAATTCCGCATTCTTGTCTCCGTCCACATCGAGAATGGCCCTGCAAAACGAACCCAGGAATTCGACCTCGCGAACCGACATGGCGTATTTGTTCGACCTGACCTGCTCCAATTCGCGTACCGCTACATCCTCCGGACGGATGCAGACGACCACATCGTCTCCCTTGGTAAACTCTGTGCCGGCGCCGTCGAGTGCAATCTTCAACCGGCCCACCTGAACGCGCCCGCCTGTCCCCATCCGCCCATGCAGGAAATTCATCGAGCCGATGAAATCCGCCACATAGGCGCTTGTTGGATTGCGGTAGATTTCCATCGGCGTGCCGACCTGTTCGATGATGCCGTGATTCATGACCACGATACGGTCGGCCATGGACAGGGCCTCTTCCTGGTCGTGGGTGACCATGACGGTGGTGATGCCGAGGCGGCGCTGCAGGTCCTTCATCTCGTGGCGCAGATGTTCGCGCACCTTGGCGTCGAGGGCGCTTAGAGGTTCGTCGAGGAGGAGCATGCCCGGCGATGTCGCCAGTGCGCGGGCGAGCGCCACGCGCTGCTGCTGACCGCCCGACAGCGCAGCCGGGTATTTACTGCCGGAGCCCTGCAGGCCAACAAGTTCCAGAAGCTCTTCCACCCTTTCGGTGATGGCCTTCCGGCCCATGCGCCTGTTGACGAGGCCGTAGGCGATATTCTTGGCGACCGTCAAATTGGGGAACAGGGCGTAAGACTGGAACACAATGCCGAAGTCGCGGTCCGCCGGGGGCACGTCGGAAATATCGCGGCCGTTCTGGTAAATTCGTCCCGAGGTCTGAAAATCGAGTCCGGCTATGGCCCGCAGCAGCGTGGTCTTGCCGCAGCCCGAGGGCCCAAGGAAGCAGATCAGCTCACCGTCGATGATATCGAGCGTGATGTCTTTGAGCGCAGTGAAGTCGCCGAACTTCTTCGTGACGTCCCTGATTTCGAGGAATGCCCGCTCCGACGCCGACTTTGAGTTACCGTCCCGAGCCATCAGACCCCCCACTTGATAAAAAACTCCCGGCCAGCTTAGCGCAGGCCGGGAGCTGCTTATCAAATTTTCTATTTTTTCTTGGGGGCCGATTTGGAGTCGTAACGCTTCTTCCACTCAGCCAGAATCCGCTTGCGGTTCTTGGCGGCCCACAGGAAGTCATTGTTGATCATCGCTTTGCCGATGCCGGCCGGAAAAAACTTCACCGGTTTGGCAACGCCGGGATAGGCGACGACAGCATAGGCTTCGTTATAGATGACATTGGTTTCCTTGGTGACGGACCAGTCGGCGAACTTCTTGGCCGCCGCCATATGCTTGGCGCCCTTGACCAGCGCAAAGCTCTCCAGGTCCCAGCCAACGCCTTCCGACGGCGCGACGGTCAGCACCGGTGCGCCTTTGGCCTTCAGCTGCGCGCCCTTGTAAGCAAAGGAAACGCCGATCGCGAATTCGCCCTTGCCGGCCATCTTGCACGGCTTGGAGCCGGAATGGGTGTAGATGCCGATATTCTGGTGCAGCCCGTCCATGAATTTCCAGGCCTTGTCCTCGCCCCACATCTGTATCCAGCTGGAGACGTCAAGGAAGCCGGTTCCCGAAGATGCCGGGTTCGGCATCACGACATGACCTTTATAGACCGGCTTGGTCAGGTCCTGCCAGGAAGCGGGGATCGGCAATTTATGCTTCTTCGCCTCGACCTCGTTGATGCAGATGGACGCAATCCAGGCACGTTGTCCAACCCATGACGGGGGGTTGTCGGGGTCGACAAATTTCTTTTCAAGCTTGTCGACGCCGGCCGGCGCATAAGGCTCCAATATGCCGGCATCCTTGAGCAGCAGCAGGCTCGTGGCTGCCAGGCCCCAGACGATGTCGGCCTGCGTATTCCGGCCTTCGGCAAGAAGCTTCGCGGTCATGATGCCAGTAGAGTCGCGCACCCATTTGATCTTGATGTCAGGATGCTTCGCCTCGAAGGCCTTCGCAAATCCGGTCAGCTCTTCCGGCTCGACCGCGGTATAGACAATAAGGTCCTCGGCCGCTTTTACCGCTCCGCCAAATACCGAACCAGCGAACAGCGTCCCAAGGACGGTCAGTCCGACGCGTCTCCATAGATTTTTCATCATCTTTCTCTCCCTTTACTGTGTAACTAACATGGCCGGCATCCGTGCCGTTTTAGATTGGCTCAAGATCAGTCGAACTGCAATTTTCGGTGCGCGTCACGGTGAACGTGTTTGCCAGCCATCGACCGCGAAAACAGACAGACGTGCGAAATCAACGTTTGTCTTCAAGGTAGAATGGTTGGATGACTGTGTTGTGACATACTACTCCGGCAACCGTGATGCAGCCGCGGGAAGGGCCGCGCGTCCTCCGCAACCGAAAACCCTCCTGCACCGAGAATGAGACGGTGCGAAGTAGGTATAAGTCAAATCGCTAAAGCCGATAAATACTATCGGATTCATCTATGTCCTTGATATCCTGGTTTTTGGCGCTGTTGCGGGGAAAATCAACGTGCTGACGCAATTGCGCGCCAAACTTTTTCCGGCGTCAGCGGCATCTCGATATGGCGGACGCCGTCTGGCGCGAGAGCGTCGATGACGGCGTTTACGATCGCCGGCGGCGCGCCGCAGCATCCCGCCTCGCCGGCGCCCTTGACGCCCAGCGGATTCTTGGCCGTCGGCGCGTCCTCGAAATAGGCAATCTTCATCTCCGGCAGATCGTCGGCGCGGGGAAGTGCATAGTCCATCAGCGAGCCGGTCAGAAGCTGGCCGCTGTCCTCGTCATAGACGATCTCTTCCAGCAGCGCCTGCCCGAGCCCCTGCGCGACTCCGCCCATGACTTGTCCATCCGCAAGCAGCGGATTGATTATTTTGCCGAAATCGTCAACGGCCCAGAACCGCTCCACCCGGACGGCCCCGGTTTCCGGATCGACTTCAACCTCGGCGGCGTGGCAGCCATTGGGGATAGTGATGATTTCGCGCTCATAGACGGTGCCGGTGTCGAGACATCCCGGGTCCATGGCTTCCGGCAATCGGCCGGTCTCGAAAGACGCCTCGATCACGTCGTCCATGGCGATGCTCTGTCCGGTTTTCACGTCTTTGAATGCGCCATCGGCGAAGTCGATATCGTCCTCATTCGAATTCAGAAGATGCGCCGCGATCCGCTTGCCCTTGGCCGTGATCTCGCGGGCCGCCTGCAACACTGCGTTGCCACCCACCTCGAGATTGCGCGAACCGCCATGGCCGCCGCCGATGGGCGTCGCTTCGGTATCGCCCTGCACATAGGTGACGCGGTCGAAATCGATGCCGAGTTCCGCGGCGAGAATCTGCGGCATCGAGGTCTCGTGGCCCATGCCGGTGGATTGCGACCCGACGCGCAGCGTGACCGTGCCATCCCGGCCGAAATCCACGCCGGCGAATTCCTTCGGTCCGCCGCCGGTGCATTCCATATAGGGCGCGATGGCGAAGCCGCGGCGGATACCTTTTTCGGCGCTCGCCGCGACGCGGGCCCGATAGCCCGCACGGTCGCTCATGGCGAGGGTGCGGTCGAAAACTTCGGGGAAGTTCCCGGAATCGACATCGAGGCCCATCGGCGTCTTGCGCGGCAGCATGTCGGGCGTCATCAGATTCCTGCGCCTGAGCTCGACCGGATCGAAGCCGAGCGTGCGCGCCGCATAGTCGATAATACGTTCGGTTTGGAACGAGGCCTCGGGCCGCCCGGCGCCGCGATAGGGGTCCATTGGCGCGGTGTTTGTGAAGGCCACTTTCGAGCTGTAATACATGGCCGGGAAATTATAGGGACCGCCTTGGGTGCGTGCCGCTCCGCCGGACGGTGTAAAAGGGCCGACGGTCCAGCAATAGCAGCCGATGCCGCCGATCGTCGACGTCCGCAACGCCCGGAATGTGCCGTCCTTGTCGAGCGCCAGTTCGACCGTCGACAACTGCCCGCGGCCATGGGTGTCGGACAGAAAGCTCTCGCCGCGCTGGTTGATCCATTTGACCGGCCGGCCGGTGCGCTTCGCCGCGTAGAGGATCAGCGCCGGCTCGCCATAGGCGGAGTTCTTGGCGCCGAAGCCGCCGCCGACATCGGGCGCGATATGGTGCAGCTGTTCTTCCGGTATGTTCAGCACGTCGCCGGCAAAGGTCGCGCGGTTGGCGTGCACATTCTGTGTCGCATTCTCCAGCAGATAGTTTTCCGTCTCCGGGTCGTAGCTGGCGATGGCGCCGCGCGTCTCCAGCGGCACCGCCGTCACCCGGTTATTCTCTATGGCGAGGGAGACGACATGGTCGGCGCTCGCGAACGCCGCTTGCGTGCCGTCCTTGTCACCGAGCTCGAAATCGAGGCAGAAATTGCCCGGGATATCGTCCCAGAGTTGCGGCGCGCCGGGCGCCAGCGCCTTGACCGGATCGACGACCGCGTCGAGCTCGTCATAGTCGATGTCGAGGGCTTCCGCGGCGTCGACCGCCTGCATTTCCGTTTCCGCCACGACCAGGGCCACCGGCTCGCCGACATAGCGCGCGGTGTCGATGGCGAGGGCGTGGCGCGGCGGCTGGTTGAGCGGCGTGCCGTCGATCTTTTTCTGAACGGCGGACTTTGTCGGCATCGTCCCGAAGCCTTCCCGCGTCCAGTCCTCGCCGGTGACGATCAGCAATACTCCTGGCATCGCCATTGCGGATTGCGCCTCGATGGCGACAATCTTCGCATGCGCGTGGGGCGAGCGGACGACGACGGCATGGACCATGCCGTCATGGGTGATATCGTCGATATAGGTGCCCTTGCCGCTGAGAAAGCGAAAATCCTCATGGCGGCGGATGCCTTGTCCGATACCGAATTTTTCCATTTTATCGCTCCCGTTCAACCGGTCTGCAGGACTGCGCGCCTGGCGAGCACGCCGATCAGATGCGACCGGTATTCGGCCGATGCGTGGATATCGGCGTTCAGTTCGTCCGCCGGGACGGCTATGCCATCCAGCGCACCGGGCGAGAAATCCTTGCTCAGCGCCTGTTCCATCGCCTCTACACGGAACACGCAAGCGCCGGCGCCTGTGACGGCGACGCGTATCCCGGTGGCCGTCTTCGCGACGAACACGCCGGCGGTCGCATAGCGCGAGGCGGGATTGGCGAATTTGGCGTAAGCGGCCTTTTCGGGCGCTGGAAAGCTGACCCGGGTAATCAGCTCGTCATCCTCCAGCGCGGTCTCGAACATATCGGTAAAAAAGGCGTCGGCGGCGATGTCGCGCGCGGTTGTATGCACGGTCGCGTTCAGGCCGAGCACGGCGGCCGGATAGTCGGCGGACGGGTCGTTATTGGCGATCGAGCCGCCGATGGTGCCGCGGTTGCGCACCGCCGGGTCGCCGATGCCGCCGGCCAGCGCCGCCAGCGCCGGAATGGCCTTTTCGACCTCTTTCGATCCGGCCACTTCCGCGTGGGGGGTCATCGCGCCGATGGTCACCATGCCGGCTCCGGCGGACAGACCGGTGAGCTCCCCGATGCGGGACAAATCGATAATGTCCGAGGGCATGGCGAGACGCTGTTTCATGACCGGGATCATGGTCATGCCGCCGGCAAGGAATTTTGGATCGTCGGCGCCGGCAAAGATCTTCGCCGCCTCATCGAGACTTTCGGGCCGGTGATATTGAAATTCATACATGGCTTCAGCCCTTCATGGCCTTCGCGCCCGCGCGGACTGCGTGGATGATATTCTGATAGCCCGTGCAGCGGCACAGATTGCCTTCCAGCCCGTGCCGGATCGCATCGTCGTCTAGATCGGGATTGTCCCGCGCCAGCACGACCGACATCATCACCATGCCCGGCGTGCAGAAACCGCATTGCAGGGCGTGATGATCGCGAAAGGCTTCCTGCATCGGGTGCATTTCGCCCTCCGACGCAAGCCCCTCGATGGTTGTCACATCGGCGCCGTCCGCCTGGAGAGCGAGCATCGTGCAGCTTTTCACCGCCTTGCCGTCGACATGGATGACGCACACGCCGCACTGGCTCGTGTCGCAGCCGATATGGGTTCCCGTCAGGCCCAGCTGTTCGCGCAGAAATACAGAAAGCAGCTGGCGCGTATCGGCCTCCGCCGATACGGGCTTGCCGTTTACAGTCAAGGATATGGTGGGCATTGGTCCTACTAATTCCGTTTTTCGGGGCGGGGCCGTCCGGCGGCAGCCGACCATACATCAAGGCGTTTGCGATGAGAATGGTCTGCTTGAAAATGTCGGCCGGCCCAATTGCGTCACCAGCCGGAAACGTCTTTGTTCGGTTGCGCGGGAGCGCCTATATGACCCCTTGCTCCTGAAGGCCCTCGATTTCGGCGGGCGACAGGCCGAAGGCCTGATAAACTTCCAGATTGTGTTCGCCGAGTTGCGGCGGAGCGCTATCGACGCGCGGGGCCTGGCCATCGAGTTTCACACCTGTCCGCACGATGTGGATATCGCGGCCGATGCCCGGCGCCGACTTGAACTCGGCGACCATACCGCGCTCTGCGATTTGCGGATGGCGGAGGACTTCGGGAACGCTCAGCACGGGCCCGGATGGAATGCCGGCCCGGTTGAAGGCTTGCGCCCATTCGGCTGCCGTTTTTTCCCGCAGCGTTTCTTCCAGTTGGTCCTTGAGCGCATTGCGGTTGGTCTTGCGGTCCTGGCGGGTGACGAAATCGGGATGGGACAGCAGGTCCTCACGGCCGGTCACCGCGCACAGCGCCTCGAACTGCTCCTGTTTATTGGCGGCGATATTGAGCGGAGCGTCCTTGGTCTGGAATGTGCCCGACGGGGAAGAGGTGATATTCTCGTTGCCGAAGGGTTTGGGAGCCATTCCGGAGATCAGAAAGTTGGACACGACCCAGCCCATGGTCGCCAGCGTCGCCTCCAGCATGGAGACGTCGATGAAGCTGCCGCCATTCGTTTCCCGCGCATTGAGCGCGGCGGCAATAGCCATTGCCGCGGTCAGCCCGCCGATCGTGTCGCAGAGCGGATATCCCACCCGCAGCGGCGCGGACTCCGGCGTTCCGGTAATGCTCATAACGCCCGACATGCCCTGAATGATCTGGTCGTAGGCCGGCATGTCGCGCATCGGTCCATCCTGGCCGTAACCGGAAATTGCGCAGTAAACGAGGCGCGGATTGACCTTCTTGAGCATGTCGTAACCAACACCCAGCCGCTCCATCACGCCAGGGCGGAAATTCTCCACCACGACATCGGCCGTGGCGGTGATGCTCTTGAAGAGATCCACGCCCTTCTCGTGCTTCAGATTAAGCGTGATCGACTTCTTGCCGGCATTCTGCGCCAGGAAGGAGATGCCCATCAGCCGGTCATTCAGCTCCTGCTCGGGGCCGAGCTGGCGGGCAAGGTCGCCACGTCCGGGCACCTCGACCTTGACGACTTCCGCGCCCAGATGGGCGAGCTGATGGCAGCAGAAAGGCCCCGCCAGCACATTGGTGAGGTCGAGCACTCTCGTGCCCTGCAACGGCTTGACCGCCATGTCGTCTATCCCCCTGCCTACCGATCATGATCGCAACGCGCCTGTTTAGCAGATCGGAGCATGGTTGAGCAGGGCGCGGGGAATTCGTTCAAATTGGATCTATTCCCGCGACGGTTCCTTAAGCGCTGCTCGCTATGATCGAGGCTGGAATTGAAGCGGGATGAGGTTCATGCGTATCGGTAGTATCATTATGCTTTCGGCCGCCCTGGTGTTGGGCCTGGCGGCGGCGTTTCTGGTCAAGGTCTGGCTGGAAAATCAGACACCGGTGCCTGTCGCGGTGCAGGAGCGGCCCGCCGTTCCGGTGCGCACGGTTGTCGTCGCCAAACAGCCCATGCGTTTCGGCATGGAGGTTACGCTGGCGCATCTGAGCGAGATCGAGTGGCCCGAGGGCGCTATTCCGAAGGGCGCATTTTCCAAAATCGCCGAATTATTGAAAAGCGGCAACAAGCGTCTTGTGCTTTCGGCGATCGCCGTAAACGAACCGGTCCTGCGCGAAAAGATCACCGGACCCGGCCAGCGCGCCACGCTTTCCGCCCTCGTGGCCGAGGGCAAGACGGCGGTCGCGATTTCGGTCAATGACGTTCTGGGCGTCGCCGGCTTCGTTCTGCCGGGCGAGCGGGTCGATATTCTCCTGACCCAGTCGGAGAGCCGCGAAGTCGTCGGAAAGCCGTCACGCAAGACCGCCTTCACCGACGTTCTTTTGCAGAATGTCCGGGTTCTGGCCGTGGATCAGGCCACGGACGACCGCACGGCGAAACCCGCGCTGGCCAAGACCGTGACCATCGAAGTGGACGTGGCGCAAGCGCAGAGAATTGCCCTGGCGACATCGGTCGGCACGCTGTCGCTGGCGTTGCGCAGCGCCGGCTCCACGAGGGACAACCGGGCTGCGCGCGTATCGCTCGACGATCTGAACGGTAGGAAAAAGCCGCAAGACGCACCCCGCTTCACCGACCTCTTCGGCGTACGCGACCAGAGCGCGCGGATCGTTGTCACGCGGGCCGCGGAACAGAAGGAATACAGTGTTCCACGGGAAACAACGACCGAGCAATAACGATTTCCTAAGCATGTCCGCTAACGTTTTTCTAAGCACGCTGGCTAACGGATTTATAAGCACGAAATCATCTAGGCGAAAAAAAACGCTTCCCCCTCACCGGGCAATAACCATTGCACATCTATGCTCGGTTCAAATTCGAGAAGAAATCTCGGGAATTTTGGGGGATACCAATGAAAACGGGCCGGATACAGTATGAATCTGCACGCATGCGTCAGGAGACGCAGGCATGCGGACGCGCGCCCACGAGCGGCAACATTGGTGCGGGCAAACTGGCATGGACCATGCTGATCAGCCTCGCCTGGGCGATTTTGACGAGTGCGGGTGCGCTGATCGCGGTAAATGGCGCCGCCTATGCCGCGGGTCCGGTGCCCGGCGGGCAGGTCTTCAGCCTCGCCAATCCGGAGCACGTTTCGCGGGTCGCAGTCACCGTAAACAAGTCGCAGACGGTCCGTGTCGACCATCCTTTTGCGGAAGCGCTGGTTGGCAACTCCGAAATCGCGGACGTTATTCCGCTGACCGATCGCACGCTCTACATTCTCGGCAAGGAGATCGGCGGCACGCGGATTTCGATCCTCGACAAGGATAAGAAACTGCTCGGCGTCATGGAGATCGAGGTTTCCTATGACGCCGATGCGATCCATGCGCAATTCAAGAAGAGCATGCCGCGCTCGCAGATCAAGGTCACGCCCGTCAATGGCAAAATTCTACTGACCGGTTTCGTGCCCGATGCGATCGAACTTGAAAAAGCGATGGCGATCGCCAGCCAGTATGCGCCGGAATCGGTGACGAATTCACTGTCCGTCGCCGGCTCGCAGCAGGTGCTTCTTGAAGTGCGCTTCGTCGAGGCATCGCGCAACGCGACCCGCAATCTGGGCGTGAACTGGAGAGCCGTTGCGCAATCCGCGGGCAATTTCGCGTTGAATACAAACCTGCCTGGCACGATCGGGCTCGGTGCGTTCCCGGCGACGACACTTCCTTTCGGTTCAATGGTCACCCGCCTGCTGAGCAATGGCGTGAACGCCGACCTGATCATCCAGGCGCTTGAGGAGAAGGGGCTCGCGCGCCGGCTCGCGGAGCCGAATCTTGTTGCCCTGTCGGGCGATACGGCCAGCTTTCTCGCCGGCGGTGAATTTCCCTTTCCGATCGCGCGTCAGGACGACACGATCACCATCGAATTCAAGAAATTCGGCGTAGGTCTCGGCTTTACCCCGACAGTTCTGGGGAACGGGCTCATCAACCTCAAAATCGAGCCCGAGGTCAGCGAGATCGATCCCAACAACACGCTCGTGGTCAACGACACGACCATTCCGGGTCTGGTAACCCGGCGCGCCAAGACGACGGTCGAATTGCGTGACGGGCAGAGCTTCGCCATCGCCGGTCTGTTGCAGTCCAACCATTCCAAGTCGTCGCGGCAGTTGCCGTGGATCGGGCAGGTTCCGGTTCTTGGCGCCCTGTTCCGCAGCGCGTCTTATGAGAGAAACGAGACCGATCTCGTGATCATCGTCACGCCGCGGCTGGTAAAACCCGCCGCGCCGGGCCAGCCGTTGATCACGCCATTCGACAAAACTGCGCCGAGCAACGATGCCGAGTTTTTCCTCAACGGGAAGACGGAGCGGCCGAGTTGGCGGGCGCATGTCGCGCGGACCCGCCACGCGCATCCGAAAAAGGTTCCGCCGGCCGGTCATATGCTGGGCGCGGGCGGGCCCGTGGCCGAGACACCGGGCAGCTACAAGGACACTTACAGCCGGTCCTACAAGGAAAGCGCCTTGCGCTCGTCCGACCTGATTACCGGCAGCCTTCCCAAGAAGGATGACACACCGGACCAACCCGCGGCGGCGCTGCCGGCGGCGGAGGGTTTGGACGCCGAGCTGGAAAGGGGCGGAGCATGAGCAACATCATCAACAGGACTATGCCTGGGCTGGCGGTAAAGGTTGGCTGTATTGGCGCCGTTATCTTGTCGTCGGCGCTGCTGGCGGCCTGCCGCGATACCAATCAGTATCTGAGCCGGCGCGACACCATCATGCTGGGAGCCGGCGACGCCATGGCCCATAACCGCGCCGTGCATACGATCGACCCGTGGGCGCCGCACTCCAAGGACACCAACATTCCCGCCGACGGCAAGCGGATGATGGTCGGTATCAAGCGTTATCAGGAAAACAAGAGCCTGGAGCCGGAGGGCGAGGACACCACCGAGCGTTTCGAAGAGCAGGAGGGCGGTCCGCCGCCCGCCGGGCCCTCGTCGTAAACGCCGCCGGCGCGGCCAACGGAATGTTAAGCGCGGTATGATAGGCAGTGCTTGAGACCAGGCTTGTCGGACACAGGACGGATGCTGAGCAAATTCACCAGTAAGGGCAAGAAGAACGCCGAGGTCGCCGTTGATCTGGTGGCCGCGAACCCTGCTATCAAGCACATGGTGGGGGAGGCGCTGGATCGCGACGAGCGTTTTACGCTTGCGAAAAGTTTCGACACGATCGAGGAGGCCGAGCAAAGCAGTCTGGCTGCGTCGAGCCCGGCTATTCTGCTCGTTGAAATCGACCCCGCCAAACCGGGCGATCTGGCGGCGATGGACAGGGTTATGGCGGGGCCGGCACAAGGACGCGCGGTCATCGCCATCATCGATGCGTTGACCGAAAGCGCGGTTCGCCAGTTGCTGCATCTGCATGTCTCGGACCTGCTGTCGCGCGATTGCGAGGCTGATGGTCTGCTGCGCGCCTGCGAACGGGCGATCCGGCCCGAAAGCGAGCGCAGCCGCTTTGCCGGCGCCAAATGCTATGCTTTCATTTCCGCTGGCGGCGGGGCCGGCAACACCTCGCTCGCGATCCAGAGCGCCTTTGTCCTTGCCCGCAAGACCCGCCAGTATCAGTCGACCTGCCTGATCGACATGGATTTTCAGGGCGGGGCCGTGGCCGACTATGTCGATGTTTCGCCAAATCTGCAGCTTGACGAAGTTGCCCGCTCTCCCGACAGGCTCGACGCCCAGCTTCTGGAAGTGATGATATCGCGCCATGATACGGGCCTGGCGGTAATGGCGGCGGAAAGCGCCTTGCGCCCCTATGACAGTGTCAGCGGCGACTGGGTCACCCGGCTGCTCGACATGGCATCGCTCAAATTCGAGAGCATCGTGCTCGATATGCCGCGTGTCTGGCTGCCATGGAGCGAGAGCGTGCTTCGCGGTTCGGACCGCGTATTTATCGTCACCGAAATGACCGTGCCCGGGCTCAGACAGGCGCGCCGGCTGCTCGAGGCGATCAAGAAGCAATGCGACGGCGAAATCGACATCTCGGTTATCGTCAACCGTTTCCGCCAGTCGTTCCTTGGCGGGGTCAACGCGGTCCGCAAGAAGGATGCGGAAGATTTGCTCGGAGACTGCCTCGCGGGCTGTGTCGCGGAAGATTACAAACTGGTGCGCGAGGCGATCGACCGCGGCGTGCCGCTCTACGAGATCGACAAGAAGAACAAGATCGAAAAGGATCTGGAGGCAATTCTGTTCGCCGAGCGCCCGCAGACCCTGCCGGTTCCAGTGGACGAACCAAAGGCGCGCGCCGCCGGCGATTAGGTTGAGAACTCATAAATATCGTCCATTCCACGCAGTGGATTTTGTCTCTGACAAGGCAGAAGAACGCGGGAAATCTTCATGATTTTCAAGTTCTTATAACGCAGGCAGTGGCGAAATCCACCACGCCTGGAGGATTGAAAAAAAGGCGGCCCATCCGCCGCGCAGCCGGCTCTCGAATAGGCTATGGCCTGTCCATCGGCCCGATTGCGCGGCGGATGAGCCGCCTTTTACGAATGGAATTGCACGATATTTATGAGTTCTCAACCTAGGCTCCGGACCCAAGCCTCATACCTGCGACGTCCATTATTTCGACCGCATTTCCGCTTCGCGTTCCAACAGCCGCTCGACGGTTTGGCGCAGCAGCGCGTAGGTGGCGCTGGGCGAGGCGTCGAGAAACTGCCTGAAACGGTCATGGGCCAGGGGAAGAAGAACCGAATCCTCGGCGCATTTTACGGTCGCCGAACTGGTCCTGTCCGCGAACAGCGAGTATTCGCCGATCATGTCGCTGGCATGAAGACGGCGGACCGGCCTGCGGGTCTTCGGCAGATAAACGTCGAGGCCCCCGGACATAATGAGGAATATCTCGCTGGCCGGTTCTCCGAAGGTGCACACGGTTTCACCCTTGGCATATTCCTCCGGCTGGAGCATCTCGGCGAGTTCGTGAAGTTCGTGGACCGGCAGGTTGCCGAAGAAATTCGATTTCTTCAAAATCCAGAATTTGGCGTCGGGCTCCTGGTCGAACTCGACCGGCTGCTCGGCGATTGTCGCCCGGAAGTCGGCGTCGCGGGGAAAGAGCTCGCTGAACTTGCCCGTTGCATGGACCGCGCCTTCCTTCATGACCACGACCTGGTCGGCCAACTTGGCGAGATCGAGATCGTGGGTGATCGCGATAACGGTCTTTTGCTTCGCGCGTTCCTGCAGCAACCTGTTCACGTTCCACCGCTTGACCAGATCGAGCGCGGAGGTCGGTTCGTCGAGAAGATAAGTTTCCGCGTCACGCAGCAGTGTCCGGCCGAGACAGACGAGCTGGCGTTGCCCGCCCGATAAGCGCCGTCCGTCCCGGCCGACGCCGGTCTGAAGGCCGGATTCGATCAGCATGGCCCTGAGCGGTGATGCGGCCGTGTTGGCCAGGAGGATGCGGTCGAGCTTGCGCTGTATCCTGGTATCCGCGCTCGGCGCCCCGGCGAACAGGAGATTGTCGCGCCAGTTCAGGCCACCAAGGATCCTGGCCTCATCGAATGGCTCGACCGCGCCGGCAAGCCGCCGCTTGAGCGGTCCTATAAATTCCGCTTGCGCCGTGCCGTTGCGCGCGAGTCCAAGACGCGCCGGGTCCCTGATTTCAAGTTCCGCGGGCGCCGTCAAAAGACCGGCCAGCATCAGCTGCGGATTCGCCTGGTCCTGCACTCCCAGGTCTTCGAGCAGCGATTTGCGCAGCATCCAGACCGGCGGGGAAAGCGGAAAACGCGCCTTGCCGTTATAGTCCTGGGGGCTGCCGCTGCGCGACAGCAACTCCCGTGTCCCCTTCAAGGCACGCAGCGCAAGGCCCGACAGGGCGTCCGCGAAGGCCGTACCGGCGAGCGCATCGAGGAATGCACGGTCGCTTTTCTGCTGCAGCATCAGCAGCGCATGCCGTTGGGTGACGCCGCCGAGGATATGGTCGACGACAGGATGATGGAGCGCCGCGCGGCCATCGCGGAAATAATGGAGCTTTAGTCCAAGCTCGCCCTCGACCTCTTCCTGCAGCATCCGCCGGACCGCGTGGAGCGCGCCGCCATCTATGTGCCTGGCCAGCGCCATTATCGGCTTGCGGTCCAGCGCCCGCTCCATGGCGAGCTGATCGAGGCCGATCGACTCTATGACCGCCAGCTCTTCGCCGGTCAGCGGCCGGCTGAAGCCGGAGGTTGCCTTGTTGTTGCCGCCGTCCTCTTTTTCTTTTGCATGTCCCGGATTGTCCGCTGCCGGCGCGATGCAGCCGAATAGCAGATTGCCCTTGATCGACGCATTCACCAGCGCACTGGTTTGCGGCATGTAGCTGAAAATCCTTGCCCGCTCTTCCGGCGATAGCCGGGATATTGCTGTGCCGGCATACAGGATTGTGCCCTTGTCGGTTTTCTTTCGTCCCAGCATGAGCTGGCTGAGCATGGACTTGCCCGAGCCCGACCCGCCAATGATGGCGGTAAGCGTACGGGGTTTGAAGCTAACGTTTACGCCGTCTTGCCCGCCCTGAACCTGGCCGTCCGCGCCAAAGCGGTATTTGACATTGCTCAGCGAGAGCGCCGCGGGCGATTTGCGCGCGCCTTTCGGCTTGCTGCTGCGCCTCGCCGGGGCGGGCGAGGCATATTGCATCAATCGGTCCACGGCATGCTGATTGATCCGGAACTGCATCCGCAGCCGGGCGATCAGCAGCATATGGTGGAACAGGCTTGGCAGTGTGCGGATGATGACCGGCACTTCGCGCAAATTGACCTGACCGGAAAAAAACTGGACCAGCGCCGTGATGAAGGCGGCGAAGGCGGCCATATTCGTAATCTTGTAGTTTGCCGCCTGGCGCCGGTTGAGTGGAATCAATTCCTCATAGGTCTGCCGGCGCGGTTTCTGAATGTCGGTGAAGCTCCGAAGCGTACCGGCATAGAGATTGGAGACCTGGACTTCCGGAGACACATTCAAATAGTCGCCGAGAACCGACTTTATCCTGTCGTCCTGATCGCTGAGCTGCCGCTGGATTACCGGCAAGCGGGCGATGATGCGGTTGGCTGTCCAGGCTCCCACGCCAACGACGCCGAAGCCGATGAGGGCAAGCCGCCAGTCGAGTTTGAGAAAATAGATTAGCGGCGCAACGAGATTGCACGCCGCGAACCATAATTCGGAAATATCGTTGCGCCGTTCGATGATCTGATAGGCGTCGCCGGTGAGCCGGTTGGCAATTTCCGTGGCCGCGTGCTGGCGGAAGAATTCATCGTCCTGGCGCAGCAGATTGGCCAGCACTTCGCGCTCGATGTCTTCGCGCGAGATCGCGGTCAGGCTGCCGGTGGTCCATTCCTTGGCAAATTCGATAAGCGCTCCGATCGACAGAAAGCCGCAATAGAGCAGGAGCAGGGCAAAGAATGTCTGTCTGCCGGCCCCGGCGCCAAATGATTGAAGGAAGGCGCCAAAGTTCACCGTGTAGAAATTCGCGCTGCCTTGATCGGCGGTTCCCGCCGCGCGGTCCGAAATCATTCCGTATAAGGCGTCGACCAGCTGCGAGAGGAGCTCGAGTTCGTAATAGAGAATGAATGTGACCAGGGTTCCGCAAACGAACAGCGCCAGGAAATGCCCGAGATATTTCCGGTTATAGACCGACAGCCAGTCCTGCAGGGCGGCGTTGGCCGGCATCTTGTTGGCTTTCGGCATGGCGACTATGGCATCGTCCGGAGTTATCGGAGCCGAACTGGTGAAACAGGAAACTAGGTCATGAACTCATATATGTCGTGCAATTCCGTACGAACAGGGCGGTCCATCCGCTGCGCACTCGGCTCTCGAATTGGCCGTGGCCTGTCCTTCGACCCGCTTGCGTGCGTCTGAATCGTCGTTTTCAAGCCCTCGGGACGTGGTGGATTTTGCCGCTGGACGCGTTAGAAGGGTTTGAAAAACATGGATATTTCCAACGCCCCTCGGCTTTGCCGGAGACAAAATCCGGCGCGCGGAATGGACGGCATTTATGAATTCATGACTTGGCTTGAGCGGGAGCGGACATACAGACCCGCCCGATCCGTTAAAATTTGAGCGATTGGATTCGGTATATTTTTTCTTTCTTTGCTTATCCTCTCAGGCTGCGGATTGCCGCAAAGGGTTCAAAGTGAGAGGGAGCGTGCGTCCGGGTTATGGGACGATTTTCATCAGCAATATTGAGTCCGGTTACGGAATGCGACGATGATGCGCCGCACGAGGCGGAGTCCGTGCCGGGCGATCCTGTGGAGATTGAAGCTGACGAGGCGCCCCGCGACAGCAAGCTAACCCAGCCGCGTTTTCTCGAGGCGAAGGTGCGCCTTCACCGCATGCTGATCGAGGTGATCGATCTTTCGGTCCTTGAAAAAGTCAGCCGGGAAGAGCTGCGCGACCTGGTCGGAGAGGTCGTCAGCAAGCAGGTTCTCGACGAGCGTCTGCCATTGAACAAGGAGGAACTTGCGGAATTTTGTGAAGAGGTCTGCGACGAGATGACGGGGCTTGGGCCGCTCGAGCCGCTACTCGAGGACCCAACGATTTCCGACATTCTCATCAATACCCATGACCAGGTTTACGTGGAGCGTTTCGGCCAGCTTGAGCTGACCCAGGTGAAATTCAAGGATGAAGCGCACCTGCTGCGGATCCTGAACAAGATCGTCGCTGCCGTGGGGCGGCGCGTCGACGAGTCCCAGCCTATGGTCGATGCCCGGCTGGCGGACGGCAGCCGCGTCAATGCCGTCATCCGCCCACTGGCCGTCGACGGGCCGCTGATCTCGATCCGGAAATTCTCCAAGAAGCCGTTCTCGATGGACAAGCTCGTCGAGATGGGCGCACTCAAGAAACCGATTGCAGAGGTGCTTGCCGCCGCCGTCAAAGGCCGTGTTTCGATGATCGTGTCGGGCGGCACGGGCACCGGCAAGACAACAATGCTGAACGCGCTCTCAAATCATATCTCGGACAAGGAACGGCTTGTCACGATTGAGGACGCGGCCGAGCTGCAGCTTCAGCAGCCTCATGTCGGGCGTCTGGAAACCCGACCGCCGAATATTGAAGGCAACGGCGAAATCCGCCAGCGCGAACTGGTCAAGAATGCACTGCGCATGCGCCCGGACCGGGTGATCCTCGGCGAGGTGCGCGGCGAGGAAGCCTTCGACATGCTTCAGGCGATGAATACCGGCCATGAAGGGTCGATGGCGACAATCCACGCCAACAACCCGCGCGACGCCATCGCGCGGCTGGAGAATATGATCGGCATGGCCGGCTTCAACATGGGCGAAACGTCGATGCGCTCGCAGATTGCCTCGGCCGTCGGCATGATCGTTCAACTGACACGCTTGAGCGACGGCACGCGCCGGCTGACCAGCGTCGCCGAGATCACCGGCATAGAGGGCTCGATCCTGCAGATGCAGGAAATCTTCAAATTCGAGCGCACCCATACCGACGAGAACTACAAGGTGCACGGGGAGTTCCGGGCGACCGGCGTACGGCCAAAATTCATGGATGAGCTCAAGTTGAGTGGCGTCGAGCTGCCGTCCGAATATTTCGATCCCAAAGATCCGCTTTAGGGGCGCACGATGGCCGATCCTCAGCTCATCCAGACCGCTATCGTAGTGCTCGCCGGAATCGCGGTGTTCCTGACGCTTGAGGCCGGCTACCTCGTCATTTCGAAGCGCCGCTCCTACAAGGGACGCGTGAACCGCCGGCTGAAAATTTTTGGCGATGTGGGCTCTCAGCATGACGTTCTTCTGACCCTGCGCCGCGAACGCGGGCTTACGTCGGAAGGCAGATACCGGCTGCCGTTGATCTGGTTTAACCGGCTGCTCTTGCAATCCGGCATCGGCGTGAGCGCGACCCGGCTGGCGACCATCGCCCTGTTTCCCGCCGCCGCCGCATTCGTCGCGGCCCATATTGTTTTGCATTTAATAATAGCCAGCATCGCCGCGGCGATGCTCGCGGCTGTATTTTTGCCGTTGCTCGTTATGCTTTTTCTGCGCCGAAAGCGGCGCAACAAATTTGCGGCGCTGCTGCCGGACGCGGTCGACGTTCTGGTCCGAAGTCTGCGCGCCGGGCACCCGCTGCCGATCGCGATCTCGATGGTCGGGCGTGAGATGCCCGATCCCATTGGCACCGAATTCGGCATGACGGCCGATGAGATGACATATGGTCTCGATCTCGATTCGGCGATGAACAATATGAACAGCCGCGTCGGGCAGGACGACCTTGCCCTGCTCGTGGTAGCGATTTCAATCCAGTCCAAGACCGGCGGCAATCTCGCGGAGATCCTGAGCAATCTGTCGAAAGTGCTGCGCGCGCGCTTCAAGATGCGGCGCCGGATCAAGGCGGTATCGGCCGAGGGCCGGGTGTCCGCGATCGGTCTTAGCTTGTTGCCATTTCTCGTCTTCGGCATTCTCAACGTTATGGCGCCCGGCTTTTACGGCGATGTCTGGGATAAACCGATCACACCGCAGGTCATCGGCTTTGCCATCGGGCTCATGAGCGTAGGCAATTTGATCATGTTCCGGATGGTCAACTTCAGGATCTGACATGGGCACAGCTATTACACAGTTCCTGCAGAGCCAGGGCCTCGATCCCTCCGATCTGATATTCGTCGTCATGGCCGCGGCCTTCCTGTTCGTGTTTTTGGCAACCGTCGGTCTGGCCCGGACGATGCGGGGGCGCGAACAAATTCGCCGGCGCGCTCTTTATGACGGGGATTCGAGCCAAGATGCTCATAACGATCGCCGCTCCTTGCGCCATCAGCGCCTGGCCGGCACCAAGCGGCTGTTGTCGCTGGTCGGCGCGAATTTCGTACCCGGCAACCAGAAATCGGTTTCCGAGGTGCGCAAGAGCCTGATGCGGGCCGGATTTTTCCAGCCGGCGGCGGTGGGCGGGTATTATCTGCTGCGTGTCGTCCTGGCCGCGACCTTGCCCGGGGTCGCGTTCCTTGTGATCGGTATCGGCGATTATGACGTCACCGGAACCCGGATGCTGATGACGCTCGTAGCGGCGGCGGCGGCCGGCCTTGTCTTTCCCAGCCTATACATTTCGCATCGAGCTAAGCGGCTGCAGCGCCAGTGCCGGGAAGGGTTTCCCGATTTCATGGACCTGATGGTCGTATGCGCCGAAGCCGGGATCAGCCTGGAAGCCGCGATCGGGCGCGTGAGCCGGGAGATCGCTCAGAACTACCCCTATCTTGGTATCAGCCTTCACATGGCCAGCCTTGAATTGCGCGCCGGTCGGCCGCTGATCGAAGCCTTTCAGAATCTGGCCGAGCGGCTGGGTATCGACGAGGCGCACAATCTGGGATCGCTCCTGCAGCAGTCCGAGGAACTCGGCACCAGCCTCTCCGACGCGCTGCGCGTCTATAGCGACGAGATGCGCGACAAGCGCATGTCGGGGGCGGAGGAAAAGGCGCACGCACTGCCGGCCAAAATGGCGCTTCCACTGACGATGTTCGTTTTCCCCACCATCCTGATTGTCATCCTGCTGCCCGTGTTCGTGCGCATCAGCTCGATGTAGGCGTTAACCCTCTGTTTAGCCTGATCAAAGGCAACACGTGTCAGATCGTGTCTTGAGCGGTACAACTATACCTACCGGTAGAATCCGCGGGGGAACCATGTTCATACGGGCATTGCCAGCCATTTTCCTGGCGCTCGTGCTGGCCGGCTGTGTCGTCGGCCAGAAGGGCGTTGCGCCGCGCAATCCCCATGCCAGCTTGCCCGCGGCGTCGCGTCTCGACCCGTCTCAGGTAGACCTCGTCAAGGCGCAAAACCACTTCCGCAACGAGGATTACGGTCTCGCGGAAACCTATTTCCGCAAGGCTGTCGAACGATATCCGAACAATGGCGACGCCTGGGTCGGTCTGGCCGCATCCTATGACCGGTTGCGCCGTTTCGATTTGGCGGAACGGGCCTATAGGGTCGTGGTCCAGAAGGTCGGATATACCGTAACCGTGCACAATAATCTGGGCTACCATCACTATCTGCGCGGCAACATGACCAAGGCGCGCAAGCATTTCGACGCCGCCCACGAAATGGAGCCCAAAAATCCATACATCCTCAACAATTTGAAGCTCGTCGACGCATCCTGAAGCGATTGACGGCGCACGCGATTGCCTGCTGCATTGTTTGCGGTGGGTCTCTGCTTCGCTATAATGATCTGATATGAGGCAAGAAGCCGGGCCCGTTGTTCGCTGGGGGCTGGACGGCAGGATCGTATCAGGAGAGGCCGGCTTTCCGATGGTGGCTCACTTGCACAATACAATAGCGACCAGATGCAGCAGATGCGTCCTCCGTCACAAAGCAATCTGCGCCGCTCTGTCGGAGACCGAACTAAACGATTTCAACAAAATTGCACGCCAGCGCACGATCACGGCCGGCCAGGTGATTTATGGCGACGACGACGTCATGCTGGCCAACATTCTCATGGGCGTCATCAAGCTGACCAAAACTCTCTCCGACGGCAGACAACAGATCGTCGGCTTGCAGTTCCCGCCGGACTTTTTGGGGCGCATTTACACCAAGACAGCGCCCTATTTTGCCGAGGCTGCCACCGATGTGGAGCTTTGCACCTTTCCGAAGGCCGGTTTCGAGGCAATGCTGCGTCGCTACCCAGGGCTGGAGCATCGTCTGTTCGAGAACACGCTGGATGAACTCGATTCGGCGCGCGAATGGATGCTGCTGCTGGGACGCAAGACCGCGCAGGAAAAAGTCGCGACCCTGCTTTTGATGATCGCCAGCCGGGCGTCCAATGTCGGCTGCAGCCATATCCATTCGCCGGAGATCAGTTCTGCCCGCTTCTCGCTGCCTCTGACACGCGCCGACCTGGCCGACTATCTCGGGCTTACGCTTGAGACGGTCAGCAGGCAAATGACGAAGCTGAAGTCGATCGGGGTCATTGAACTGGTGGACAATCGCGAGATCATTGTCCCGGATATTTCCATGCTGGAAAAGATCGCCGATCCGTGACGCCGCCTGCTACCGTCGCTTGCCTGCCACCAAATCCGCTATATCTGAGTTGCTGAGCGGCGTCAGATCCTCGGGTTTGAGACGCCGGTGCGCCAGCGGAATCACGACCGCGCCCTCCCAGCTGATGTGCCGGCGGCGGCCTTCGAAAAGACCGCGCAGCATATAAGCGAGCATATCCGGATTTTGATGCCGTCCCCTGGCAAGTGCCGCTTCGAGCTGATCAGCGGTATCGTAGCCCAGTCCTTCGTCCGCATCGTTAGCCAATGTTATCCGTCGAATCAGGGCATCGATATTGTCTTTTCCCCGTGCGCGGCGGCGCAGCAGCGGGAACAGAAGCCGTTCCTGAATGGTGATGTAGCGGGGGACGCCCGTGCGCAGCATCGTTAGCGATAGCTCCGCCCTTATGCGGTCGACAGGGCCTGGCAGCGTATCGGCAATCTCCTCGAGAATACCGCATAACTGCTCTTGCAGCGAATGCTCGCTCGAGAGCCAGTCGAGAATATCCCGAGCCGAAGCATCCGGACCATCACTCTGATCCGAATCCGTTCCAAAAATCGGTATGGGCGTTGTGTCTCGCGCTGGCATGCGTCAACCGCGCCCCGTGCTTGATCCTCGAATATATCCGCAAATTTTCGTCACCGTGACCAAAGGTAAGTGGTGTCGGACAGCAGTGAGTTGACTCAGATCAATGCTTGGCTCATGCGTATCCTTAATCAAGGCACAGGGTAGTGGCACGAGGGCACATATTGCTGTATCAGACATTCCTGCCACGCCCGATATGCCGGGGCAAGATTGAGGGATCGATGAAATGAATCCACGACCAGCAGCGTCGAGTGCTTTTTCCGATGTCATGGCGCTGGCCGGCTCGCTAGTCGCCATTGCCGTGGGAATGATGTTTGCGATCGCCGGCAAGGATGCGGTGATCGTTTTCCATGGCTGGCTTTTCACCGCCGCGGCTGCGATCGTGGCGCTGATCGCGCTCAACCGGATGCGCGGCAAGGGGCCTGACGTTGATCCAACGGCATATGTCGACGGTCCGGTGCGGGTTGCAACCGTTGCCACTGTATTTTGGGGCGTGGTCGGCTTTCTGGTCGGCGACATCATTGCCTGGCAACTTGCTTTTCCGATTCTCAATTTCGACCTGCCCTGGACCAGCTTCGCACGGCTGAGGCCTGTCCACACCTCGGCTGTTATATTCGCCTTCGGCGGCAACGCGCTTCTGGCGACGTCCTTCTATATTGTCCAGCGGACCTGCCGGGCGCGGCTCGCCGGGAGCTGGGCGCCCTGGTTCGTGATCTGGGGTTATCAGCTTTTTCTGGTGCTCGCCGCCAGCGGCTATGTCCTGGGCGTGACCCAGTCGAAGGAATATGCCGAGCCGGAATGGTATGTTGATCTGTGGCTGACGCTGGTCTGGGTCGTTTATTTCCTTGTCTTCATCGGCACGCTGGCGCGGCGCAAGGAGCCGCATATCTACGTCGCCAACTGGTTCCTCCTGGCCTTCATCGTGACCGTGGCGATATTGCACCTCGTCAACAACGCAGCTCTGCCGGTCTCGTTCCTCGGCACGAAAAGCTACATCATCTATACCGGCGTCCAGGACGCCATGACCCAGTGGTGGTATGGCCATAACGCGGTGGGATTTTTCCTGACTGCGGGCTTTCTCGGCATGATGTATTATTTCGTGCCGAAGCGCGCCGAACGCCCGGTCTACTCCGACCGGCTGTCGATCGTGCATTTCTGGTCGCTGATTTTCCTCTATATCTGGGCCGGTCCGCATCATCTTCACTACACCGCACTGCCCGACTGGGCGCAGACCCTCGGCGCGACCTTTTCCGTGATGCTATGGATGCCGTCATGGGGCGGCATGATCAACGGGCTGATGACCCTGTCCGGAGCCTGGGACAAGTTAAGGACCGATCCGGTAATTCGAATGCTCGTGGTCTCGGTCGCTTTTTACGGCATGTCGACCTTCGAGGGGCCGCTGATGAGCGTGAAAGCGGTCAACTCGCTCTCCCACTATACCGACTGGACCATCGGCCATGTTCATTCCGGCGCGCTTGGCTGGGTCGGCTTCGTGAGCTTCGGCGCGGTCTACTGCCTGGTGCCATGGCTATGGGGCCGCAAAGGCCTCTACTCCATGAAGCTTGTCGAATGGCATTTCTGGATTTCGACGCTGGGCATCCTGCTCTACATCACCGCCATGTGGGTGTCCGGCATTCTGCAGGGCCTGATGTGGCGGGCGTACGACTCGCTCGGCTTCCTCGAATATTCCTTCGTTGAATCCGTCGAGGCGATGCATCCCTTCTATATCATCCGCGCCCTGGGCGGATTGCTGTTCGTCATCGGCGCGTTGCTTATGGCCTGGAATCTCTGGCGCACGGTTTATGGCGAGGAGCCTGCCGATATGCGCGATCAGCCGAGGATAGCGGCGGCTCCCGAGTTGCGCGAACCGGCTGCTGCGGTGCGCCCCTTGGCGGCGGAATAGGAGGGGGCTATGGATTATTCGAAACACAAGATATTCGAAACCAACTCGGTACTCTTGCTGGTTGGCATTCTGATCATGGTGTCAATCGGTGGCCTGGTTGAGATATTGCCGCTCTACTGGCTCAAATCGACGGTGGAAAAGGTTCAAGGCATGCGGCCCTATACGCCGCTCGAACTGGCTGGCCGCAATATTTATGTCCGCGAGGGCTGTTATCTTTGCCACAGCCAGATGATCCGGAGCCTGCGCGACGAGGTGGAACGCTACGGCCATTATTCCCTCGCCGCGGAAAGCATGTATGACCATCCCTTCCAATGGGGTTCGAAGCGGACCGGTCCGGACCTCGCCCGGGTAGGCGGCAAATATTCAGACGAGTGGCATGTGCTGCATTTGAAAGATCCGCGCGCGGTCGTGCCGGAGTCGATCATGCCCGGTTATCCGTGGCTGGCGAAACGTCCGCTCGACGCCGGGAGCCTTTCAGACCATCTGGCAACGCTAAAGACCATCGGCGACCCTTATACAGAGGAGATGGTCAAGGCGGCGTCCGCCGACATCGCCGCTCAGGTCGACCCCGACAGCGACGGTGTCGATGCCCTGCAAAAGCGTTATCCGAAGGTGGTTGTCCGCCAGTTCGACGGCGATCCGACCTTCGTCTCGGAGATGGATGCGCTCGTTGCCTATCTGCAAATGCTGGGCACGCTTGTGGACTTCGCGACGTTCGACGCGTCGGGTCCGAATCTGCGTTAGGGGAGCGGGAACATGGCGTATGAAACAATTGTGACCATCACTCAGTCCGTGGCGCTGATTTTCTTCATTCTGCTGTTTGCGGGCGTGGTCGCCTATGTGTTCTGGCCCGGCAACAGGGACAAATTCGAACGCGCGGCCCGGATCCCCTTCGAGCCGGGTGAGGCAATAGCTAAGAACCGGAAAGGCTGACCTCATGGCCAAACCCGAAATTGACGAAATCACCGGCGCCGAGACCACCGGTCACGAGTGGGACGGCTTGAAGGAACTCAACAAGCCGCTGCCGCGCTGGTGGCTGTGGTCGTTGTGGGCGTGTGTCGTGTGGGCGATTGGATATTGGATCGCAATGCCCGCATGGCCCCTGGTTTCCGGCTACACCGAAGGTCTGCTCGGCTATTCGCAGCGGGTGAGCGTGACCAGCGCCTTGGCCGAGGCAAAAGAAGCACAGTCCGAGTTTTTAGAGAAAATCGCGGCCTTGGAAGTGTCGTCCATCAAGAGTGATCCGGAGCTGTTGCGGTTCTCGCTGGCGGGCGGGGCCGCCGCATTCGGTGACAATTGCGCCCCTTGCCACGGACGTGGCGCCCAGGGTGCTCCGGGCTACCCGAACCTGAATGACGACAACTGGCTTTGGGGCGGCAAGCTGGAGGATATTCACCAGACACTCGTTGTCGGCATCCGTTCCAACCACGACGATACCCGGGACAATCCCATGCCGGCCTTCGGCAGGGACGAGATCCTGACGCCCGCGCAAATCGCCGATGCGGCCCAGTTTGTTCTGTCGCTGTCAGGCAACAAGGTGGATACTGCGGCGGCGGAGCGGGGCAAGGAGATATTCGCCGAGCAATGCGTCGCCTGCCATGGCGAGGAAGGCAAGGGCAACCCGGAACTGGGCGCACCGAACCTGACGGACAGGATATGGCTCTATGGTGGATCGAAGGAAGCTATTTCGCTCACCATCCGCAATTCCCGCGCCGGCGTCATGCCCTCCTGGGAAGGACGGCTGTCACCGGAGACAATCAAGCAGCTTGCGGTCTATGTCCATTCGCTGGGAGGCGGTCAATAACCGAGGGCCCCGCGCCGGTGGATACACAGGCCGGCATAGGCCACACTCGGTGAACCCATGGCGATAACAGCGAAAGAAGCAGCCCGCCGCCGGCCGAAGCGGGCGGCGCCGGGCGTTGAGCGTGTCGATGTCAAGGCTGTCAACGCCGCGGAGTCCCGGTCGCTCTATGCGTTGCGCGAAAAGGTTTACGCCAAGCGCACCTACGGCACCTTCCGCACCACAAAATGGGTGGTGATGGCGGTCACCCTCGGCATTTACTATTTGCTGCCCTGGCTGCGCTGGGACCGCGGTCCGCATCTCTCCGATCAGGCGGTGCTGATCGATTTCGGGAACCGGCGTTTCTTTTGGTTCTTTCTCGAAATCTGGCCGCAGGAATTCTATTTCATCACTGGACTTCTGGTCATCGCGTCGCTGGTACTGTTTCTTGCAACGGCGCTGGCCGGGCGCGTGTGGTGCGGTTATACCTGCCCGCAGACGGTGTGGACCGACCTGATGATCGCGGTGGAGCGCTTTTGGCAGGGCGACCGCAATGCGAGGATTCGTCTCGACAAGGCGCCCTGGACCCTGGACAAGGTCTGGCGGAAGGGTGGCACCCATCTCTCCTGGCTTCTGATCGGCGTGTTGACCGGCGGCGCCTTCGTTTTCTATTTCCGTGACGCACCGACGCTGTTGGCCGAGTTCATCGCTTTCGAGGCGCCGGCCATCGCCTATATTTTTCTCGGTATATTTGCAGCGACCACCTATTTGCTCGGCGGCTTGGCGCGGGAACAGGTCTGCACCTATATGTGCCCGTGGCCGCGAATCCAGGGTGCGATGTTCGACCAACATTCGCTGCTGGTTTCCTACCGCGACTGGCGTGGCGAGCCGCGCGGGCCCCACAAGAAGGGCGAGAAATGGGAAGGCCGCGGCGATTGTATCGACTGCAAGCAATGCGTCGTCGTTTGTCCGGCCGGAATCGATATCCGTGACGGAGCCCAGCTCGAATGTATCCAGTGTGCATTGTGCATCGACGCCTGTGACACGATCATGAGCAGGATCGGCCGCCCGCGCGGTCTGATCGCCTATGACACGGTCGACAATCTCGAGGCTTGTGCGAAGGGCGGCAAATCGCCTGTCCAACTGCTGCGTCCCCGCATTCTGTTATATGCCGCGATGATCGCGCTGGTCGGACTCATAATGCTGGTTGCCCTGTGGAATCGTACCGTGCTCGAGGTCAATGTGCTGCGCGACCGCAATCCGATATTCGTGGAGCTTTCCGATGGCGGCGTGCGCAACGGCTATACGATCAAGATTCTGAACAAGCGCCACGAGCGTCGCCGCTTCCGCGTCGGGATCGTGGGATTGCAGGGCGGAACATTGCGTATCGTGGGGTATGAGGGCGAAACCGATCCCGTCATTTCGGTCGTGCCGGATGATTTGCGCGCGCTGCGCATCTATGTGACGCTGTCGGAGGACGCGGTGGCCAAGCTTGGCCGCGAGGTGACCGATTTCGATTTCTGGGTCACCGATCTCGGCGACAATTCGCAGGTGAGCAACGACACCACCTTCAGGAGCCCGGTCCGATGAGTGCGATTCGCCTGATTCCGGAGAAGATTGAAGGCCGGCATGTGCTGATCTGGCTGCTCGTTTTTTTCGGTGTCATGCTCCTCGCCAACGGCATCTTTCTCTATTATGCGGTAGGAACCTTCAACGGCTTCGAGACCGCCGACGCCTACCGCAAGGGCCTGACCTACAATGAGCGCATTGCCGAGGACACGGCGCAGTCGGTGCAAGGCTGGCAGCCGGCGGCGCGTTATGAGGAGGAGAGGGGCGAACTCATCGTCACGGTGCGCGACGCGCAAGGCCGGGGCGTGGCGGGACTCTCCATTTCCGGCGAAGTGCGCCGTCCCGCGACCGACAGGGACGATCGCCCGGTAATCCTCCATGAAACGGCGCCGGCACGCTACGCGGCGGCGTTTGAGCTTGCAGCCGGGCAATGGATCCTGCTGGCGCGGATCGTGGAACCTGGAACGTCCGGCGCGCGGATGCACCGTTTCAAGCAGCGGTTTTCGGTAAAGGCGAAGCAATGAGCGCCCAGACCACGCTTGCCGGAACGCTCGCGCCCACGCCCACCGACGACGCGGGCGAACAGCCGCGCGCGATATCGCTGGCGATCGAGAATATGCGCTGCGGCGGCTGCCTGCGGGCGGTCGAAAAGGCCATCGCCGCCGTTCCCGGCGTCGTGCACGCACGCGCCAATCTCTCCGCCAAACGCGTCACCGCGCGCGTCGATCCGGCCGAATGCGCCGAGGACGATCTTGTCACAGCGCTTGCGCGCGCCGGGTTCAAGGCCGCGCCCATGGAGGCGGAAGCAAGCGGGCAAGCGCACACGCAGGACCAGGACTATCTCCGCCGCGTTGGCGTCGCCGGTTTTGCCGCCGCCAACATCATGCTGCTGTCGGTCTCGGTCTGGTCGGGAGCGGGCGATATGGATGCGGTGACCCAGGCCTTCTTTCACCGCCTGTCGGCGCTGATCGCACTGCCCGCGGTGGCCTATGCGGGCCAGCCCTTCTTTCGCTCCGCCCTTACCGCGTTAAAGGCGCGGCGTCTGAACATGGACGTGCCGATTTCGCTCGCGGTCATCCTGGCGACGGGCATGAGCTGCTTTCAGATGCTGAATGGTTCGCATCAGGTCTTCTTCGATGCCGCCGTCACGTTGCTGTTCTTCCTGCTGATCGGACGCTGGCTCGATCAACGCCTGCGTACGCGCGCCCAGGGCGAAGCGCAGAATCTTCTGAGTCTGCAGAGCGGGCTGGCGACGCTCATTGGTCCGGGGCGGGAACATCGCAGCGTCCCCGCACACGCACTGGTGCGGGGAGACAAGGTGCTCGTCGCCGCCGGCGAACGCGTGCCGGCCGACGGAATTATCCTGTCGGGCGGCGGCGACATCGACCAGAGCCTCATCACCGGCGAGAGCGATCCCGTAACGGCGAAAAGCGGCGATCAGATCCATGCGGGTACGCTCAATCTTGCAAAAGCGCTCACGCTGCGGGTGACAGCGGCCGACGATATGACGCTTCTGGCCGAGATCGGCCGGCTGATGGCCAATGCCGAGCAGGGCCGGGCGTCATACCGCCGTCTCGCCGACCGGGCAGCGGAGATTTATGCGCCCGCCGTTCATATCCTCGGCGCTCTCACATTCGCCGGCTGGCTCATGCTTGGCGCGGGGTGGGAGGTGGCGCTCACCTACGCCATTGCCGTCTTGATCATCACTTGTCCCTGCGCGCTGGCGCTCGCGGTGCCCGCGGTACAGATCGCCGCCGCCAGCCGGCTGTTCCGCGCCGGCATTATCCTGAAAAGCGCCGATGCGCTGGAGCGTCTCGCCGAGGCCGATTTTATCGTCTTCGACAAGACGGGCACGCTGACCCTTGGGCGTCCGGTTCTGTTGAACGCCGATGAGATTTCTGACGATAGGCTAAAAGCCGCCGCTACGCTTGGCGCCGCCAGCCGGCATCCTTATGCGAAAGCCGTCGTGGAGGCGGCGCGCGCGCGTTTGGGCGGCGTTGCGGTCGTCGATGGCGTGGAGGAGGTTCCGGGCGAAGGGCTCAAGCGCCTGACGCCGCATGGCGAGGAACGGCTCGGCTCGCCGGCGTGGTGCGGCGTGGGAGTGAGCGATACCGCGTCGCTTTGCTATCGCGCGCCCGGCGGCGAAACCACTGCCTTCCGGTTCCGGGATATGCTGCGCGGGGATGCCGGTGAAACGGTGTCGCGGCTTCAGGCGCAAGGGTTCGCTCTTGCCCTGTTCTCGGGCGACCGAAGCCAGGCGGTTCGCGAAACCGCCAAGGCGGTCGGCATCGGCAACTGGCGCGGCGGGGCCAATCCAGCGGACAAGATCGCCGCGCTTAAGGAAATATCGCAACAGCACAAGGTGCTGATGGTTGGCGATGGTCTCAACGACGCCCCGGCGCTGGCCGCGGCGCATGTCTCGATGTCACCGGCGGGCGCGGCCGACATCACCCAGCGCGCCGCCGATCTGGTGTTTCAGGGCGAGCGCCTGGCGCCGGTGATCGAGGCGGTTCGCGTCGCCGCGCGCGCGCGCGCCATGGCCTTCCAGAATTTCGCCATCGCGCTGGCCTATAACGCTGTCTGCGTGCCTTTGGCGATGGGCGGTTACGTCACGCCGCTGGTGGCGGCTGTCGCCATGTCGACATCGTCCATCCTGGTGACGGCCAATGCGCTCAGGCTTGGCACAAAAACCGCGGGAGAAACGTTATGAACGCGCTCGCCTGGCTGATACCGGCCGCGCTTTTCCTCGGATTGCTGGGCTTGGCCGCATTCCTCTGGTCGCTGCGCAGCGGCCAGTTCGACGACCTTGAGGGAGCGGCCTGGCGTGCGATAGATGATGAGGACGAGCCCGGCTAGGGCGCGCGCTGCCGGAAGCGTCCGGGTCTGCGTGAAGCTCTATTTGCCTTTTTTATTCAGGGGCGGGACCAGGCTTCTATAGGCATGCCAGGTGGCGT
>JAJFHO010000007.1 GCA_021775575.1 Hyphomicrobiales bacterium
CTCGGCATGATCCCGGCGCGGTTGTTCGGGATCGCCGAACCATCCGGCGATCACGCCGCAGTGCCCGCCTGGGGGACGCTGATTACATCGATGTTCATGCATGGCGGCTTGATGCATCTCGGCGGCAACATGCTGTTCTTGTGGATATTCGGTGACAATGTCGAGGATGCGATGGGCCATGCCCGCTTTATCGCCTTCTATCTGCTGTGCGGCATAGCCGCAGCGATGATCCAGGCGTTTCTCAATGTCGACTCCGAAATCCCGATGATCGGCGCCAGCGGGGCCATATCGGGTGTACTCGGCGCTTATCTGCTGCTGCACCCCCGGGCGACCGTACGCGTACTCCTGTTCTTCGGGTTTTTCGTCACCATCGCGCATGTGCCGGCGATGATCGTTCTGGGCGTCTGGTTCGCCGGGCAATTGTTCAGCGCGGCGGCAGCCCCGGTGGACCAGCCCGGTATCGCCTTTGCCGCCCATATCGGCGGTTTCGTCTCCGGGCTCGCGCTGGTACCCCTGTTCAAGCAGAAATATGTGCCCCTGTTCCAGAATCCGGAAAGCAAGGGCTTCCGGATGGAGCGGCGGAAAGGACCGTGGGGATAAATATTACCCTTAGCGCCAACCGATATCGTGATCGAGGATCGGGTTGGTTCCGACTTCCGGCAGAATTCCCTTCTGCTGGCGGCGGAGGCGTTCCACTCGTTTCAGCGCAAGCTCAACCTTGAGCAGCAGAATGTCGTAGTCGATTGGCTTGGTCATATAGTCGTCAGCGCCGAGCCTGACGCCTTCCAGCATGTCCTTGTGATCGCACAATGCCGACACGAACAGGAAAGGAACAATCTCAAACCCGGGATGCTTGCGCACTTGGAGCAGGAGTTCATGGCCGTTCATGCGGGGCATTGTTATATCGCTGAGAATCAGATCGGGCCGGTGCTTGAGAATCTCATCAAGCCCTTCCACGCCGTCACCGGCCTGATAGACCGTATACCCGGCATCGGTCAGTTCTTCCGCCACATCCTCTCGCAGAGCGATTTCATCCTCAACATAGATTACACTGGACATTTGCAACCAACTCCTTGTGCTCGGCGTGGCGTGCTACGCTACCCGGGAATCCGGTTGCTCTAAACCCGCCGGCCCCGCAATAGGCAGCCTCACCATGAAGCGGCTGCCCTTGCCCTTTTCGCTTTCCACCGAAATGACGCCATCGTGGTGCTCGACAAACATGCGCACGATATCCAGTCCGATGCCTGTT
The DNA here is from genome assembly GCA_021775575.1 of Hyphomicrobiales bacterium. Classification (GTDB taxonomy): domain Bacteria; phylum Pseudomonadota; class Alphaproteobacteria; order Rhizobiales; family Methyloligellaceae; genus JAJFHO01. The sequence continues at coordinate 1,250 of JAJFHO010000007.1, forward strand.
CCCGCTATGCCGGTCGACGTCTTGGCGCGGAAATAGCGCTCGAACATCTTCGGCAAATCATCCGCGTCGATGCCGAAGCCGCGATCCTCCACAACAACAACAACTTCCTCACCCTCTTGCCACCCCGTGACGGTGATTTTCGGGTTGTCTGGAGAGAATTTAACAGCATTCGACAAAAGATTCGTAAACACCTGATCGAGCGACGGGCCGTTCGCGCGCACCGAGGCCGGCAGGCCGGCCAGATCACAATCAATTTGATGTGAATGGCTGAGATCTTGCTGGCGTTCGCAGGCCTCGCGAATGAGTGCGCGCAGATCGCAGGCATTGAAGTCGAGCTTGATGACACCAGCATCGGCGCGAGCCGCAGCCAGCGTGCTTTCCATCAAGTTCGACATCCGCCTCACCGCGCTGCGAATCCTCTGCGAGCGCTTTGTTATTTCTTCAGGCCCGGCTTTGTCCGCCTGACGGATCAACCGCTGTACCGAACTGTCGATGATCGCCAACGGGGTTCTGAATTCGTGGGACGCCATGGAGACGAATTTCCGTTGCAGCTCATTGAGTTCCTTCTCCCTGCTGAGCGACAATTGCAGCGCCGCCGCCTTTTCCTTGAGTTCCTCCGTCGCCGCCTCGATCAAATCCTGAAGGTGGTCGCGATGCTCCACCAGTTGGTCATTGGCGCGCATGCGCTCGACGACCCAGCCCATCTGGGCGCCGATATGTGACATGATATCGGTGAACGACTGGCTGGCTTCGAGAGGGTGGGTGGAAAAGAACTCGAAAACGGCAACGACTTCGTCCCGGATGGACACTGGAAAAGCCACACGACCCGTCAAACCGGCCTGGCGGGCGGCATTGGCCCGTGAAAATTTTTCGTCCCTTGCCACATCGCGCCGCCATTCCGGCATGGCATTGCGATAGACCGATCCCACCAGGCCCTCGCGACAGACGGTCTTGAGAGCCAACTCCCTGAACTGCCGAAATTTTTCATCGTCGGATGCATACCAGCAGCCGCTGCTGTGCAATTCTCCGGTGCCGCCCCTGACCGGAACATAGACGTGAGCGAAGTCCCACCCGGTGGATCTGCACACATGCTCAAGACAGGCCCGAAAACTGGTATTGGCATCCGTGGATTGATTTGCGGTCACGGCGATCGCATTCATCAGGTCCATCGACCTGGCCTGTTGAGCGAGCAGTTCCTCCGATTCGCGGTGTTTCGTAATATCGGTACGGATGGAAATATATTCGCGGATCCGGCCCTGCTCATCCCGCTTCGGATAAATCGTTGTATCGACCCAATAGTAAGACCCGTCCTTGGCGCGGTTCTTTATCTCTCCGTGCCAAGGCTGGCCGTTCAGGATTGTGCTCCACATCTCTTCGTAAAATGAATTTGGATGGTGACCTGATTTCAAAATTCTATGACTGGCCCCGATCAGCTCATCGCGCCGATAACCGGAAACCTCGCAGAACTTGTCGTTGACGTATGCAATACTGCCGCCGATGTCAGTCACCGCGACAATAGCATGTTCATCGAGCGCCAACTTGTGCGCGGCCAACTCGGAAAGCGCTGTCTCGGCTCGCTCTTTCGCCGCGACCAAGGCGACGCTACGCTTCGCCTCGCGCTGAAAAGTCTCATACATGCTCGCCATCAGGCCAGTCAGAACGCAAACATAGCTGATTGTTTTGAGCAAATGGGCTGTGTCGAATTCGATATCGAAAAGCGAACCCGAAGAGGACATAAACACCGCCTGACTCGCAAAACCGGCAATCAGCGACAGAATCAGCCAGTGTTCGAATTTGTCGTGCCGCCACATGCCTTTGCGCATGTAGCCGGCAAGCGCGGCCAGGAAAAATACCGCGGGCACAAATTCTTCCGGCCGATGGAAGAAAATCTCCGGGTAGTAGGCCCTCGGCAGCGGCATCAAGGCGAAGAACAGGAAGCTGGCCAGTGCAAATGTGGCAGCGAAAAGATAAACTGCCGTTTCCCCGACCTGCCCCGCCTCACGGAGCCGGCGTTCCCGCAGCCAGGCGACCCAGCTCAGGAAAAGGAAGATCGAGAGAAATTGCCGCGAGGCGACCCAGCTCCAGGGGATCAGCGCGGGAAGCTCGGATGGCATGTAAGGCTTGAAGGCGGCGGATGTTACAACCGCATGATATCCGTCGAGAAAGGCCGTTCCCAGGAAGCCGGCGCCAATGAACAGAACGGTATTATTTTTTTCGGAGTAGAAACGAACGAACGCCATCGCTCCAACAATCAGGGCAACAAGCGTCGCGACGGCTTCCATCAGCGTGTGCAACGATGCGCTGCCATGCCAGCCGGAACCGCGCAGCGCCGCGTAGGCGAGCATCAAGCCGGCGCCGGCGCACATATAGATCACCACGCGCTGGCGAGCGAATTCCGGTGCCTGGCGCTTCGACTCTGCGTTTTTCATCAGATTCCGGTCGTTGGCCGTTGGTCTTGCCGGAAATGTATACGCTCGGAATTTAAAGGTTGTTAACGGGAGTTTTTCAACCAGCAGGTGTTTTTCACACGCGGCTGCGCCCACATGCCGGAGAAATACTCGTTATGCTTGTGGCCGTTCGCGAACGGCGCCGGATCGGGCATTTTTGATCAGAGCCGCCCGTGTCCGCCAGTTTGGACCGATGCTCCGAGACGTTGACTTGGTGAAACAAGTAGCCACACTTCAGTGGATATGAAAAATGGCCAGGAATTTGTGAGAAAATGATCTTTCAGCAGCTATTCGACCCGACATCCTGCACTTACACATATATGCTGGCGCGCCGGTATGGCGGCGAGGCCGCGATCATCGATCCGGTTCTTGAGCATGTGGAGACCTATCTGGCATTGTTCAAGCGGCTTGATTTACGCCTGGTTAAGGCGATCGACACCCATATCCATGCCGACCACGTGACCGGTCTCGGCGAATTGCGCGATCACACCAAATGCGTGACGGTGATGGGCGAGCGCAGCGGCGCGGATGTGGTTTCGATGCGCGTCAAGGAGGACGAGATTGTCGATGTTGACGGGCTCGCGCTCAGGACGATGTATACGCCGGGACATACCGACGATTCCTACAGCTATGCCATGGACGAACGGGTTTTCACCGGCGACGCGCTATTGATCGGCGGAACGGGCCGCACCGACTTCCAAAATGGCGACCCGCGCGCCGCTTACGATTCCCTGTTCGGAAAATTGCTGAAGCTGCCGGAAGAGACGCTGGTTTTCCCGGCCCATGACTATAATGGCAACACCGCCTCGTCGATCGGTTATGAGCGTACCCACAATCCACGCCTGCAGATATCGTCGCCGGAGGAATATGCCGAGATCATGAACAACCTGAATCTGCCGAACCCGAAAATGATGGATGTGGCGGTTCCCGCCAACCTGGCCATCGGCAAATCACTGAAGAAATTCATCAAACCCGGCGAGGCGCTCAGCGTCGCCCAATGCCGCAAAGCGCGCGAAAACAAGGATGTGGTCCTTATCGACCTGCGCGAAGCCCGAGAACGCGACCGGGACGGCTGGATTCCCCACTCCCTGCACGTGCCCTACGAGAAGCTCGGCGAACAATTGGAAGATTGCGGCGCGCTGCACCGTGTCGCCGAGGACCATCCCAACGGCGTCATCCTCTATTGCGCTCACGGCGAGCGTTCCGCCCTGGCGCTGGACACCATGCGCAAACGCGGCATCGCCGGCGTCAAGCATCTGGCCGGCGGCCTGAAGGCATGGCGCGAGTCAGACGGCGAGATCGAAGGCCGGTAGACTGGGGCTCCTTCTTTGATCCGGACGGCGGCTACGGGAGAACGGATACCGATTGTCCCGGTCCGGCCGCGCGCCGCGCTCGCGCCAGAAAATGCCCCTTGCGCAGTCTGTCATTGTGCCAAATAGCTTTATTCGATGAGTCCAGTTGCGACTCAGGGATTCCGCGCATAACAGCGGTATCATATTGTAATATATCTATTATTTTCAGAACACCCAATCGCTTGGCACTAAGAAACCTAGAAATCTGGACCTATTTGAGGTCCCTCTTCTCAAGTAGGATCAATTGGCAAGTTTGAAGAACAAACGACGAAAACCGTCGAAATACATTGGAGGCTTTGCGAACAATTACTTGCGCGGCCATGCGCGCTCCAGCGCTTTGCCGACCGGGGTGTAATCTACCCTGGAAAAATATTGCAGCGCACCTGATCGAGAGGTGCGGCCAGCGAAGTATGGGAGGAACGCCGGATGCAACGATCCATCGCGGCAATTCTATCGACCGCGTTAATGGCGGCGGCCGCCTTCGGTGCGGCAGCCGCGGAAAAACCCGCCGAAATCACCGTCGCCTACTTCCCGGAATGGCCGACGGCCAACCAAGTGGCGCAAGCCGGGCGGTGGTACGACAAGGAGCTGGGCGTCAAGGTTACATGGCGCAAATTCGACTCCGGCGTCGAGATGGCCGACGCCATGGTCGCCGGCACGGTCGATATATCCTATTCGATGGGGATAATTCCATTCATGGGCGCGGTCTCCCGGGGAGCATCCCTCAGGGCAGTCGGCATCGCCGTTTCCTACGCCGAGAACGACAACTGCGTCATACACCGCAAGGCGGCGATCGATAAATCCAACGCCCACGAGCTGGAAGGCAAGAAGGTTGCCGTCCCCCTCGGCACGGTGACCCACTACAAGCTGCTGCGCACCCTCGATTTCCTGGCCGTCGACACCAGTAAATTGCAACTCGTCGACATGGTATCCGCCAAGGGCGCCGAAGCACTGGAGCGCGGCGAAGTGACCATGGCCTGCGGGTGGGGCGGCGCGCTGATGCGCATGATGGGCAAGAACCAGGTCCTGATGAGCGCCCGGGAGCAGACCAAGATCGGCATCCGGACCTTCGATGTGATCGCCGTGACCAATGCTCTCGCCGAAAAGCACCCGGATTTGGTGACCGCCTTTCTGAGAGTGTCCGATCGCGCCGCGGACTATCTCGACGACGAGCCTGATCAGGCGAGACCGGTCATCGCCAAGGCCGCCGGTTTGAGCCTCAAACAATCCAATATCCTTCTCTCGCGCTTCCAGTTCTACACCCGTGACGCCCAGTTGACCGGAAGCTGGATGCGGGGCGGCGTGCAGGCGTTCACCAAGGAAGTTGCGGATTTTCTGGTCAGGCAAGGCGCCATGCCGAAGGCGCTCGACGACTATGGGCCGATGTTTGACGCAAGCTTTTACGAAAAGGTCCAGTGACCGGCAATGGAGCCCGGGGACCCGTGCCACGACTACCATATGAAAACTGTAACCCACTGAATAGTCTAGTAAAAGGAGATGTCTCATGAGCTTTAAGACAAACTTCACAAAGACCTTGTGCGTCGCCGCGAGCCTGTTGTTTCTCGCGACCGTCGACGCCGACGCCAAACGGTTCAAGATAGCCGTTGGCGATGCCGCCGGCGGCACCCAGGATGCTCTTGGCAAAAAATTCGTCGAACTGCTCAAGGCGAAGACAAGCCATTCCGCCAAGCTGTTCCATAACGGTCAGCTCGGTTCCGAGCAGGACACCGTCAACGATGCCGCGCTCGGCACCCTCGACATGTCCATTCTGGCCATCAACAACATCACGCCATTCTCGCCGACGGTGGGGGTTTTTACCCTGCCCTACGTCATCCTCAGCCTCGACGACGCCGTCAAGCTGACCCAGGGAGACGTCGGCCAGGAGCTGATCGCGAACACTATCCGCGATGCGAAGGTCCGCATCATCGGCTGGGCCTATTCCGGTTTCCGGGTGCTGACCAACTCAAAGAAGCCGGTCCGGTCCGTCGCCGATCTCAAAGGCCTGGTGATCCGGGTGCCGAAGAACGCGATCATGCTCGACACCTACAAGTCCTGGGGCATCAACGCGACGCCGATGGCTTGGTCGGAAACCTTCACCGGCCTGCAGCAGAAGGTCGTCGACGGTCAGGACAATCCCTACATCACCGTCCACGCCATGAAGTTCTATGAAGTGCAGAAATACGTCACCAACGTCCGCTATCTGTTCTCCATCGAACCCCTGATCATTTCCGAGAGCATCTTCCAGGGCCTCTCCGAGGGCGATCGGAAAGCCATTCTCGAAGCTGGTAAGGAAGCCACGCTGTACAGCGCCCAATATCTGCGCGACAGCGAGGCCGCCATCAAGAAGGACCTGCAAGCCAAGGGCATGCAGATCGATGACCCTGCCGACGGCGAGAAGGAATTCATCGAGCGCGCCACCAAGGCCGTGTGGCCGAAGTTCTACGAGAGCATCGGCGGCAAGGAGAAGCTCGACAAAGTCCTGGCGATTCTGGGCCGCGGCTAGCGCGAACCGACAAATCGGCCACCGGGCGGATTGTCCGCCCGGTGGCCCGACGACCGAATGGTGCATTCTGCGTGTATTATTGTGGCCGTGGAAGACACGGTTCGGACGGATGGGAGGGCGACCATGGGAAACAACCTGTTCTTTAAAATCTTCGATAATCTCGAAAGCTACATCTGCCGAACGTTGCTGACATTTTTCGTCATTCTGCTGTTCGCACAGATCCTGTCTCGGGAATTTTTTGATTATTCCTTTTCCTGGAGCGAAGAACTGGCGACCTACCTGTTCGTCTGGTTTGTGTTTTTCGGCGCCAGCTACGCCGCCAAGCTGGGGGCCCACAACCGCGTTACTTTCCAGTTCAAGCCCTTCCCCAAAAAGGTGGTTCCCTGGATTGAGGGCTTCGCGGATCTCTTTTGGCTCTTTTTCAACTTCTATTTCATCTATCTGAGCACCGATTTCGTCTTCAACAAGATAAACCCCTTCTGGAAATCCCAGACGCTCGGCGTTCCGATGAAATATTTCTACCTGATCTTCCCCATCGCCTTCACGCTGATGTCGATCCGCATCATCCAGGTGAACTATTACAAGCTCGTCAAGGGCGTCGACATTGTCGATCCGGAGAAAGCCGAGGTCGACAAGATGATCGAAGAGGGGCTCGATGGCGACGACGCAAAAACCGGCTCCAAGGCCGACGGTTAGGGGGGGCTCAACCCATGGAATATGAAACAATCCTTGTCCTGGTTCTGTTCGGCTCTTTCCTGGGCCTGTTGGTCCTCGGCGCGCCGATCACGGTTGCTCTCGGCGTCTCGGCGCTGGCGACATTCCTGTTTCTCGAAGAAAATCCGATCAAATTCGTCCAGATCGCCTTCACGGCGGTTGGCTCATTTCCATTGATGGCGTTGCCGGCCTTCATATTGGCCGGGGCCTTGATGGAGGCCGCGGGAATATCCAAACGCCTGGTGACACTGGCGGAAAGCTTTGCCGGCCCGGTAACCGGCGGCATTTCCGCCGCCACCGTTATTGCCTGCCTGTTCTTCGGCGCCATTTCCGGCTCGGGACCGGCTACAACGGCCGCCGTCGGCATGCTGATGATCCCGGCGATGACGGCGCGTGGCTATGACAAGGGCTTTGCCTCGGCTATCACGGCGTCATCGGGCGGCCTGGGCGTGGTCATTCCGCCCTCCATTCCGATGGTCATTTTCGGCATTTCGGCACTGGGCTTTAACGCACCCCCGGCCGCCGTACAGAAATTCGGGGAGTTTCAGTCGGTTTCGATTCCCAAGCTGTTCATCGCCGGTGTCTTGCCCGGCCTTTTGCTGGCGCTCAGCCTGCTGATCATGAACTACATCCTGTGCAAGAAGAAGGGCTACAAGGGCACAACCGAAGGCTGGTCGGCACGCACTATCATGTGCAACCTCTATACCGGTTTCTGGTCGATCATGGCGCCGCTTGTCATCCTCGGCGGTATCTACACCGGCTTTTTCACCCCGACCGAATCCGCCATCGTGGCCATTTTCTATACCCTGGCCGTCGGCTTTTTCATCCACAAGGAATTGAAATGGAAGAATGTTTTCCATTCCCTGGAAACGACCACCTGGCTGACCGGCCGCGTGCTTCTGATCCTGTTTACCGCGACAGTCTTCGGGCGCCTGCTGGTGGAGAATGAGATCCCCGCCATTATCGCCGAAGCCATGCTGAGCACGACAGACAACATCTATCTGATCTGGGCCATGCTCATCGCCTTCCTGCTGTTCGTGGGCATGTTCATGGAGACCCTGGCCACGATCCTGATCCTGACCCCGGTATTGCTGCCCATTGCCTATAATCTGGGTATCGACCCGCTGCATTTCGGGATTGTCATGGTCTGTTGCTGCGAAATCGGTTTCCAGACACCACCACTCGGCGAAAACCTGTTCATCGCGTCCGGAATATCGAACTCATCCATCGAAGAGATATCGGTCCGGGCCATCCCCTTCGCGGTCGTCGCCGTGATCGCCGTCTTCATCATCGCCTACGTGCCGCAAATCTCACTCTGGCTGCCCAGGGCCATGGGATATTGACGAGGACGAAAAGGAACCTGACCGATGCCCGCAGAAGTACGCAATATCCTGTACTGCACGGATTTGTCCGAGAATGCCGACGTGGCCCTTCGCTATGCCGCCTATCTGGCGAAACTGACCGGAGCCGACTTGCACGTGCTGCACGTGGTGGAGGAGCTCTCAAGCGACGCCAGGGTGACCATCGAGGCCTTCGTTATGGACGCCGGCAAGCGCCACGAGGCCCTGCAAGAGCGGGTCGAAAAAGTCCGCGCGGAGGTCATGAAGCAGCAGGATGCTTTCTGGTCCGATCAAAGCAAGAAGGATCAGAAAACCCGCAACCAGATCAAGTCCGTCGACGTGATCGAGTCCTACCCGGCCGAGCAAATCCTCAAGACATCCGTTAAACTGGGGTGCGACCTGATCGTGATGGGGGCCCATGAGAAAGGGCTCAGCCATACCTTCCTGGGCGGCGTGGCGAAGAGCGTGCTGAGGCGGTCTCGTGTTCCGACCCTGATCGTCCCCCTGCCCTAGCGGAGAGGGTTTTAGCACCGGCGCGGCGCCTGTCCGACGTCAGCGCTCATGGAACAAATTGAGGGATTTTCGCAAGGGAGTGTTTTTGTCTCATCGTCACTATTCAGGAGTGAAGGATGAGATAGAAATCAGAACGGCATCAGGGTGCCGCTGAAGAACGTGCGGACGAGGTTGCAAACCCCCCTCCGGCGGGGGTCCGTTACGCTCCCCAGCCGGTTGGCGTTGTTCCAGCTTTAGGCATGGAGCGCGCCACTCCGGCAAGCCCCACTCACGTTCCGCAAAATGTTTCGTGGACGACTTGTTCGGGCCTTGGCGGTATGCGGTAGCGGGCATATTCGGGCCTCTCTTCATAAGGGGATGCCAGCACCGTCATAAGCTTCTCCAGTAGGGCGAAATTCCCGTTCTCGGTTGCCGCTTTGATAACCTCCGCCACCAGGTGATTGCGCGGAATGTAGGCGGGATTAACCGCGCGCATGGCGGTTTGACGCATATCGTCGCTATTGCCTTCCTGGTCCAGCCGTTCGCGCCACCGCCCTGCCCAACAATCAAAGGCGACCGGGTCTTCAAACAACCCGCGAACCGCGGCGTCGGCCTCCGGGTCCGCCGCCGACACATCGCACAGCCCCCGAAAAGTCAGCGTGAAGTCGGCCTTGTTCTCGGCCATGCAGTTCAGCAGATCATGAGCGAGCTTGGTGTCTCCGGCACGCTCTTGCACAAGCCCAAGTTTGGCGCGCATGCCAGAAAGATAAGCTGCCTCGAGCAGGCCGGGGAATCTGTTGATTGAGTCCTGCGCCTGGGCGACGGCGACATCCTCATCGTCGCCGAACAGCGGCAGGAGCGATTGTGCAAGAACAGCGAGGTTCCATTGCGCGATACGCGGCTGGTTCGCATATGCGTAGCGGCCCATTTGATCGATCGAGCTGTAGACAGTCTCCGGGTGATAGGTGTCCATGAAGGCGCACGGACCATAGTCGATGGTTTCGCCCGCTATCGACATATTGTCGGTGTTCATGACCCCATGAATGAAGCCGATCAGCTGCCAACGGGCAATGAGCTGCGCCTGGCGCGCGATAACCGCATCCAGCAAGGCGCGGTACGGGTGATCCGATCCGGAGGCGTCCGGATAGTGCCTGTTGATGACATGGTCGGCGAGAAGGCGCAGGGCCTCCTCATCACCGCGCGCGGCAAAGAACTGGAACGTGCCGACGCGCACATGACTTTGCGCGACACGCGTCAATATCGCACCGGGAAGAAGCTGTTCGCGCGCCACCTGTTCGCCTGTGGTTACGGCGGCGAGCGCTCGCGTCGTGGGTATACCCAATGCCGCCATCGCCTCGCCGACGATGTACTCGCGAAGGACAGGACCAAGCACAGCGCGGCCGTCTCCCATACGCGAAAACGGCGTGTGACCTGACCCTTTGAGCTGAATATCGTGCCGCACGCCGTCCCGATCGATCACTTCACCGAGGAGGATCGCCCGGCCATCTCCGAGCTGCGGCACCCAATTGCCGAACTGATGCCCGGCATAGACCATGGCGAGTGGCTCCGCGCCTTCCGGCACACGGTTGCCCGAAAGAATTTCAATGCCTTCGGGCGAAGACAGTGATTCAGGATCAAGGCCCAAATGTTCGGCCAGCGCCTCATTCAGGCGGATAAGCTGAGGTGCACGTACAGGAGATGGCGTGAGCTTCGCAAAAAACCGGTCCGGCAAGCGCGCATAGCTGTTGTCGAAAGGGAAAAACACAGATGGCGTCTCGTGGAGGTTCATGACCGGACCGGGGCGTTCTGTTTCAACTTGTCATAACGCACGTCACAAGCTGCAGCGCCATACCATACAAGATTGCTCTTGCCGGTGGAGAGGAGCAAACAGAAACCCTGACGGCAATTATTTGCACGGCAAGCGACCGGATTGTGCAAGGGTACTTTGCGCACGTGTGTGAGACGATTCTTTGCATTATCGGTGCATCACCAAGCTTGCAGGAGGTTGTCGAAGCTGTTCGGCGCCTTGTGGACTTGTTTCAAAGACTCTCCAGTCCGGCACGTCGCTCGGTCATCGGGCTCTTCGGCGAACTCTACGTCATATACACGGCCAATTCACCGGCGGCGGCTGTTGAGGCTTGGCGTAGTACCACTGATGACCGATTTGACTTTTCGGTTGATGGTGTGCGTCTGGAGATCAAGGCAAGCAGCACACGGCAACGAGCACATGATTTCTCCCTGGAGCAATGCTCACCGCCGCCGAACACCACTGGCGTTCTCATCTCACTTTTTGTGGAGACGAGCGGTGGCGGCATATCGCTGCTTGACCTCATTGAGCGCATAGAGGAGCAGCTTGGTGGCGATGCCGATCTGCTCTTGAAGCTTCAGGAGACGGTCGCCGAAGGACTTGGAGAGAATGCTTCATCAGTATTGTTGATGCGATTTGATGAAAGCCTCGCCAAGTCTTCGCTACAGGTGTACGCGCTGGAATCCATCCCAGCGGTTCGCGGACAACTGCCCACAGAGGTCAGTCAGATCAGATTCCGGAGTGATCTCTCGCATACAGATGTTGCGGATAAAGACGCACTGGTATCCCAAAACAAGAAGCTCAAGAGCTTGCTTCCAAGATAGATTAATCACAAGAAAGGGAATGCTGTTCCGGTCTTCAACATTTTCCCACCTATCAGGGTAGGGGATAGGTGGATAAGACCATGCGCTGAGCATGGTAGAATTCGTCACATATGGAGCACAGCCAAGAGCGGCATATCAGCGAGACCCTGAAGGAGAAGAACATCGTCCTGAAGGGTGCCGACCCCATCACCACCCACGGCTTCACCCAAGTCCCGAACTTTTTGCTTCGATCAGCCAGTCTGAGCCCAGGAGCCAAGCTCGCGGTAGCAATGTTGCTGAGTTATGCGTGGCAGAACGATTATTGCTTTCCCGGCCAGAAACGACTCGCCGTCGATATAGGTGTCACCGACAGGAGTGTGAGAACCTATCTGAAGGAATTGCAGGACGCCGGTATTCCGGAGGTTGAGCGCAGAGGTTTGGGGAAGACCAACTTCTATACGATTTTTCTCAAACACCGAGATCGCGGCTAACTGGAGTGGATAGGTTTCCGCCTCAGACAGGAAAATATTTCCGTTCTGAGAGGAAGCGACTTCCAATTAAGATGGGAAGATATTTCCGGTCATTCTATATAAGAATACACATATAATAATACTCATATAAAAATATGTTTTCTTTTAAGAAAAGGCTCGAACCATCCCACAATATTCAATTCTGTCAAAATCCGTCACCTTAATTGGCAATCATGTCGCAGAACTATAATTGTGCGAACCTAACTCATAGCTGCGAGGACCGATTTTCCCTACCCACCAATACCGACATCGAGTTAGTTTCGAAGCAACGGCAATTGAGGGAAGCAGATCACAAATGACGCCGACCTATGTCAAACACGAGCGCATATGGCTTAAGGCCCATCCAGATCTTTCTGAAAAGTGGGTGCAAAACCTAATTACTGAAGACCCATCTATGCTCGGATTGGGAGAAGTGGTTGTTCGTGACCAAGAACGCATTCAGCCTCGTGCAGGACGGCTTGACCTGCTTTTGCAGCACTTGGAAAGCAAACGCCGGTATGAGGTTGAACTTCAGCTCGGAGCAACCGACGAGACACATATTATTCGAACTATTGAATATTGGGACATTGAGCAGAAACGGTACCCACAATACGATCATTGTGCAGTCCTCATCGCAGAGGACGTCACGAGCCGATTTCTCAATGTGATTTCCCTATTCAACGGAACAATACCCTTCATTGCCATCCAAATGCGGGCTGTGCAAATCGGTGAAAGCGTAACCCTCGTCTTCACCACAGTGGTCGACGAATTATCGCGAGGCCTTGTCGACGAAGATGAAGACGCGAAGGCTGCCCCTACTGATCGATCCTACTGGGAACAGAGGGGCTCAAAGGCAACTGTTAGCCTGGCCGACGAGCTTCTGGAACTTGCTAAACCACTCGATTCATCACTGGAACTAAAATACAACAAATTTTATATCGGCGTATCACGAGATGGACAGGCATTTAATTTTGTTACGTTTATCCCGAAGAAGAATGGGATAAATCTAGAAATCAAGATTCCTGAGTCAGACGATGTTAGTTCAATTATTGAAGATGCCGGAATTGATACGCTTGACTATGACAACCAGTGGGGCAATTACCGACTTCGCCTCACGAAAGCAGACATAGGCGACAAATCGGAAATTCTTAGACAGCTGATGCAACAAGCATATGAGCGCCGGGCCTCATAAAGTGAACGGAGCCGTCCGCCGATAAATTACAACATCCCCGCTTCCCTGCACGAGGTCGCCTCTTGATCGCGAGTAATCCTCATGAGCGTGCTTGCCGCCGCACATTGATAGCCGCCGCGTCCAGGCTCGTGCGAATATGCGAGGCATAGTATTTTTCGATCATCTCTACACTGGTGCAGCAGAATCTTAGCAATTTTTGAAAAGTTCTGGTCTTGGTCGCAGCGTCGGGAGAACCTGCTTGACCACCGTTCAGCCCTCAGTTAAGTGCCACAGAATATTTGTCTATTTGCTAAGTCTTTGTTTTTATTGGCGCGCCGGGGAGGATTCGAACCCCCGACCCCCAGATTCGTAGTCTGGTGCTCTATCCAGCTGAGCTACCGGCGCCAAAAGTGTTTCCGGGAAAAGCGGATACCGGTTTTCCGCTTCGGAAACACGCAAACATCAAAACAAGTGTTTCCAGGAAAAGCGGGAACCGAATACCCGCCTCGGGAAACACGCAAGAACAAAGCTCCGGCCGGCCGCAACGGCCCACCGGCAGCGCGGGGCGCAGGCCGTATTCCACGCCGGTCCGCCGCGCAAGCGCCTATGTACGGCGTGCCACCGGCAAAGGCAAGGGGCTGGATGATGCCAGCCGGAGCGCGGCTCAGCCGTGGTTGCGTTTTTCCTGAAGATCGACGACACGGTCGGGAATTGTCAGCCGGAACATGGCGCCTGCCGGCGTTGCGACATGCTCGATAGAGCCGCCATGCGCGCGCAGCAGTTCAGCGGCTATCGCCAGACCCAGACCGGTGCCGTCCTTGCGCGCGGAGCCCTGAAAGGCCTCGAACAAATGGGTACGGGCCCGCTCCGAAACGCCAGGACCCGTGTCGGCGACCTCGGCCGTGACGACCGTGCCCTCA
>JAJFHO010000061.1 GCA_021775575.1 Hyphomicrobiales bacterium
CGAGAAGATCGGTAATGATGCCGTCACAACGGACGACATTGCGCTCCGCGCGCTCCAGCGAACGATCGATTCCCAACTCCAGATCTTTCGTTTTCTGGATGGCCAGATGAAGCGATGAGCGAATGGCCGCCAGCGGATTCCTGAGTTCATGACTCACGGTTGCAGTCAGTTCGCCAAGCGTTGCCAGCCGCTCCTGCTGAACCAGCGTTTCTTGGGCGGCCTCAAGCTCATGGGTTCGCTGGACAAGCTGGCCGTTGGTGTTTTCAAGCTTCAGCTTGGCGTTGAGAATCTCCTTGTGGTGGCGTTGCCGCTCCGTGTCTGCCTTCTTGAGTTCCGTGATGTCATCGGCAACCATGAATAGCCGGGTTTCCTTGCCAATCTGGACAAATTCTCCGGAAATCAAGACGTCGAGGACCGTTCCGTCCTTGGCCAGGACTTTCGTTTCAAATGCCCTGATAGAGCCCTTCTTTTTGCAGAGCTCGACAAAACGGGCTCGATCGTCCGGGTTGACCCAAACCCTGAGGTCGTGAGCAGTTTTGCCGACCACCTCTTCCCGACCGTAACCCATGGTCGACAACCAGGCTTCATTGACGTTGTCATAGATGCCGTCGTCGGGGCAAAGAACCGCGAACGGGTAGGGGCTGACTTGAAAAACTTTTGACAGCAACTCTTCATTCCGGTGCCGCTCCGTACTGAGTTCCGCAGACTTTTCCCTGACGCGCTCGACTTCCTTGGTAAGGTTCTGCTGCATTTGGTTATAGGCGTGAAGGACTGAACTCAGCTCATCCTTCCCAGAAACCGGCACGCGAACGGGTTCGCCAATCTCATCAGAACGCATTATGGCCATGAGCAGTGTTTTCAGGGGCTTCCCGATTATCTGACGAAATCCGAGAAAACTTGCGGCGAAAGCGACAATTAGCCCGAACGCCATCGCCAGCATGGAAAACTCTCCGTAGCTTTGGCGGGTGGCCTCGACTTCGCCGGTTCCAAAGTGTACGCGCAACGTCACATCGCCATCTTGCCCGACCGGAAGGGTAAACTGCTCAGCTGTCTCCTGACCGACGCATCCCAGGCCTTGCGGTGCCTTCAGCACTGCCGCACTGTCGGAACGAGGCTCGATTTCGGCGCACAGAATCGCCGGATCATGAAGCAGGGTGGAGAGAAGATCTTGTGAGGCAGTGCTATCTCCCGATTTGAAACTCCGACCGATTGCGGCGGCGATATGGGCTGTTTGGGCTCCGATGCGGGCCGATACCTGATTTTGCTTCGACCGCGCCATGTAGTCGGCAATAGACGATAGACCCACCAAGGACGCTGTCAGGAAAATCGGAACGAAGATCGCCAGGAATTTAGCGAAAAGCCTGCAGGCGCCGGTGCCACGAGTTGGAGGAGACATTGTCATCGACGAAAAGTGCTTATTTGACCAGGTGAATCTGGCCGACTTTCATCAAGCGTTCGATTGGTTCGTGATTGTTTACGACCGTATCGAATATGACGAATCCCTTATCCTGGCGAGCGACATAGAAATCAACGTTGACCGGTTTTCCATCACTTTTGCGAAAATCCTGGCACAAAATGAAATTGTCACCCATCTTCATTATTTTTGGGTGTGCTTTGGCTGGGTATATGGAATTGACCTTTGCCGCATCTGTATCGAAATAGAAAAATTTACCGGCGATTGTTTTGCGCTGGATTAGTTGTTGCATGGTCGCCTGCAATAATATCCTCTCATTTGTCGTTACTGTCTCCGCGGCGCCCGCTGCGGATGTCATAACTCCAGTTGCAATCAGCCCGGCCAATATAATTTTGCGCATCAGGAAACGCTCCGTTGGATTTCGAGAGCGCCAGAATGCCCAAAAAAACTTGGGGAGAGCTTAAATAGGAGTATGTGTCGCTAGAGCATGGTAAAATTTGCATAAATCGAACGCCAAATAGCACCGGCAGTTCATCCCATTAGCTCAGACACTTCGATTTCCGCCATGCACTCCAAAGCGGGCGGGTCGGAGCGCGTCACATAAGGTCCGCTTACTGGCCAAAGCCCGGTTTCTTCGATGGATCGATCCATTTCGCCAGATTGACCCGTTTTTCGACCGTATACCCAAGGGCCTCGTAGAACTCGATCACAGTCTGGTTCTCCGCCCGCACGACGAGATTGAGCTTCCACATGCCTCGCTCGCGAAGCCAGTTCTCCGCGGCATCCATGATTGCGCGGCCAAGGCCTTCGTCACGCTGCTCCGGATCCACAGACACATAATAAACAGTGCCCCGGTGTCCATCATGACCAACCATGGCGCTTGCGGCGATCTTGCCGCCGTTGAGCGCGATAAGAATGGTCGCGTTCGGGCTATTTCGGGCGAAAGCGATGTCAGCGTCTGGATCGTTCCAGGGCCGTGCGAGGCCGCAGCGTTGCCACAAAGCGGTGACCGCTTCGATGTCACTGTCGTCGATTTCACGGATCTCGAATTTGCTCATGCGCCGCTCCCGTCGCGAAGAGCCCTCCCTAAACCACCTTGCCAGGGTTGAGAATAGCGTTCGGGTCCAGCGTCCTTCTGATCGCGCGCATCAAGTCCAGTTCGACCTCGCTCTTCACCCCCGGCAATAGATCGCGCTTCATACGCCCGATGCCATGCTCGGCGCTGATCGAGCCGTTGAACTCGGTCACGATGGCGTGCACGGCTGCATTCACTTCATCCCAGCGGGCGATGAAGGCTTCCTTGTCGGCGCCGACGGGCTGGCTGACATTATAGTGGATGTTGCCGTCGCCATAATGGCCGAAGGGGACGGGGCGCGCGCCTTCGATCATACCGGTCACGGTTTTGCTGGCGCGCTCGATGAATTCGGGGATAGCGGCGATCGGAACGGAGACGTCATGCTTGATGCTGCCGCCTTCATGGCCCTGCACTTCCGATAGTAATTCGCGCAACCGCCAGAAGTCGTCGGCCTGTCCAAGCGATGCGGCAATCGCGGCATCGTCGACGATCTCCGCTTCAAGCGCTTCGCCGAGAATGGCCTCGATCAACTCGGCCGGCCCGCCGCCGCTGTCCTGTCCGGAAAGCTCGACGAGTGCGTACCAGTCATGCGCTTGGCTGAGCGGGTCGCGGATCTGGTCGCCGTGGCGCAGCACATAGTCGATGCCGATCCGGGGGACGAATTCAAAGCTTGTCAGGCTGTGCCCGCCGATGCGGCGCGCAATATCGAAAAGTTTTCCGATATTGCCGACAGATGCCAGCCCGGCGAAACCGGTAGCCTTTGCCTCTGGCTTGGGGAACAGTTTCAGGACGGCGCCGGTGATGATGCCGAGCGTACCTTCCGCGCCGATGAACAGGTTCTTGAGATCATAGCCGGTGTTGTCTTTCCGGAGTGAGCGCAACCCGTCCCAGATCCGTCCGTCGGCCAGCACCACCTCGAGCCCCAGTACCAGCTCGCGCGCATTGCCATAGGCGAGCACCGCCGCGCCGCCCGCATTGGTGGAGAGATTGCCGCCGATCTGGCAACTGCCTTCAGACGGCAGCGACAGCGGAAACAGCCGGTCCACCTCGTCTGCCGCCGCGCGCGCCTGCTCCAGAACGACGCCGGCATCGACCGTCATCGTGTTGCTCCCGGGATCGATGTTGCGGACCCGGTTCAACCGCGACAGCGACAGAATGACCTCATCGCCGCCATTGAAGGGAATTTGCCCGCCGACGAGCCCGGTATTGCCGCCCTGGGGAACAATGGCCGTGCCGGCCTCATTCGCAAGTTCGAGAATTTCGGAGACTTCCTGCGTTGAACCGGGACGCAGGACGATCGCCGCTATGCCTGTGTAAAGGCCGCGCAACTCGGTGAGGTAGGACGCCATGTCGGTCGGCTCGCGAATGGCATATTTCTCGCCGACGATTGCCGCGAATTTAGCAAGAAGCGCCTCGCCGGGCGGGTTGCCCGCCAGCTTTGTTTCAGATGCCATCGGACAGGGAATCCTTTGTCTTGAGTCTGCACTGTGATCTTCTGGGTGCGGATTGATTGGCCAGCAGCCCCGCTTTCCGGCTAACCTATACAAAGCTTGTCGGTGAAGGAGGGTCAAGAAATGAGACGCAATTTTTCAGTTTCGCTGCTGGCGGTTGTCCTGGCGCTGTTCAGCTTTGCTCAGGTCGGTGCGGGCGAGAGAAACTATTCGCCTGACGTGACGCTTGCAGCGGCGGCCACACCGTCGATGTCGGTCCTGTCGCAGATCAGAAAATATACATCGCCGATGGTCGTGCAGATCGGCTGCAGATACGACTGCGAAGCCTGCCGCCAGAGCTGTTACGCACGCATGCGCGTCGGCTGCAATACCAGCCAATGCCGGAAGGCATTCTCTGCATGCATGAAAGGTTGCTGGAACCATATCTGCAGGGGATGCTGACCTTTAGCGTCTAATCGCCACGCGGCGCCGCGGCGCGCTTCAGCCGGTCGTTGATCGCCTCGCCGAGACCTTCCGCCGGTACCGGCATGACGGCGATCATTCGCGCGCCGCTGGCGTCGAGCTCGCGCAGCGCGGCGAACAGCCTGGCCGCCGCTTCGCGCAAGTTGCCTTTAGGGCTCAGATTGACGCAAGCGCCGTTGTGGACCGGCACGTTATCGCCGAATGCAAGCAGCGATTCGCCGTCGCGCACTTCGCTGGCATTGAGCCGCAGCTCCGCGCGCGGCGCATAGTGGCTCGCGATCTGCCCCGGCGACGCTATGCCCTTCTGCGGGTCGGCATGCGCCAACGGGAAGCCCAATACAGCTTCGATTTCGGCACGCGGGATGGCGCCGGGCCTGAGCAGGCGTGGGTTTTGCGGGGTTGCATCTACGACTGTCGATTCAAGACCGAATGCGCACGATCCGCTATCGAGGATGAAGGCCGGGCGATCGCCGAGATCGGCCTCGACATGCGCCGCGCTCGTCGGACTGACCCGGCCGGAACGGTTGGCGCTTGGCGCCGCAATCGGCACCTCCGCCGCTTCAAGAAGGGCCTGCGCGACCGGATGAGCCGGCACGCGCAGTGCAACCGTGTCCAGCCCCGCCGTGGCAAGGTCGGCAATGCGGCAGCCGGGCAATTTGCGCAGCACGAGCGTCAGGGCGCCGGGCCAGAAAGCGGCGGCAAGTTCCATCGCTCGGCCGGAAAAATCCGCAAGGGCGCGCGCTGCCTCAAGGCCCGAAACATGCACGATCAGCGGATTGAAACGCGGCCGGTCCTTGGCCTCGAAAATCGCCGCGACGGCCTCTCCATTCGTGGCGTCGGCGCCGAGGCCGTAAACGGTTTCGGTGGGAAAAGCGACAAGCGCGCCGTCGCGCAGCGCCATCGCGGCGCGCGTAATATTACGGTCTGTTGCGGGCACAAGGGTCATGCGGCGGCCGGTTGGAATGCGGGCGCGCGAGGCCCTATGCGCAGCCGGTCTCATGACATAAAGTGAGCTAAATTTGTCGATGCCGGCCGGTTGCAGCCTTCTTTTTGCGCGGGCGGCTGCCGGCGGTCAAGCGCAGAAGGTGGGGACAAATAATGACCTATACCGCGCCGGTAGGTGAAATCTCTCACACGCTTACGCATATTGCCGGACTTGATGAGATGCTCGTACAGGGGCTGCTGGGCGATCTTGATGCCGATACCGTTTTAGCAATCCTGGAGGAAGCGGGAAAGTTCGCGAGCGAACAGATCGCGCCGCTGAACAGGCAGGGCGATGAGGAAGGCGCGCATCTGAAGGACGGTGCGGTGTCCATGCCGAAGGGCTGGCGTGAGGTTTATGAACAATGGGTCGAGGCCGGGTGGGGCAGCCTGCCAAGCCCGGAAAGTCACGGCGGGCAGGGGCTGCCGGTAACGATTTCCATGGCCGTCTGCGAGATCTGGCAATCCGCCTGCATGGCCTTCGCGCTCAACCCGATGCTGACGCAAGGGGCGGCGGATGCGCTGGCGCTGCATGGCACGGAAGAATTGAAGGCGCTTTACCTGGAAAAACTGGTCAGCTGTGAATGGTCCGGGACGATGCAATTGACCGAACCGCATGCAGGCTCCGACCTGCGTTTTCTGAAAACCCGCGCCGAGCCGCAGGGCGATGGTAGCTACAAGCTGTTCGGCACCAAGATCTTCATCACCTATGGCGAGCACGACCTTGTCGACAATATCGTCCACATGGTGCTCGCCCGCACGCCGGATGCGCCGAAAGGCACCAAAGGCATCTCACTGTTCCTGGTGCCCAAATTCCTCGTCGGCGACGACGGCTCGCTGGGGCAACGCAACGACATTCATGCCGTGTCGGTAGAACACAAGCTCGGCATCAACGCCAGTCCGACCTGCGTTATGCAGATGGGTGACAATGGCGGTGCCACCGGCTGGCTCGTCGGTGAAGAGAATCGGGGCCTGGCGGCCATGTTCACGATGATGAACCGGGCGCGGCTCGCGGTCGGTATCCAGGGCGTCGGCATTGCCGAGCGCGCCGTGCAGCAGGCGGTTGCTTACGCGGGAGAGCGGACCCAGGGGTTTGCTGCCAATGGACCCGGCGAAGACGAGATGGTCCCGATTGCCGAACATCCCGACGTCAGACGAATGCTGCTCACAATGAAGGCTAAAACGGCCGCCTCCCGCGCGATCTGCTATCTGACGGCGCGCGAGCTCGATCTTGCCGAGCGCGCGCCCGAGGAAGCGCAGCGCAGGGCGGCTCATGCCCGGGCCAACCTGTTCACTCCTGTTGCCAAGGCGTTTTCGACTGATCTCGGCGTCGAGGTCGCATCCGATGGGCTGCAGGTGCATGGCGGCATGGGCTATGTGGAGGAGACGGGCGCCGCGCAACATTTTCGCGATGCCCGGATTGCGCCGATCTATGAAGGCACCAACGGCATCCAGGCGATCGATCTGGTCACCCGCAAGCTACCGATGGACGGTGGCGCGGTCGTACGCGCTCATATCGCGGCGCTGAAGGAAATCGTCGCCGATGTGAAAGGCTCCAACGAGCCGGCCTTTGGACAGACGGGCGCTCGCCTCGAGGAGGCAGTGGATGCGCTGGAGGAGGCGAGCGAATGGATGCTGGTTGCCTTGGGGCAGAATCCGCAATCCGCACTCGCCGGCGCCACGCCTTATCTGAGACTTTTCGGAGTTACCAGCGGTGGCGTATGGCTCGCCAAGGGCGCGCTGGCGCAGTCCCGCGCTTCGGATGGAGCACTGGACAAGAGCATGCAAACGGCGCGATTCTTTGCCGAAACCCAGGCCGTCGAAGCAGCGGGGCTTGCCAGGGCGATCACCGATGGAGCCGACTCGATTCTGGGCGCTGGCGCCGAAGCGGTGCTTACTTGATGTCGGCGGGTTCGATGACCAGTCATATTCAACGAGAGTGTCGCGACCAGGTTCAAACGCTGAGATTTAACCGGCCGGAGAAAAAGAACGCGATCACCGCCGATATGTATGCTGCGCTGGCCAAAGGGCTGCGCGGCGGCGATGCGGATCCAGACGTGGCCGTCCATCTCATCGCCGGCAGCGGCGGCATCTTCACGGCAGGCAACGACCTGGCTGAATTTCTGAAGATGGCCGAGGGCGGCGATTTCGATTCGACGGTTTTTGACTTCATGAAGGCGCTGGCAACCAGTGAAAAACCGATCGTTGCGGCGGTCGATGGGCTGGCTGTCGGTATCGGCACTACCATGCTGCTGCATTGCGATCTGGTTCATGCCAGCGAGGATGCGAAATTCCTGACCCCGTTCCTCAATCTCGGGATCCTGCCGGAAGCAGCCTCTTCGCTGCTGGCGCCGGCGCGTATGGGATTTGCGCCGGCCTTCGCGCTTCTGTGCGCGGGTGAGACATTCGACGCCCGGCGCGCGCTGGCCACGGGACTGGTCAACAGTATCGTGCCGGCCGATGAGCTGGAAACGAAGGCGCGCGATGCGGCGCTCGTGCTCGCGGCGAAACCTGTGCAAGCCCTGGCGGCGGCGCGCAAGCTCATGCGCGGCGATCCCTCGGCCGTCCTGCAGCGGATCGACGAGGAGATCGAGCTGTTCAAGGTCCATCTGCGCTCGCCGGAAGCGCGCGAGGCATTCACGGCGTTCAAGGAAAAGCGTGAGCCCGATTTCGCCCGCGCCCGAAGTGAGGCTGAAGCCGCGCAATGAGTTCGCTTGAAGGCAAGACACTTTTCATCACCGGCGCGAGCCGGGGAATTGGCCTGGCGATTGCGCTCAGAGCAGCCAGGGACGGTGCGAATATCGCAGTCGCCGCCAAGACGAGCGAGCCCCATCCAAAGTTGCCGGGGACGATACACACGGCGGCGGAAGAGATTGAAAAGGCGGGCGGGCGGGCGTTGGCGGTTCAGGCCGATATCAGGGATGAAGAGCAGGTTGCGGCGGCGGTCGAGAAGACCGTGGAAAACTTCGGTGGCATCGATATTTGCGTCAATAATGCGAGCGCGATTTCGCTGACCGGCACGGTTGCCACCGGGATGAAGCGCTACGACCTGATGCAGGATGTGAATATGCGCGGCACTTTTCTGGTATCGAAATTGTGCATCCCGCATTTGGAAAACAGCAACAACGCTCACATATTGATGTTGTCGCCGCCGCTCACCTTGCGCGCGGACTGGTTTGCGCCGCATCTTGCCTATACGATCTCCAAATACGGCATGAGTCTGTGCGTTCTGGGACTGGCTGAGGAACTCAAGCCCAAGGGCATAGCCGTCAACGCGCTGTGGCCGCGCACGACGATCGCCACTGCGGCTATTTCAAATATCGTTGGTGGCGAGGAAATGATGAAGGCGAGTCGTACACCGGCTATCATGGCCGATGCCGCCCATGCGATAGTGACAAGTCGCGCGCGGGAATTTACCGGCAATTTCTGCATTGACGACACGCTTCTGGCCGAACATGGCGTGACCGACTTCAGTCCCTATCGCGTCGATGCCGATGTCCCGCTGCAGGAGGACTTCTTTGTGCCGGACGATATTCCGCCGCCGGGCGCCTGAGGAAAACAAGATCAATGTCCACGCTTTATCTGACCCACGATATCTGTATCGAGCATGATACGGGACCCGGCCATCCTGAACGGCCCGACCGTCTGCGCGCCATCAAGCAGGTGATGAGCCACGAGATTTTCGACGATCTCCTGCGCGAGGAGGCGCCGCTGGCCGATGTTGCGGATATCGAGCGGGCGCATCCCGGCGAATATATCGAGGCGATCCGCGAGGCGGTGCCCGAAGAAGGTCTCGTGCGGGTCGATGGCGACACGGTGCTGAGCCCGAAGAGCTGGGACGCAGCGCTGAGGGCGGTGGGGTCGGGCATCGAGGCGGTCGATCAGGTTATGACCGGCAAGGCCGCCAACGCCTTTTGCGCGATCCGCCCCTGCGGGCATCATGCCGAGCAGGCGGTTGCGATGGGGTTTTGCGTTTTCAATAATATCGCCATCGCCGGGCTGTATGCCCGCGCCAAGCATGGCGCCGAGCGCATCGCGGTGGTCGATTTTGACGTCCATCATGGCAACGGCACGCAGGTCATGTTCTGGTCGGACCAGGATCTCTATTTCGGGTCCACTCACCAGATGCCGCTGTTTCCGGGAACGGGTGCGGTGAACGAGGCCGGTGTCGGCAATATCTGGAACGCGCCGCTGCGCGCGGGCGACGACGGTACGGTGTTCAGGGAAGCTTTCAAGAGCCGTATCCTGCCGGCCCTTGAGGCCCATAGGCCTGACCTCATATTGATTTCGGCCGGCTTCGATGCCCATGAGCGCGATCCGCTGGGGGGGCTGCGTCTGGTGGAAGAGGATTTCGGCTGGGCTACAGGCAAGATCGCCGATATAGCGGCCAGGCATTGCAAGGGACGTATCGTCTCCATGCTGGAGGGCGGCTATGATCTGGAAGGTCTGGCCAAATCGGTCGCCGTCCATGTAAAAACCCTCATGGAGGCGGGGACCTGACCGTTTCTTTTTTGCCTCCCGAAAGCGATAGCAATGGCTGACAAAGACATTAAACCGGAAATCGCCAAAATGAACTTCGAGGCGGCGCTCGACGAGCTTGAGCAGATCGTTGCCAAATTGGAGGGTGGCGATGTGGAGCTTGAAGAGTCCATCGCCATCTATGAGCGCGGCGATGCGCTGCGTGCCCATTGCGACGCGCTGCTGAAAAAAGCCGAGGCCAAGGTTCAGAAGATTACGCTGGATGCCGAAGGCAAACCGGCAGGAACGGAACCGCTGGATGTCGAATAGCGACGACGGCGCCTTGCCGCTGTCGGGCATCCGGGTTCTCGATCTGGCAACCTTTATCGCGGCGCCTTTCGCCGCCACCACATTTGCCGAGTTCGGCGCCGAGGTCATCAAGGTCGAACGCCCCGACGGCGGCGATCCCTGGCGGCGCTACGGCACCGCGAAGGATGGCGGGGATTCGCTCGCCTGGAAGAGCGAAGCGCGCAACAAAAGTTCACTCACTCTCAATCTTCGTACGTCAGAAGGCGTTGAAATTATTAAGAAACTTGTCTCTCAGTCAGATATAGTCTGTGAGAATTTCCGCCCCGGAACGCTCGAGAAATGGGGGATGGGATGGGATGTGCTGAGCGCAATCAATCCCGGCCTCATTCTGCTGCGGGTGTCCGGCTACGGCCAGGACGGACCTTATCGCGACCGCCCCGGTTTCGCCCGTATCGCCCACGCTTATGGCGGACTTGTGCATCTTGCCGGCATGCCCGGCGGGCCACCGGTGACGCCGGGGTCTACTTCGCTCGCCGACTATATCACCGGGCTCAACGGCGCCGTCGGTGTGATGATGGCGCTGCGCCACCGTGATGCGACAGGCCGCGGCCAGGTTGTCGATGTGAGCCTCTTTGAGTCCATCTTCCGGGTGCTCGACGAACTTGCGCCGGCTTATGCGGAAGCAGGTATCGTGCGGGGACCGGAAGGCACCAAGACGCTGAATGCGGTTCCCCACGGCCACTACCGGGCAAAGGACGGAAAGTGGCTCGCCGTCGCGTGTACGTCCGATGTGATGTTCGCCCGGCTCTGCGCCATGATGGAGCGGTCCGAACTCGCCGAACCGGATGCTTGGGGAGAGGTCGGCCAAAGGCTGAAACATTTCGATGAGGTCGATGCGCTTGTCGCGGAGTATATCGCCGGTTTCGACCGGGATGCTTTCATAGCCCGCTGCGTCGAGTTCGAGGTTCCGGCAGCGCCGGTCAATACCATCGCGGACATCTTCGCGGACCCGCATGTGAAGGCGCGCGGAACCCTGGTCGAGGTGCCCGATACAAGCGGCAATCCGGTTACGATGCCCAACGTTGTCCCGCGCCTGTCGGAAACACCGGGCCGGGTGACCCATACCGGGCCGGAGTTGGGGAACGCGACGGAGCGGATATTGAGCGAGTTGTGCGGCTTGTCGCTGGATGAGATTGACCGCTTGCGTGAACAAGGCGTCGTTTAGGGTTAGCCCTGGTCTGCATCAGAAAACAGCGAAATCTGCACGCGATATTCCAGTCAAAGGCGTATAGTCATGGTTCTGGAAAAGCTTGCGGGTTGAAAAGAGAGCCGACATCCAGTCAAATGCGCGACCCGTTGACAGCCTAGGTGCAAGGGACTGTGACAAAACCCGATAGCAAGACACCGCTTTTGGACACCGTGCGCGAGCCGGCCGATCTGCGCGCGCTCGGTGACGACGCACTGCCGCAGCTGGCCAGTGAGTTGCGCGATGAGACTGTCAGCGCGGTCTCGGTGACCGGCGGGCATCTGGGCGCGGGGCTTGGAGTAGTGGAGTTGACGCTCGCTATTCACAAGGTCTTCGACACGCCCAAGGACAAGCTCATCTGGGATGTCGGGCACCAGTGCTATCCGCACAAGATCATCACCGGGCGTCGCGACCGCATCCGCACATTGCGGCAGGGCGGTGGGCTGTCCGGGTTCACCAAGCGCGCCGAGAGCGAATACGATCCCTTCGGCGCGGCGCATTCATCCACTTCAATCTCCGCCGGACTTGGCATGGCCGTGGCACGCGACCTTTCAGGCGGCGACAACAATGTCGTCTGCGTCATTGGCGACGGCGCGATGAGTGCCGGCATGGCCTATGAGGCCATGAACAATGCTGGTGCGATGGATTCCCGCCTGATTGTTATTCTCAATGATAACGACATGTCGATTGCCCAGCCCGTAGGGGCAATGAGCGCCTATCTGGCGCGGCGTCTCTCCGGCGGAACCTACAGGCAAATCCGTAACTGGGCCAAGCAGTTGGCAAAGAAGCTTCCCAAGAAGTGGGAGCGCCGGGCGGCGCGCGCGGAGGAATATACCCGCAACTTCTGGACCGGAGGCACGCTGTTTGAGGAGCTCGGCTTCTATTATGTCGGTCCGATAGACGGGCATAATTTCGATCATCTGCTGCCCGTCTTGCGCAACGTGCGCGACGCGGAGGATGGGCCGATCCTCGTCCACGTGGTGACCCAGAAGGGTAAAGGCTACGCGCCGGCGGAGAATTCCGACGACAAGGGCCACGCGACCGCCCGCTTCGATGTCGTCACCGGCGCGCAGGAAAAAGCGAAGCCCAACGCGCCTTCCTATACCAAGACATTCGGCCAGGCGCTGAGCCAGCTGGCGGAGAAAGACGACAAGATCGTCGCTGTGACCGCGGCGATGCCTGCCGGGACCGGGCTCGATATATTCGGCGAGAAATATCCCGATCGCTGTTTCGATGTCGGTATTGCCGAGCAGCACGCGGTGACATTCAGCGCCGGGCTGGCGACGGATGGCTATAAGCCCTTCGCGGCGATTTATTCCACTTTCCTGCAACGCGCCTATGATCAGGTCGTTCACGACGTCGCGATCCAGAAACTCCCCGTCCGTTTCGCAATCGACCGCGCCGGGCTGGTCGGCGCCGATGGACCGACCCATGCGGGTGCCTTTGATGTGACATATCTCTCCTGTCTTCCGGGCTTCGTCGTCATGGCGGCCGCG
>JAJFHO010000062.1 GCA_021775575.1 Hyphomicrobiales bacterium
GGAACCCGTTCCAATCTCCAGAACCGTGTCTCCGGGTTCCGGAGCGAGCTGTTCGGTCATGAAGGCGACCACATAGGGTTGCGAAATCGTCTGGCCGCAGTCTATCGGCAATGCGCTGTCGTCATACGCCTCCGCGCTAAATGCCGGATCGACGAATTCCTCGCGCGGGACGAGCTCCATCGCCCGCAATACGCGCGTATCGGCGATACCGCGTTTGCGCAATTGCATAACCAGACCGATACGCTCCATGGAACCGGACATGGATTCCGCCTAACCCCCGCGCCTTCTTCAACGCACAACAACACAAGTGGCCAATAATCGGTGATTCTGGCCCGATTGTCTGCCACCAGGCTGACCGAATGCCGTTTATTTGCTCAGCGCGGCGGCCAGCTTGCCGCGAACGCTGTTATGGGTGAGGTTGAGATTGAGCGGCGTTATCGAAATCTGACCCGTATAGATCGCCCACAGATCCGTGCCTTCGGCCGGCTGCGAGCGGCGGCGGCGAAAGCCCAGCCAGTAATAGGGATTGCCGCGCGTATCCATCCTGTCCTCGACCCTGAGCAGGTCCGGATTGCGGCGCCCCTGCTCGGTAACGACGACGCCTTCCACCGCGTCGGGCTCGCGGTCGGGAAAATTGATATTCAGGACAACGTCGTCGGGCCAGCCGATATCGAGAAGCCGGCGCACAAGGTCCGCCCCGAGCGCCATCGGCGTTTGCCATTTCAGTTGCCGCATCTCGTCCTTGTCGTAGCTGTAGGCAAGGCTGAGGGCGATCGACGGCACGCCGAGCAGATTGCCCTCGAAGGCGCCGGCAATGGTGCCTGAATAGGTCACGTCATCAGCCATATTCTGCCCCGCATTGACGCCTGAAAGAACGAGATCGGGGGGATGGTCCTCAAGCAAAAAGCGTATGCCCATGATCACGCAGTCGGTCGGCGTACCCTTGACGGCATAGAGACGCTCGCCCGCTTCGCGCAGCCGCAACGGCTCATGCAGGGACAGCGAGTGCGACGCGCCGCTCTGATCGGTCTCGGGCGCCACGGTCCAGACATCGTCCGACAGTTCACTGGCGATCTGCTGCAGCACGTCGAGACCCGGCGCGTTGATGCCGTCATCATTGGTTATGAGAATACGCATTTTTTTACCGGACCTAACCGGCCGCAATCTTTTCAAGTCCGCCCATATAGGGCCGCAGGTTTTCCGGAATCGTGACGCTGCCATCCTCATTCTGGTAATTTTCCAGAATAGCGATAAGCGTACGCCCGACGGCGAGACCCGAACCGTTCAGCGTATGCAGGAAATTTATCTCCTTGCCGTCCTTCGCCCGGTAGCGCCCATTCATGCGCCGCGCCTGGAAATCGCCGCATACCGAGCAGCTCGATATTTCCCGGTAGGCGTCCTGGCCCGGCAGCCAGACCTCGATGTCATAGGTCTTGCGCGCGGAAAAGCCCATATCGCCCATGCACAGCATCACCGTGCGGTAGGCCAGCCCCAGCCGTTCCAGCACCTCCTCGGCGCAATTGGTCATGCGCTCAAGCTCGCCCAGCGCCTGTTCCTCGGTGGTGAGCGAAACCAGCTCCACCTTGGAGAATTGATGCTGGCGGATCATGCCTCGCGTGTCCTTGCCGGCCGAGCCCGCTTCGGAACGGAAACAGGGTGTCCAGGCGGTCAGACGCATCGGCAGATCGGCCTCGTCGACGATCGACTCGCGCACCAGATTTGTCAGCGGCACCTCGGCGGTGGGGATCAGCCAGAAATCATTCTTGGTAACAAACAGATCATCGGCGAATTTCGGCAACTGCCCCGTCCCGTACAAGACATGATCGCGCACAAGTGCGGGAGGCAGCACCTCCTGATAGCCGCCGAGCCCGTCCTTTGCTTCGCCCGTATGCAGATCGAGCATGAAACTGGCGATGGCGCGCTCAAGCCGGGCGATGGCGCCCTTGAGCACGACGAAGCGGGCGCCGGACAGTTTCGCCGCCGTTTCGAAATCCATCAGCCCCAAATCTTCGCCGATCTCGAAATGCTGCTTTGGCGTAAATGAAAGGCTCGGTTTTTCACCCCAGCTCCGCACCTCGACATTGTCGTTTTCGTCGGCGCCTTCAGGTACATCGTCCAGCGGCGCGTTGGGCAGCGTCGAGAGGATCTCGCGCAGCGCCGCATCGATGCGGCGCTCCTCCTCTTCGCCTGACTGGATGATCGCCTTGGCCCCGGCGACCTCTTCCATCAACCGCTGCGCTTCGGTTTCGTCGCCCGACGCTTTCGCCTTGCCGATCTCTTTCGAGGCAGCATTGCGCTTCGCCTGCGCGTCCTGGAGCTTCTGAACGTGGCCGCGGCGTTCTTCGTCCAGCTTCAGGATTGCAGCCGACTCCGGCTCCAGCCCGCGCCTGGCCAGCGCGGCATCGAAAGCATCGGGGTTTTCGCGGATCGATTTCAGATCATACACGGGCGGCGGTTCCGGTTCAGGCAAGCAGGCGACTCAAACCTCGCAGGTTTCCTATACACGCGCATGGACCGAAGCGTCCAGATGCTCCGCCGCAGCGAACCGCCACATTGCAGCCGCTTTAAGGTGCGTCAAATCGCGTGCGGGCTGGCTGATGGTGACGATTCATCACTGGCGGCATCGCCTTATTCGGTCTATACCCGGCAACCCAACGGCAGATTTGGCTACACTCATGTTTTTTCGTGCTCTTATCCTTGCATCAACCGGCGTCCTTCTCAGCGCCTGCGCGTCGGGCGGACCGGGCAATGCGCAATCGGGCGACAGCAACACGCGCGCGTTCATTCGCGCCGCGGGCACGTGGGACTTCGACCGGGACGGCACCGTGACCTGCCAGGAATGGAAGGATTATGCCGCCCGGCAGTTCAAGGCAGGCGACGCCAACGCGGACGGAGTTCTGGACGCCGGCGAATATAAAAGCCTTTCATCGCGTGACAGCCTGTTCGGCAGCATAGCGCCGGGATTTTTTGATTCGAGCGGCGACAACCGGATTACCCAGGCCGAATTCATCGGCAAACCGAACCCGGCATTCTCCAGCCTCGATGTCAACAAGGACTGCGGTCTCACAATCGCCGAACTTGCCGTCGTACCGAACCGCAAGCGGGCGTCCAAACTCACCGATGGCGATCTGTTTCCAGGCGAGGCCAGGGGAGAAGCCGCGAAACGGGCCTACTGAGTTTTCCAGCTGCTGACGCTCAAGCCGCCTCGCCGGCCTCATCCTCGTCGGCATCGCGCTCGCCACGTTTCTTTTCAACCAGTTTCACCGACAGGATCGACAGCTCATAGAGCAGCAGCGTCGGCAGGGCGAGACCGATCTGGCTGATCGGGTCGGGCGGCGTCAGGAAGGCGGCGACGGCGAAGGTGCCGACGATCGCATATTTGCGTTTGGCCCTCAGACCGTCCGCCGTGGCCAGTCCGGCGCGCGCCAGCAGCGTCAACAATACCGGCAACTGGAAGCACAGGCCGAAGGCGAAGATCAGGGTCATCACCAGGCCGAGATATTCGCTGACCCGCGCGGTGAGCTGGATCTGGACTTCCGCGTCCCCGGTCTGCTGCATCGACAGGAAGAACTGCATCGCCAGCGGCATGACGAGGAAATAGACGAGGCTGCCACCCATAATGAAGAGGATCGGCGTCGCGATCAGAAACGGCACGAAGGCCGAGCGCTCATTCTTGTACAGGCCCGGCGCCACGAACATGTAAATCTGTGAAGCGATGATCGGGAAGGCCAGGAACAGCGCGCCGAACAGCGACAGTTTCAACTCGGTGAAAAAGAATTCCTGCGGCGCGGTGTAGATCATTTCAATTCGGGTGTCGCCGCCGACCGCCTGCTTATAGGGGTAGAGCAGGATGTTGTAGATGTCGCTGGCGAAGAAGAAGCACAGCAGGAAAC
>JAJFHO010000063.1 GCA_021775575.1 Hyphomicrobiales bacterium
GCGGCGCGCATCGCTGCCAGGCAATTGCAGCGGATTGGTCTCCCAGCTGGCCCCGCTCTCCCAAGTCCACGACGTAACGCTTGGCTGCAGCCTGCGCTTCACGCGCCGGTAGGCGCGCCGCAGTTCCGGGTTGTTGGGATCGCGCGCCAGGGCGCGCTCGTAAGCGCCGAGCGCCTTGCGCGTGTCGCCGCGCGCCTCGACCAGCTCCGCATAGCGAATGTTGAGCGCCGGATCGTCGGGATTGGAAAGAAGCCGGTCGAAAACAGAAGCGAGCTCATCGGCCGCGGCCCGGAGCGGCATGGCAACCGCCGCCACCATGGCTATCGTCAGCAGGCAGAACAGTGACCGCATGCTGCCCCTCACACCACCCATTCCAACCTTGCTCCGCAATTCCGTTCGGCCGGACGATACCGGAAAATAACTGCGACTGGCGAGCGACGGTCCCAAGCCAAACACACTTCAACTGAAGCCGAAGCGAGCGCGCCCCCGGTTGCTCGAAGCCATTGATCAGCCAACTGATTACATATGCTGCCTTTTATTGCCAATTCAAGGCAAGTTCAATTGCTTCCCTGCGGCACCGAATCTTGTCGGATGTGACACGGTTGCAACAACATATATGCGGAAATGAACATAATCGATGCGTTAACGAATATACGCAAAGCCGCGCTGTGAGCCGGTTGTCCGGCGGCGCGCGGGCAATATCAGTTATTTTCCAGCCAGCCAATCAGCCGGTCCATCGCTTCATCCAGGCTCTCCCGGGAGCGCGCAAAACAAAGCCGCATGAAGCGTTCACCGCCCGACCCGAAGGCCGTGCCCGGCGCCAGCCCGATATTGGCCTCGTCAATGAGCCGCAACGCGAGCGCGTCGGTATCGTCTTCGCCCTCGATCGAAAACAGCAGATAGAAGGCGCCCCGCGGCGTCGCAAAATGGACGCGGTTCAACGGTGCCAGCCGGCCGCACACCAAGTCGCGCCCTGCCCGTGCCCGCGCCACCTGCTCGGCGGCGAAAGCCTCGCCCTGTTCCAGCGCGACGACGCCGGCGCGCTGCATGAAAACCGCCACGCCCGAGCTGTTATACTGGATCAGACTTTCGATTGTCGCCCCGAGTTCCACCGGTGCGATAAGCCAACCCATGCGCCACCCGGTCATCGCCCAATTCTTGGAAAATGTGTCGACGAACAAGAGACGGTCACCAGGCTCCGCGACCTCCAGAAAACTGGGTGCGAGAGGGGCCTCGTAGAAATAGCGGCCATAGACCTCATCGGCGATGATCCACAATCCGCGCTT
Organism: Hyphomicrobiales bacterium; assembly: GCA_021775575.1. Taxonomy (GTDB): domain Bacteria; phylum Pseudomonadota; class Alphaproteobacteria; order Rhizobiales; family Methyloligellaceae; genus JAJFHO01. The sequence continues at coordinate 1,287 of JAJFHO010000063.1, forward strand.
GCGGGCAAAGGCGGCAATCTCGGCCACCTCCTCGCGGGTCGCGCACCAGCCGGTCGGATTGGCCGGCGAATTGATGAAGATCGCTTTGGTTTTCAATCCGCAGGCGGCCTTGAGGCGATCGATATCGAGTGTCCAGCCGTCGTCGGTAAAATCGAGCGGCACCTCGATGACGCGCGTCCCGGAAATATGGGCTGTCGCCGCGTAGTTGGGCCAGGCGGGTGTCGGGATAACGATCTCATCGCCGCTTCCCGCAACCGCCTGCATCGCGATCTGTACGGCCTGCATGCCCGAGCCGGTGATAAAGAAGTGCTCGGCTGAAATCCCGATGCCATAGTGCCGGCGATGATAGGCGCTGAGCGTCTCGCGCAACTCCGGGATACCGCGCTGATGGGTGTAAAAGGTCTCCCCCGCCTGCATCGAGCGGTGAGCGGCATCCGAGATGAATGCCGGCGTTTGAACATCCCCCTCACCGGCCCACAGCGGAATCAGACCCGGCCGCCCGATACCGTAATTCAATGCGCGAACGATGCCGCTTTCGGGAAGACTGCGCGCCTCGGGCCGCAACGCCGACATATATCTCTCTGTCTGATCCATCACGTTTTTTCAGGCTCCCGCGCGCCAAAAACCAACAGGCGAGGCCATCGCATGACGGCCCCGCCCGAAGCAACCCGAAACTTGTGCTCTAGCGCTTCACAAGCGCGTCACGAATCTCTTCCAGAAGCTGAATGTCGCGCGGCGGGGCCGGCGCTTCTTCGGGAGCCTCCTCCTCCTGGCGCTTCATATTGTTCATGCCCTTGATCAGCAGAAACAGCGCAAAGGCGACGATCACAAAGCTGATGACGGCGTTTATGAAGAGACCGAGATTCAGCGTTACGGCGCCGGCGTCCTGGGCGGCCTTCAACGTGGGAAAGGTCTCGCCCTTGAGCGTAACGAACACGTTGGTGAAGTCGACGCCGCCGGTAACCAGACCGACGATCGGCATCATAATATCGGCGACGAGTGATTTCACGATCGATGTAAAAGCAGCGCCGATAACAATGCCGACGGCCATGTCGACAACGTTGCCGCGCATGGCGAATTCCTTGAATTCCTTGAACATTGATGTCTCCCCATCCGTAAAATTCACTGCCGATGCGCGCATTTCCCTGCGCAAAATGCACCTTGCATCGCGGCAAAAACCGATTCGGCTTTAGCGGCCCGTTTGGGCGCTGTCAAAGCAAGATTCAACCCCGGCGGGAGTGGTCCGCTTTAAACCAACCGGTGGAATAGGACTCGCGGGCACCGCTAACACATTATAAGCTTTGCTCAATCCGGAGCAGAGGAACGGCATTCGGCATGCCCGGACCGCTAGGATCAGGTGTAAAGGCCCGATGATCGACGGCTGGCTAATACTCACGGCAGCACTTCTCTATCTGAGCTTCCTTTTCGCTGTGGCGCATTTCGGCGACCGGCAGGCGAGACGCCGGAAATACGCGTCTGGCCGGCCGACGATTTATGCCCTGTCGCTGGCGGTTTATTGCACCTCCTGGACATTCTTCGGAAGCGTTGGGCTGTCGGCGACAACCGGTCTTGATTTTCTGCCCGTCTATATCGGCCCGATCATCATGATTGGCCTCGGCTGGCCGTTGCTCAGGCGGATCGTGCGGCTGTCGAAGACCCAAAATATCACCTCGACCGCCGACTTCATTGCCGCGCGTTACGGCAAGAGCCCGGCGCTCGCCTCGATTGTGACCGTCATCGCGGTTGTTGGAACGCTGCCCTATATCGCATTGCAGCTCAAGGCCGTCTCGGAATCGGTGACGACGGTGATCGGCCCCGTCGAGGTGACGGCGGATTCGATATTCGTGAACTCACCGCTCGGCGACGTCGCCTTCGTCATCGCGGTTGCCATGGCCATTTTCGCCATTCTTTTCGGGACCCGCCATATTGACGCGACAGAGCATCAAGAAGGCTTGATGCTGGCGATCGCGACAGAGTCGGTCGTCAAGATACTGGCCTTTCTTGTGGTCGGCGGATTTATCACTTTCCAGATGTTCGGAGGCCTCGGCGCGCTTTATGAAAAGGCCACACAGAATCCGGAAATAATGAGCTTGTTCGGCCGCGGTTTAAATGGCGGCACTTGGCTGACCGTAAGTTTCCTCTCGATGGTCTGCATCATCCTGCTGCCGCGTCAGTTCCATGTCGCGGTGGTGGAAAACAACTCCGAGCAGGAGATCCGAAGAGCCGCCTGGCTGTTTCCGGTCTACCTGATCGGCATCAATCTGTTTGTCGTGCCAATCGCAGTTGCCGGCCTCCTGACATTCCCGGAAGGCAATGTCTCGGCTGATATGTTCGTTCTGGCCCTGCCGCTTTCGGCCGGTTCGGAATTCGTGACCCTTGCCGCCTTTATCGGCGGGCTTTCCGCGGCGACGGCCATGGTCATCGTGGCGACCGTCGCGCTGTCAATTATGGTGTCAAACGATCTCGTGGTACCGCTGCTGCTGCGGCGCGGCCAGCTTATGCTGAGCGACCGGGACGATATGAGCACCTTGCTGCTCAACGTCCGCCGGTCGACAATCTTCGCGATCCTGATCCTTGCCTATGTTTTTTACCGGATGATCAGCGACTCCTTCGCGCTGGCCTCGATTGGATTGCTGTCCTTCGCCGCGATCGCACAGTTCGCGCCGGCGTTCTTTGGCGGCCTGATATGGCGCCGGGCAACCGCGCGCGGCGCGATTGCCGGCATCGTCTGCGGCTTCGCCGTATGGGCCTATACGCTGCTTCTGCCCTCCTTCATTAATTCCGGCTGGATGTCTCCGGACATTCTCCTGCACGGCCCCTTCGGACTCGGCCTGCTGCGGCCGCAAATGCTGTTCAACCTTGAATTCGAGCCGATCGCGCATGGCGTTTTCTGGAGCCTTCTGGTCAATATCGCCGCCTATGTCACCGGCTCGCTGCTCCACGCACCCGAACCTATCGAGCGCCTGCAAGCCAATATTTTTATCCAGGACGATCTGGTTCGGCCGCAGACGCCGGCCTTCCGGCTGTGGCGGACGTCGATCACGGTAAAGGAGTTGCAGAAGACGGTAGCGCGCTATCTCGGCGAGGAACGCGCGCAGCGATCATTCGCGGAATATGCCTTGAACCAGGTCGCGGACGCCGAGCCTCACGACGAGGCAGATGTCCAAATGCTGCGTTTCGCCGAGCATCTGCTTGCCAGCGCGATTGGCGCCGCATCCTCGCGTCTTGTGCTTTCCCTGCTGCTGCGCCGCAAGGCGGTCGGCGTCAAATCGGCGCTGAAGCTGCTCGACGATGCCTCCGAGGCGATCCAGTATAACCGGGACCTGCTGCAGTCGGCGCTCGACCAGGTCAGGCAGGGTATTTCCGTCTTCGACAACAACATGCGGCTGATCTGCTGGAACCGGCAGTTTCGCGAGATTCTGGATCTGCCTCCCGAATTTGGCCGGGTCGGCGTTCCACTGGACGAGATTGTACGATTCAGCGCAGTGCGCGGCGACCTCGGTACGGGAACGGTGGAGGATATCGTCGCCGACCGCGTCCAAAAATATGTCGTTACACAGGAAACATTTCAGGAGCGGATGGGATCTGGAAATTCCGGTCCGGTCATCGAGGTCCGCACCAACACGATGCCGCAAGGTGGCATCGTCACGACTTTCACCGACATTACCGAACGGGTCGAAGCGGCCGATGCGCTGGCCCGGGCCAACGAAACACTGGAACGGCGCGTCCACGAGCGCACCGTCGAACTGACCACGGTCAACCACGAACTCGCCAAGGCAAAGGCCAAGGCCGACGAAGCCAATCTCGACAAGACCAAGTTTCTCGCTGCGGCCGGCCATGACATTCTGCAGCCCCTCAACGCAGCACGGCTCTACACGACGACACTCGTCGAGCGCCGCAAGCGCGGCGAGGAAAGCCGGTTGCTGCGCAATATCGATGCGTCGCTGGAGTCGGTTGAAGATATTCTGAATGCATTGCTCGATATCTCCCGGCTTGACACCGGCACGATGAAGCCGGAGTTCGGCGTTTTTCCCGTCGACGAATTGCTGAAACAGCTGGAGCTTGATTTCTATCCCATCGCCAAGGAACGCAACCTTGGCTTCAGCGTTCAAAAATCAAGCATATTCATCCGGTCGGACCGCAGGTTGCTGCGCCGCGTGTTGCAGAATTTGATTTCAAACGCGATCAAATATACCGAGACGGGTCGGGTTCTGCTTGGATGCCGCCGCCGCGGCAGCCAGGTTGAAGTACAGATTCACGACACCGGACCAGGGATACCGCTTGAAAAGCACAGCCTGATTTTCAAGGAGTTTCAACGGTTGGAGTCCAATGCGCCCGGAACTCTTGGTCTTGGTCTCGGGCTCTCGATCGTGGAACGGATCGGCCGCGTCCTCGATCACCCGATCAACCTGCATTCCGTCATGGGCAGGGGATCCATGTTTTCGGTCATGATACCGGTAGCCCAAGCGGTTCCAACCGAAGCCACCAAGGAAGAGCGGCGGCTCCCGGCGGGCCAGATTGCCGGAACGGCTATTCTTTGCATCGATAATGAAACAAGGATTCTCGACGGCATGGACGCTCTGCTGTCCAACTGGGGCTGCAGCGTCGTAACCGCAACGGGTTCGCTCTCGGCGCTGGATCAGGTGAACGAGCAGTCCTTCGTACCCGATATCGTGCTTGCCGATTATCATCTTGAGGACGAGACCGGTCTTGGCGCCGTCAGCGCCATCCGCGATGCCCTGGGCTATAACGTGCCGGCGGTCATCATAACCGCGGACCGGTCACCCGAAGTTCAAGAATTGGTCCGCGGACAAGGCTTGCAGATTTTGCGCAAGCCGCTGCGACCGGCAGCCCTGCGCGCGGTCATGGCGCAAATACGAATCCGGCTCGCCGCGGCTGAATAACCAACGGCGCGCGCGGTTGCTCTATTGGGCGGCTTTCTGCCACTCAGCGCCTTCGATCTTGTTGACCGCGATCACCGCCTGCGTGCGGCTGTCGACGCCGAGTTTTTGCAGAATGGCCGATACATGCGCCTTTACGGTCGCTTCCGATACGCTGAGCTTGTAGGCGATCTGCTTGTTGAGCAGTCCCTCACTCAACATCATCAGGACCCGGACCTGCTGCGGCGTCAAGGTCGCCAGCCGCGAAACGACATCGGTGGTCTCATCATTTTCCACCGCGCTCAGGTCGAGATCCTGCGGCGTCCAGACACCTCCCTCGAGGACCGTCGCAACAGCATCGCGGATCGTATCGACCGGCAGTGATTTGGGGATAAAACCGGATGCCCCGAACTCGATGCAGCGCCTCATGGCGCCGGGATCCTCGTTCGCGGAAACAATAACGACCGGGATCTCGGGATATTGCGCGCGCAAATACATCAGGCCGGAAAAGCCCTTCACACCTGGCATTGTCAGATCAAGCAGGACAAGATCGGTTTCGTCAGCCGCCTCAAGCGCCTCCGACAGCCCGTCCAGCGACCCCGCCTCGGAGATCTGCAACTCTTCGAATTTATCGCTCAACGCCTGACGAAGCGCGTCCCTGAAGAGGGGATGGTCGTCGACAATAATAATACCGTAGACGCTCATGTAAGGCTCAATTCACATTTCCCCCGCAATTCCACACCAACCTTAACGCGCAAATCACCATAGCGGTAGCCCCGACTGCAACCCGGAGCCCGACCGCGAGACTCAGGGCTTTGCTAAAGCTCTGAAGACTGATAACCCTCATTGCCTCTTGCTTCCGGACCGGTCGACTATGGCAGAAGATCAGCAGCGAATTCACCACCGACTTTGGACCCTCGCGATTGCAGCGACTTTTCTGGCTGCCGTCGCCATCCTGATTTTTGTTGTCCCGCTCGTCGTCGGTGAACTGAACACCTATTTCCTGTTCGGGATTCCGGTGGGCTTTTACATGGCTGCCCAGGGCACAGTCATTATTTTTGCGATCCTTGTCTTCTGGGCCGCGGGCCAGCAGGAAGTGCTCGACCGGAAGCTGGGCGCGGCCGAAGACAACTGACCGGCCCACCATGACGCTACAGCATCAATATCGGCCCATAAATCCCCGGCTCGGCACCCACTATGCGGTTTTCGCCAGCACGATCGCATCATTGGTGCTCATACTGGCAATGCTGGAACAGCTCGGCACCCGTAAGCTGTGGCTGAGCCACATAATGATCATATCGCCCATGATTCTCTATGCCGGCGTAGCGATCATGACACGCACCCTCAATGTCCATGAATTTTTTTCCGCCGGACGTCGCGTGCCGGCGGTCTTCGGGGGCCTGTCGCTTGCGGTGACGGCAATCGGCGGCGTGGGTTTCTTTGCCCTGACCGGCTGTCTGTACCTTATAGGCTATGATGCCTTTGCCCTTGCCCTCGGCTGGGCTGCGGGATTCGCGGTCTGCGCCATCCTGTTCACGCCCTTCCTGAGAAAGTCCGGCGCCTACACGCTGCCCGGATTCTTCCGGCAGCGGTTCGATAGCCGTGTCATCGGAGCGGTTGCCGCGCTGTTGCTGCTGCCACCCGTTCTTATGCTGCTGGCGGCGGAAATCCGTATCGGCGCGTTCGTTACCTCGCTCTTCGTATCGATCTCCTTCGAACTCGCGGTTGTTATCGGCGCGACGCTTGTCGCCGCCATCGCCGTCCTGGGCGGCATGCGGTCGGTCTCATGGACACAATGCGTCCTCTATATCGTGATCATCGGCACTTTTCTCGTTCCCGTGACGATCCTGTCATTGGAGGTTACCAATTTACCGCTGCCGCAACTGACCTATGGCGGACTTTTTGAACGGCTTTCCGCCCAGGAACTTTCGATCGGCGCGACACAGGCTGGCCCGGTCACAATTGAAGCGGCGCTGCCGGGCGAACGGCCCGAACCTGCATTGAAGCCCTTCATGGCGCCGTTTGGAGCGCTGTCGCAATCGGATTTCATCCTGTTGTTATTCTGCTTCACGGCCGGAACCGCCGCGATGCCGAGCCTGCTGATGCGCTCCGGCACCGCGCCCAGCGTTTTCGAGTCGCGCCGCGTTATCGGCTGGGGCATTATCTTTTTCGGCTTGTTCCTGATCTCGGCGCCGGCCTATGCCGCCTTCACCAAGTTCATCACGCTGCAGCAGATCGCAAGCGCCCTGCCCGGGCAGATGCCCGACTGGATCGCCGGATTGCGAGACGCCGGGCTCGCGGATTTCTCCGACCGGAACGGAGACGGCAAATTCGACGCCTCGGAAATGCTTGTTTCCAGGGACGGCGTGACGCTGGCGCTGCCGATAATCGCCGGTTACCCGTTCATATTCGCCGTCATGGTCGCGGCTGGCGGGATATCGGCCACCTTGGCCGCAAGCATTGCCCACGCTCTCGCCGCCGGTACGGCAATAGGAGAGGACTTGATTTGCGGCCTTGTCTATAGGTCGCCTACCGCAGCGAAACGGCTGTTGTTTTCTCGGTTGGGCATAATAGCCACCGGCGCCGGGGTTGCCTGGCTGGTCGCGGTCGTGGACTTCGATATCCTTCCCTCTGTCGCCTGGGCGATGTCGCTGGCCGCCAGCACATTTCTTCCCGGACTCAGCCTGTCGATCTGGTGGCCGCGATTTAATATATGGGGCCTTCTGGCTGCCATGATCGCGGGTTTCGGTGTTACAGCGGGATATATATTCCTCACAAAATTTTCAGGGTCGGAACCCTGGTTCGGCCTCAGCCACCTGCTCGCCGCTACCTTTGGTGTGCCGGCCGGCTTTGCTGCCGGTGTCGGCGTTACCTATCTGACGCCCGAGCCGAAACCGGCTGTCCGGGCGATTGGCGACGAAATCCGCGATCCAAGCGGAGAGACAATTTACGATCGCGTGGTTCGCCTCTCCATCGCCGCGGACGCGGCAAGCGACCCGAATTAGGATTGCGGGTACGGCCCCCTTCGGCGCGCGACAGCAAATTCGAAAGCAGCACTCCCCATGGACCGTCTTGATCTCTACAGCCCGGCGGAACCCTTCAATACCGGACATCTGACCGTCTCGGATAAGCACAAAATCTATTTCGAGGAGTGCGGCAACCCCGATGGCAAGCCGGCGCTGCTTGTTCATGGCGGGCCGGGCGGCGGATCGAATCCGACCATGCGGCGTTATCATGACCCGGCGCGCTACCGCATCATACTGTTCGACCAGCGCGGATGCGGATATTCGACACCGCATGCCTCGATCGAGGAGAACACAACCTGGGATCTGGTCGCCGACATGGAACAGTTGCGCGAGCATCTCGGCATCGAACGCTGGCAACTTCTCGGCGGCTCGTGGGGATCGACACTCTCGCTTGCATACGCGCAGGCCCATCCCGGACGCGTAAGCGAGCTTATCCTGCGTGGCATATTTATGCTGCGGCGCGCCGAACTCGAATGGTTCTACCAGGAGGGCTGCAGCTGGATTTACCCGGACGCCTTCGAAAAATATCTGGCGCCGATCCCCGAGGCCGAGCGCGGCGACATGATCTCCGCCTATCATAAACGGCTCACCGCGTCCGACCGGGCCGTGCAGATCGAAGCCGCGCGGGCCTGGAGCGTCTGGGAGGGTTCGACATTGTCGCTGCTGCATGATGAGGCGCGCGTGCGCCATTTCGCTGCCGACGACTATGCCCTGGCCTTCGCAAGAATTGAGTGCCACTACTTCATCAACGGCGGTTTTTTGCAAACAGACGACCAGCTGATCGCTGACGCCGGCAAACTGGCCGGCATTCCCGGCGTTATCGTGCACGGCCGCTACGACGTCGTGACGCCGCTCAAGTCGGCCTGGGAACTGGCTATGGCGTGGCCGGATGGCGAGCTTAAGATCGTGCCCGATTCCGGGCACGCGATGACGGAACCGGGCATCGTCCACGAGCTTGTATCGGCCACCCGCCGCTTCGCGCCTCGCGGCTAAGCGCTCGATCCCATGAAATGTACCGCGATCCGGCGGCGGTGCGGGCGGGCGCGATGCTCGATCAGATAAACCCCCTGCCATGTTCCCAGCACCAGACGGCCCCGCTCGACGGGTATGCTCAGCGAGGTCGAAGTCACCATCGATTTTATGTGGGCGGGCATATCGTCGGGACCCTCGATACCGTGCCGGTAGGACTGGTCGTAAGGTGCAATCCGTTCAAGCGCGTCGCCAAGGTCCCGCAAGACGTCCGGATCGGCATTTTCCTGGATCGTCAGTGACGCCGATGTATGCATCACAAACAAGGTCACGATACCCTCGCCCGCACCGCTCGATGCAAGCCAGCCGTCGATCTCGCGCGTGAGGTCGGTGAAACCCGGACCCGATGTCTCCACCTCGAGCATGTGGCGGGCCTGTACATTCACCGCCGTCAAATCTCCAGCCCGAGCGTTGTCCGGCATTGCGCTTCCACCGATCTCTTGCCGGATTATGACCTAGAGCTGCTTTTCTTTCTCAGCCGGCTTTTTCTGCAGTGATTCGATCATATCCTGGAACCGGCGGACCATTTTTTCCAGCACGCTCATCATTTCATCGATCGTTTCATCGTCAGGAGGTCCGACCGGGGGTTTCAGTATTATCCGGTCCTGCTTCTTGGCTGCCGCGTCCTCGGGCGCATTGTTCGTATTGCTTTTTAGCAGTTCCAGCTTGGAGCGCAGGGCGGCATTCTCCTGTTTCAGCCGCTCGAGATCGCGCTGCAAATCGAGATGCGATTCCGGCACCAATGCGCAGGACCATTGATCATCCTGACGCCGGCACAAAGATAAAGCTCCGCTGTGTGTATCGAAGCGCAGCATTCCCTCATCCACCGGCGTCATCGTAAAGCGCCCGGGTTGTTCGGCATTGGCGCCACACGCCGCCGCCAGGCATACGCCCGCGGAAAGAAGTAGAACCCTCGAATACCGCATATTGCCAACTCCCGCCGTGCCCTGGCCACTTGTGCTGTCCGGACGCATTATACCACGCCTTGGAACGGTTCCACCCCTCCCCCTGCTCCAAATCGGCGCAAGACTTAACCTAATATTTACCGTGAACTGGAACGCTGCTGTTTACACGTCCGTCCAGTTGTCGCGTCCGGACATCTGCGCGCGCTGGTGCAGGTTCAAACTCGAGACAACCTGTTTCGTTGTTCTCCTTGCGGAACCGGCCCGTGCGTGAACAGCAATCGCGCCCGTGGGGACCGCAATGACGAGAGACGGCGAATGGGGCGGAGATTTTCCGCAGCATGGGGGTCAGCAAACCGGCATGCCCGGATCACGACAACCGCACGATGCGCCGCCTGCAAATCAAACCGCGGGGGCCTCGCAGATCGAGTCCCTTCTGCACAGTCTTGTCCAGCGCCTTGATGAAAATGATAAACGCTACAATGCGGCGATCGGTGGCATCGAGGAACGGCTGAGCACTCTTTCGTCACGAGCCGGACAGGCGGGCGCCGGAGATCAGGGAACAACGGCCGATACGCTCAGCCGCGTCGGCGCCCAGGCCGCCGATCTCGCCCAGCAGATTCGGCGCAGCGAGCACGCACAACGCCAGCAGCAGCCCGACAGTTCATTTCGTACCATCGAAGACCGGATAAGCGACTTTGCCGAGAGCATTCAGCAAGGCGGTCCGGACCATCAGCCGGAACCAGATCCCCACCTGGATCCGCAGCAGCCGCCACCGATGAGTGACAGTTTCGGGGAAAGGTTCACAAATGCTGCGGCGGGGTTTGAGCAGACTCTGGCTGAGGGGCGTCCGACACAGGGGCTCGAGGAACTCAATGCCCGTGTCGACGATCTTGTCCAGAATTTCGATACCGCGCTCGCCAACAGTTCCGACAAAGCTGCCCTGCAGTCGATCGAGGCCCAACTGAACAATCTGGCTGCGCAGTTCACCCAGGCACAGCAGCAATATTCCCGCGTCGATGCCATTGAGGCCAATCTGGTCCGGGTCATGGAATGGACCCAGTCGGCGGAATCACAGATCGAGGCGGCGGCGAGAAAAGCCGCTCAAGAGACAGCATTGTCCATGGAAGGCGCATCCGGCGCCGTCACCGACCGGCTCGACACCGTGCAGAGGGAACTGCAGGCGCTCAACGCGCGCGCGCGCGACATCGACGACCGTACCGTCGGAACGCTGGAATCCATGAATTCAGCCCTGAGATCACTGGCCGGTCAATTGACCACGGCCGCCGGGGAGAGGGCCGCGGAAGCAAATCAACCCGATGCGCCGGTACAGACCTATGCCGTTGGCGGGGAAATTCCGGCGGCGGAACCTGACTTTCGCGCGGATGAACCGCTGCGGCCCGAACCGATCGACAAGCCGGCTCCCGCCCCGCGGCTCGCGCCAGATGCCAGCCGCAGCCATATCGGAGCATCAATTCCCGACTACCAGGAAATGCCGCATACCCCCGGGCAGAATGAATATGATGCCGGGGCGGCGGGGTTTGAGCAGCCGGCGGCGAAACCCCGTGTCGCCCGCGACACGATGCTGGACGACGATGATTTCCTCGCATCCGCGCGGCGCGCGGCGGCGGCGGCTTCCCGGTCGGCGCATGCGCCCGAAAGAAAGAGCCTGTTTTCGGCCTTCCGGCGCAAGAAAGAGGCTCAGCCGCCTGCACCGCAGGAAGGTGGAAACAGACGCCCGATCCTGTTTGTCGCCGCGGTGCTGCTGCTGACGGCCAGCGCCGCCATGCTCTACGGAAAGCTGAAAAGCCAGACAAGCGATGTCCCGGTCGCCGTGCCGCTGCCGCAAACGGAAACGCTGCCGCCGCGAACATCGCAGAAGAAAGACGACAGCAAGCTGCCGGCCGGGCAGGCAATCACGCCGCGCGCCAGCACACGACGCGCGCCGCTTGCCATCGAACCGCCCGCGGTTGTTCCGCAATACACAACCAGGGGCAATACAGCCGAGGCGGCCACGGACGCGGCCGACCCAAAACTGGCGTCGCTGTCGGAACTTCCCGTAGAACCCGGCTATCCGGGGCTCGCCGTAACAATCGTTGAACCGGCCCAGCCGGCACAAACAAGGACTGCGCCTGAAGCGCCGATTCCGGCCCCGCCTGCCGCCCGGCCTGTGAAAGTCCCGCTGCCGGACGCCGCGCCCGCGGCCGTGGCAAAGCCTGAACCCCGGCCCGCGGCTACCCAGCCGAGCGCACCAATGCCGCCGGCGAAAATTGGACCCCAGTCACTGCGTCTCGCAGCCGCGCGCGGCAACCCGCAAGCGCAGTTCGAGACCGCAACGCGCTACGCGAAAGGCAGCGGCGTAAAGCAGAACTTCAAGAAAGCCGCGGAATGGTACGCGCGGGCCGCTGCGAGGGGGCTTGCCCCGGCGCAATACCGGCTTGCTGCTCTCTATGAGCGCGGGCGGGGCGTGACGCAGGATACCGCTCTCGCGCGGGTCTGGTATGAGCGCGCCGCAACGCAGGGCAACGTCAAGGCCATGCACAACCTCGCCGTATTCTTCACCGGCGGTCAGGGCCGCAAGGCAGATCATGCAATGGCGGCCAAATGGTTCACCGAAGCGGCACGGTTCGGGCTCGCCGACAGCCAGTTCAATCTCGGCATCCTCTACGAGGCCGGTCTTGGCGTTCCGAAGAGCCCGCTGGAGGCCTACCAGTGGTTCTCGCTGGCCGCTGCACGCGGCGACAAGGCGGCCGCGGACCACAGGCAGCGCGTACGCCTGCAGCTGAACCGAGATATGATCCGCAGGGCCGACCGGACGGTAAAGTTGTGGCGGGCCCGGCCTGTCGACCAGGCCGCCAACACGGTCCGCGCGCCCAAGGGCGGCTGGCGCGCCGCTGCAAAGGGCGGGCCTTCGGGCGACCGCACGCTCGTTTTGCGAGCACAGGCTTTGCTGAACAAGCTCGGATATAATGCGGGGGTCCCCGACGGCGTTGCCGGACCGCAGACCGTAACCGCGGTCCGCCGCTTTGAAAGCCGCAGCGGCCGCACCGCCACCGGCAAGATTTCGCCCGAACTGATCGAACGGCTGGAGGCTCTGTCAGGCTGACAATTGTCCGGTTCACGCCTTTCTGCCGGTGGACAACGCTCATCGCCGGCACGATTTGTCCCAATAAATGATATCCCTGCATTGACTTGCACGGCGCACAGGCGTTTAACAGCTTCATTCGTGATCCGACCGCGCGCCAACACGGTCGCCGGTTATTCCACCATTATCCGTCCGCGCGAGTTGGGCGGATACACCTCAATTCCAGAGCCGAAATATGCTCCAGATATATCTGCCGATCGCCGAAATGTCGGTGAACATTTTGGTTATTCTCGGAATGGGCGCCGCGGTCGGCTTCCTGTCGGGAATGTTTGGCGTTGGCGGCGGCTTCCTGATGACGCCCCTTCTCATCTTTCACGGCATCCCGCCGGCCGTGGCCGTCGCGACCGAAGCGAACCAGATCGTCGCGTCTTCCGTGTCGGGGGCGCTCGCCCAGTGGCGGCGCGGGAATGTCGATATGAAAATGGGAACGGTGCTGCTGCTCGGCGGCATAGCCGGGTCATTTGTCGGCGTTCAACTGGTCAAGCTGCTCAGGGAGATGGGTCAGGTCGATCTGATTATTTCGCTGAGCTATGTGACCTTCCTCGGCGTCATCGGCGGACTGATGTTTGTCGAAAGCGTCCGCGCCCTGTCCAAGGCGCGCGGCGGGGCGCCCGTATCGAGCCGCCGGCCGGGCCAGCATAACTGGATACACGGCCTGCCTCTGAAAATGAGATTCCAGCGCTCGAAACTCTATATCAGCGCCATCCCGCCATTGGTGATTGGCGTTTTCGTCGGCTTGCTCGCGGCGATCATGGGCGTGGGCGGCGGCTTCATCATGGTCCCGGCGATGATCTATCTGCTGCGCGTGCCCACCAGCGTCGTGGTCGGAACTTCGCTGTTCCAGATCATTTTTGTGACGTCGGTCACCACCGTGCTGCATTCAACGACCAACCAGACGGTCGATGTCGTGCTGGCGCTCGTTTTGATGATCGGCGGCGTGATCGGAGCCCAGTTCGGCGCCGCGGCCGGTCAGAAACTGCGCGGTGAACAGCTGCGCGCCCTCCTCGCCCTGATGGTTCTCGCCGTCAGCATCCGCCTTGGGGTCGATCTCATCGTCGAGCCCGGCGAATTGTTCAGTATCGGCGCATTGCAGGGGGGGCATTGATGAGGTTCTCTGCGCTCACCGCCCTGCTATGCCTTTGCGCCCTCTGGAGTTCCGCGGCCCAGGCGCAACGCGCCGAAACGGTTGAAACCGACGTGTCCACGCGGCAAATCGCAATCGAGTCGAATTTCTCGGGAGCCAGGCTCGTGGTTTTCGGGACCGTCACCAATAGCCGGCAAACGGCGCCGGAGTCGGGCGTCTACGATCTGGCGGTCGTCATTCGCGGACCCGAGCAGCCAGCCGTGCTGCGCCGCAAGTCCCGTGTCCTCGGCATCTGGATCAACACGCGTTCCCGCATCTATCAGAACGTCCCGGGCTATTACGCGATCCTCAGCACGAGGCCCATCGAGGAAATCACGGACAAGAAGATTCTCACCAAATACGGCATCGGTTTCGACAATATTCTTGTCGAGCGAGATACGCCCGACGACCCCTTCCGGGACGCCATTATCCGGATCCGCCAGAAGGACGGGCTGTACCGGCACTCCGACACGGGCGTGGCCTTTATCGGCAAGAGCCTGTTCCGGGCAACCGTAGACCTCCCGGCCAATGTTCCAGTCGGCGAATATTGGACGGATGTCTTCGTTTTTCGCGAAGGGAAGCTGCTCAGTCACAGCTCGACGACGATAGACCTCCGCAAGGAAGGGTTTGAGCGCTTCGTGTTTAACGCCGCCTTCGAAAAGCCGCTGCTCTACGGCATCGCCGCGGTGCTCGTTGCTATTCTCGCCGGGCTGGCGGCTTCCGCTATATTCCGCAAGGATTGAGGCGGCGGACCCGCGCGCATGACAACGCCCGCCGTTAACCGGCTGTTCGGCAAATCTTCCCGATTTCGCAACTCCGCTTGACTTTCAGTGCGCGAGCGCGCATTTGAAAGGAAGAACTTCTCGTGATCGCGTGAATCGCCCCGGGCTTCCGGGAATGATTGTCTCGAGACCCAAGTCCAACAAAATTCCGTCAGTTCCAAATACGCGTGGACGATGGCGACATGGCCGGGGCCTGTCGCGCGCCGTTGCGCGCACATCCGCCCGGCGCATAAGGAACTTTATACGTGACAGTTACATCTTTTGCCGCACTCGGCTTGTCCGGGCGGCTGCTGCGTGCTCTTGAGGACGCAAATTACCAGACTCCCACTCCCATACAGGCCGAGGCCATCCCGCTGCTTCTCGACGGAATGGATCTGCTTGGCGTCGCCCAGACGGGCACCGGCAAGACGGCCGCATTTACGCTGCCGCTTCTGCATAATCTTGAGGAGGATGACAAGCGGGCCGGCCAGCGCCGCCCGCGTGCGCTGATTCTCGCCCCGACGCGCGAACTCGTGCTGCAGATTTCCGACAGCATCAAAACCTATGGGCGGCATATGCGCATGCGTCAGGCGGTCGTCATGGGCGGCGTCGGCCAGCGACCCCAGGTCGATGCGCTGCGGCGCGGTGTCGATATCCTGGTTGCCACTCCCGGCCGGCTGCTCGACCTGATGAATCAGGGCCATGTCGATCTGAGCCAGGCCGAGTATCTGATCCTGGACGAGGCGGACCGCATGCTCGACATGGGCTTCATTTGCGACGTGCGCAAGATCACCGCGACATTGCCGGAACAACGCCAGACGCTGCTGTTCTCCGCGACCATGCCCAAGGAAGTGGCAAAACTCGCCCGCGAAATCCTGTTCGAGCCCGAACGCGTCGAGATCGCGGCGAAGAGCATCGCCGTCGACCGGATCGACCAGCGCGTCCATCATCTCGACGCCGCCGCCAAACGTACCCGCCTCAGCGAGCTCCTCGCCGCGCCAGGCTTCGAACGGGTGATCGTCTTCACGCGGACCAAATACGGCGCCGACAAGGTCGTGAAATATCTTGCGCGCGACAGCGTCAGCGCCGAGGCGCTGCATGGCAACAAATCGCAAAGCGCACGCCAACGCGCGCTCAACAATTTCCGCGCGGGACGCTCTCGCGTACTCGTCGCCACCGACATCGCCTCGCGCGGTATCGACATCGACGATGTGACCCATGTCATCAACTATGAACTCCCGAACGTGCCGGAGAGTTATGTGCACAGGATCGGACGCACCGCCCGCGCCGGGGCCGCCGGCATCGCAATATCCTTTTGCGACGCGAGCGAACGGAAGCATCTGCGCTCGATCGAGAAGCTTATCAAGCGCCGGCTGACCGTCATTGGCGACGAGCCGGCCGGTGCCGACGCAAGCCCTTCCACGCATAAGCGGAATGCGAGCCGGCCCCGGTCGGGGAAATCGAATAATCGCCGCCGCCGGTACCGTCGCTCCGAACAGCGCGTCGCCTGAGCGTGACGGCGAGAAAGCGGACAAGGCCCATGAGCGCGGCGGCGTCCAACTTTGCCGAACCGGCCGAACTGCATGGCGGTTGACGATCTCTCCGGCTTCGGCCATCGCGCGTGCGTTGCGACGGTGAATAAAAACAGGTTCGGCCACATTGGGAGCCGCAAGCTCCAAGACCACGGCGGCGACCTGGTGCCGCGAAGAATTGAAGAGGACATGAATGCCACGTAAGCCCAATTACAGATTTGAACGTAACGAGCGTGCGAAGAGCAAGGCGGCCAAGAAGGCCGAGCGGCTTCAGGCGAAAGCGCGGAAGTCGGAAGACAGAAAAACCGAAACCGCCGAACGTCAAAATAGCGACGATCCGGCCTAGCGGGTCTGCCTGGCCGCCGGCCTTGCGCACTGACAAATGGTCGGTTCCGCCCGCGCGCCGAAACGAATATTGACTCCCATGACGCCCTGAACCAAAACAAAGGATGGTTAAAATGGCCAATTCAGCGAGAGCGAGGGCCGACATTTTGTTGGCCGCAACCCGGTTAAAGGAAAAGCCGGTCTTGAATGAAGAAGATGAAAAACAGCGGGCGAGTGCGGAAAAAGTAGCGAGACTGAAGGCCCTGCGCCTGGCAAAAGAAGCGGCCGACAAGAAGGCGGCGGCCGGCAAAGAAAAGCCGGTCCGTTTGCCTCAAGCCCATCGTGGCCGGACCTAGAACTCTTTCAGAGATTTCGACATCACACCGGGCGGGCCTTGTCCGCTTCGCCTTCAATCGCCGAGCAATTGTTTGCGCGAGACCGGGAAGACGCCATCCTGGCCGAGCATCCAGACGAGAAAGTCGGACCGGCCGAATAGCGGCGCATAGACCTCGCTCAGCACATTGAGCCCGCCGGCATAGGCGCCGAAAGCCGGCAGCACCAGGCGGTCTCCATTAGAGATGAAGCATTTTCGCCGGACGCTCGTACCGCGCCGGGTGAGCCGCGCGGCCGGGTGCAGATGGCCGGCGATTTCATGCGATGCGGGACCCGCGGTCGGTTCATGGCGGAAACGGATACGCCCGAGCGTCACCGAGGGACAGACGCGCCCGCCGGCGCATTCCGGGATTTCGGGATCGTGATTACCGGTAATCCAGTACCATTCGCGCCCCTCCTGCATCGAGCGCAGCGTCTGCGCGTCCGCTTCGGTGAGCCGCGCGGCGCCCTCCTCGTCATGAAAGCTGTCGCCGAGCGCTATCACCCGCGCCGGATTGAGACGCTCAATGACCATTTCCAGGCGCTCAAGCGTCGCGCGGGTGTCGTAAGGGGGCAACAGAGAGCCCCGCGCCGCGGCTGCCGACCCCTTTTCCAGATGCAGATCGGCAACGATGAGCGTGTCCTGCCCGCGCCAGTATAGCGCGCCTGAAGGATCGGCGGTGAAAGCGGAACCGCACAGTGCAATCTGCGCGGGAGAGCGGGAGATCAGCGGCGTGCACCGGTCGTCGAAATCGAACTCAGACTGCTTTCCCGCTCCCTTGCTCATCGGCTCCCATAGCCTCCCTGATCAACTGGTCAGCCGCTTCGCGCATCAGATCGTCACGCGCCTCGCCGTGGACCGGCTCGCGGCCGATCTCCAGCATGACCGGTACAGCCAGCGGCGAAACCCGGTCGAGCCCAGTATGCCTGATTCGCCCGTGAACCCGCTTCAGCAAGTTGCCGAGGCGCGCGATGTCGAGCAAACCGGTGGCCGCGTCGGCCCATGCCGCCTCCAGAAGGATGTGGTCGGGTTCGTGTGTTTTCAGCACGTCATAGATCAGATCGGAGGAAACCGTGACTTGGCGCCCGCTCTTCTCCTGCCCCGGATAGCGGCGTTCGATCAGGCCGGCAATAATCGCGCAGGCCCGGAATGTCCGCTTCATCAGCGCCGATTCCGCCAGCCAGGCGTCAAGGTCGTCGCCCAGCATGTCCTGATCGAACAGCTGGGCGAGGCCGAGGGAACCATCGGCGATCATCGCGCTCATATCGCCGAGCCCCCAAACAGCGAGGGCATATTCACTGGCGACGAAGCCGAGCGGGCGCGCGCGCATGCGCTCCAGACGCCGGGTCAACAACATGCCGAGCGTCTGATGCGCCAGCCGCCCCTCGAAGGGATAGCAAACGAGATAATGCTTGCGCGCGCGCGGGAAGGTCTCAACCAGCATCTCATGGGATGCGGGGATCACTGATTTCCGGCGCTGTATTTCGAGCCATTCCGATACCTGGCCGGGAAGCCTTGCCCAGGAGCGCCGGTCGGCGAGCATGGCGCGCACCCGTTCAGCCAGATAGGTCGACAACGGGAACTTGCCGCCTTGAAAGGAGGGTATCCTGGGAGCCTCGGCGCTCGTCCGCGAGGCGATGACATCCATCTCGCGCAGACCCTCGAAGCGCAGGACCTCGCCGGCGAAGACGAAGGTATCGCCCGCCACAAACTGCTCGATGAACCATTCCTCGATCTCGCCGAGAACACGCCCTCCCCTGAGGGTGGCGGCGTTGCCGCCGCGCCCGCGCGCG